>NZ_BCYU01000024.1 GCF_001598355.1 Sphingomonas asaccharolytica NBRC 15499
GGTCGATACCGGGGCGATCGGACACGATCGATTGATTCAGGCGCGCAACATGATGCTGGGCATGGCGTCGCAGGACAAGACGCTGGTCGGCGTCCGTCCTAACTCGCTGGAGGATGCACCGCAGCTCAAGGTCGATATCGACCAGGATAAGGCGCGCGCGCTTGGGCTCGATCTCGGCGACGTGAATTCCGCGATCTCGGCGGCTTGGGGCGGCGCTTATGTCAACGACTTCATCGATCGCGGCCGCGTCAAGCGCGTCTACGTCCAAGCCGACGCGCCGTATCGATTGAAGCCCGAGGATATCGGCAGTTTCTACGTGCGCTCGAGCAACGGCCAGATGGCGCCCTACACTGCTTTCTCGACGCTGAGTTGGGCGCAGGCGCCGGTGCAGTTGACGCGCTATAATGGCCAGCCGGCGATCGAGATTCAGGGTGCGCCCGCGCCCGGCGTAGCGTCGGGCGCGGCGATGAAGGCAATGGAGAATATCCACGCGAAATTGCCGCCGGGTACCGCGCTCGAATGGACTGGTCTGTCCTATGAGGAACGGCTGTCCGGGGGGCAGGCGCCCGCACTCTATGGGCTGTCATTGCTGATCGTATTCCTGTGCCTCGCCGCGCTCTATGAAAGCTGGTCGGTGCCGATCTCGGTCTTGCTGGTGGTGCCGCTCGGTGTTGTCGGCGCCTTGCTCGCCGCGACGATCACCGGGCTCAATAACGACATCTATCTCCAGGTCGGGCTTATCACTACGATCGGCGTGTCGGCAAAGAACGCGATCCTGATCGTCGAATTTGCCGAGGAGAGGATGCGCGAAGGGCTGAATGCGTTCGACGCCGCGATCGAAGCGGCCAAGCTGCGCCTCCGCCCGATCCTGATGACCAGCTTCGCCTTTGTCTTCGGCGTGTTCCCGCTGGCGATCGCGGCGGGCGCCGGGGCGGGCGGGCAGCATGCTATCGGCCGCGCTGTCGTCGGCGGCATGTTGTCGGCCACCATCCTCGCCATCTTCTTCGTGCCGATGTTCTTCGTGGTCGTGTTGCGCCTGTTCGGCCGGCACGGCGAGCGCGACACGTCGACCGACCGCGATACCGATGCGGCCGCGCCGCAGGGAGCCTGATCTGTGACCGTTCGTCCCATCCTCGTCCTCCTGCTCGCCGGCAGCGCGCTGTCGGCCTGCAACTTCGCCCCCAAATATGTCCGGCCTTCGGGCGCCGTCCCGACCGCGCTGCCCGAAGGCGGCATCTATCCGCGGGCCGCGACCGACGCCCCGGACGTAACCGCGATCGGCTGGCGCGACTTCTTTACCGACGACCGCCTGCGCCAGGTGATCCAACTAGGGCTCGACAATAATCGCGATTTGCGGGTGGCGGCGGCGAATGTGCTCCAGGCGCGCGCGCAATATCGCGTGCAGCGCGCCGACATCCTGCCGAGCATCAACGCAAATGGTTCGGCGACCTACACCAACAGTGCGGGCGCGGCCGGCGCGGCGGGGGCGGGCGCGGCTGGCGGCGGTTCGTCGACCGACATCCAGTATTTCCAAGCCAATGTCGGTTTCTCAGCGTTCGAGCTCGATTTGTTCGGGCGGTTGCGCAATCTGTCCAAGGCCGCGCTCGAACAATATTTCGCGACCGAGGAAGCGCAGCGCACGACGCGGATCAGCCTGATCTCGGAAATCGCCACGGCCTGGCTGACTCTGGCGTCCGACCAGGATCAGTTGCGGCTGTCGCAGAACACGCTCAAGACCTTCGAGCAAACGCTCGAGCTGACGCGCGCGCAATTCCGTATCGGCGTCGCCTCAGAACTCGAATCGCGCCAAGCCGAAACCAATTACCAGGCGGCGCGCAACGATATCGCCACGCTCCAGACCAGGATCGCCCAGGACCAGAACGCGCTAAACCTGCTCGCCGGGACGACCGTCACGGCCGATTTGCTGCCGGCGGCGCTCGGCGATGGCCGCGTAACGCGCGACGCCTTGCCCGCTAACCTGTCGTCGGACGTGCTGTTGCGGCGTCCGGATGTGCTCCAGGCGGAGCATCAACTGATCGCGCAGAATGCCAATATCGGCGCGGCACGGGCGGCCTTTTTCCCGCGCATTTCGCTGACCGCGGCGCTGGGCACGATCAGCAGCGGGCTGACCGGGCTGTTCGGGGCGGGAACCGGCACCTACAATGTCGCCCCATCGGTCGCGCTGCCGCTGTTCGACGCCGGCCGAAACAAGGGCAATCTCGATTACGCCAAGGCGTCGCAAAAAGCGGCGGTAGCGACGTATGAAAAGACCATCCAGACTGCCTTTCGCGAAGTTGCCGACGCGCTGGCGCAACGTGGCACGATCGACGAGCAGGTTTCCGCCCAGACCGCACGAGCCAATGCCGCGCAAGTGGCGGCCAAATTGTCCGATGCACGCTATCGCGCGGGCGTTGACAGCTTCCTGGTCGCGCTCGATGCGCAACGCACCGCTTATGCGGCGGAACAGCAGTTGGTTACGACCCGCACGACCCGGTCGAGCAACCTGATCGAGTTATATCGGGCACTCGGCGGCGGCCTCCAGTGATCGATTAGATCGCCTGCTTGCCTTTTGGCGCAATAAGCATAACCTCTCTCCAGATAAGGAGAGAGTGACGATGAAAGACGTCGAGTTTGTTGCTGGGGACAGCAGCGACAAGACCATGCTGATTCTGCAGAGTCTGCTGTGCGTATTGCGTGAAAAGAACCTGCTGACGCGCGCGGATATCGAGAATTTGTGCGACAAGGTGCAGGCAAGTGCCGCCGATCATGCGCAAAATCCGCTGCCATGCTGCGACGCGAGCGCGCTGGCAGCGGCGAACGAGATGGGCAAGATCGGCGATTATATCGGCCGGCGCTATGGCGGGAAGCACCGCCGGAACTGATTCGCCCACGGGGTTTCGCGCCTTGCGGCTGTAGCGAACGTGCAACAGCCGACTCACTTGCCTTTTGCCCGACCCACTGTTAGGAGCCGCGCCTTCACGCCCGGACTTTGTCTGGGGCGGCCACAATCATTTGATCTGGAGTTGACGGGTTTTATGCAAATCATCGTGCGCGATAACAATGTCGATCAGGCGCTTCGGGCTCTCAAGAAGAAGCTCCAGCGCGAAGGCGTGTATCGCGAGATGAAGCTGCGCCGCCATTACGAGAAGCCCAGCGAGAAGCGTGCGCGCGAGCGTGCCGCCGCCGTCCGTCGCGCGCGCAAGCTCGAGCGCAAGCGGATGGAGCGTGACGGGGCCAAGTAAGGCCTGCACGTCGCTTTCGTGAGGGCTTGCGAGCCGCGGCCCTCCGACCTACCCAGAACAGCGTGTCCCGGCCGCGGTCGTACGCGGCCTTCCCGTCGAGGCTTGCTCCCATGTCCGTGACCGCCGTTCCCCTGCAGCCCGTCAAGCGCAGCTATATCTGGCTGCTGTGGATCGGTATCGCCGTCGCCGTGATCGGCGCCTTCCTGCTCGCACGGCAGGGCGATGACCTGTTCACCAGGTCGCAGCGCGCTTGGGGCGTCACGACGACGTCGTCGGGCCTCAAATACGAAGTGCTCAAGGCCGGCACGGGCGCGTCTCCGACGGATACCGACGTTGCGCTGGTCCAGTATGAAGGCCGCCTGCGCAACGGCAAAGTCTTCGACAAGTCGCAACAGCCGATGCCGATGCCTGTCAAAGGCGTCGTTCCGGGATTCAGCGAAGCGCTGAAGTTGATGCACAAGAATGAGAAGATCCTGGTGTGGATTCCCGCGAGCCTGGCTTATGGCGCGCAGGACCAGAAGGATCAGCAGGGCAATGTCGTGCTGCCGGCGAATTCGCCGCTGATGTTCGATATCGAACTCAAGGATTTCCTGCCGCAAGCGGTGGTCGAACAATATCAGCGCCAGATGCAACAGATGAACGGCGGCGGCGCCAGCGGCATGGGCGGTCCCGGTGGGCCAGGCGGCGCGCCTGGCGGTGCCGGTGGTCCGCCCCTGGGCGGCGGCGAGAGCCTCGTCCCTCCTCCAGGACAGTGAAAAGATAAAACATGGCTGACACGATTGCTCCCAAGGCGCCCGCAAAGGCGCCGCTCGATCCGCGTGCGAAACGCGTCCTGTGGCTGGGCATCGTGCTCGCCGTGCTGGGCGCCGGCGCGTTGCTGTTCAGCATGTTCATGTGGTGGGGCGGCAGCGCGCGCGACTCGCTGTCGATGACGTTCAATTCCTGGGCGCCCGGAGTGAAGACCACCGCGTCGGGGCTGCAGTACAAGGTGCTGACCCCGGGCAAGGGCAAGAATCCGACCGACACCGACGTCGCGCTGATCAATTACGAAGGCAAATTGCTCGACGGCACCACGTTCGACAAGTCGCAGCAACCGACCCCGATGCCGATCAAGGGCGTCGTCCCCGGCTTCAGCGAAGCGCTCAAGCTGATGAGCAAGGGTGCGAAGTTCCGCGTCTGGATCCCGGCCAAGCTCGGCTATGGCGACAAGGGCGCGGGCCCGATCCCGGCCAACGCCACTCTGGTGTTCGACATCGAGCTGATCGACTTCCTGCCGCAGGCAGTGATCGAGCAATATCAGCAGCAAATGATGCAGAAGATGGGCGGTGCCGGCGGCGCCGGTGGTCCTCCGGGGGCTGGCGGCGCAGTGCCAGGCGGCGAGCCTGCCCCGACGAGCGGCGTCCCGGCGCCTGCCGCGCCGACCGGCAAGTAGGCGACGGCGTCATGGGCCTGAAGGTTGCGACGGCTTGCCTGATCGGCGCGGTGTCGGTCATGATCGGTGCCATGCCGGTGCTCGCAAAGAAGGCGCCGGTCGCCGAGCGGTCGACTGTTGCGAAGCGGGCTGCCGCCAAGGCGCCGGTGGCTCCGTTGTCGCCCGAGGATGCCTTCCTCGCCAAGAACCGCAAGTTACGCGGCGTGATCCAGACCGCGTCAGGCATCCAATATCGCGTGATCAAGCCGGCGACCGGCGCGCATCCGACTGATACGGATGTCGCGCTGGTCAATTACGAAGGCAAGCTTGTCGACGGCACGAGCTTCGACAAATCGACCCAGCCGACGCCGATGCCGGTTTCAGGCGTGGTGCCAGGCTTCAGCGAAGCGCTGAAGCTGATGGCCAAGGGTGAGACGCTGCGCGTATGGATTCCGTCCCGCCTGGCTTATGGCCCCGAGGATCAGCGTGACGAGCAGGGTAAGGTGGTGATCCCGGGCAAGTCGACCCTGGTGTTCGACATCGAACTCGTGGACTTCCAGCCGCAATCCTGATTGCGGCGGCAGCCCGAGCCAAAGCTCGGCGAGCGCGCGCTGTTCCCGGTTTTCTTTCCGCAAACGTGGTGGTCATGCCTTCGCGGGCGCGACGTCGCGAGCCAATATTCGCTGGCCAATAAGCGCGATAGACAAAGCGGCGGTCGCTGCGCCTGCCGACACCAGAAAGCCGCTGCGGGCGCCGAACGCGTCGACCACCCAGCCCGACAGGAAAGCGCCCAGCGCCATGCCGATGCCGATGCCCGTCGTCACCCAGGTCACGCCTTCGGTCAGAACCCCGCGGGGAACGCGCCGTTCGACCAGCCCGAACGCGGTGATGAAGGTCGGCGACACCGCGACACCGCTCAACAGGATCGCCGCGGCCAATGTCGGCACGGAATTCGCCAGCAGCAACGGCAATGTCGTGACCAGCAACGCGACGAGCACCACGAGCAATTGCCTGTGCAGCGGCAGCGTGAGCTTCAATGCGCCGATAACGACCCCGACGACGAACGACCCCGCCGCATACAGGCCGATGACCAGGCTCGCGGCGCCGGGTTGACCGAGGTCGCGGGTAAGCGCGACGGTGCTTACCTCGGCGGTCGCGAAGATCGCGCCGACGAAGACCAGGATCAGGGTGATGATCTGTACGGGCGGCAAGAAGATCGCGGAACCGTTTCGACCAGCATCGGCCGAACGCACCGGCGGTTCGGTGCGCCGTTGCAGGACGAATGCCGTCGTCCCGGCAGCGAGAAGCAGGGTCGAAACCAGGGTGCCGGCTTCGGGAAACAGCGCGACGCTCAACCCCACCGATAGTGACGCTCCGGCGATATAGACCAGTTCGTCGGCCGCCGACTCGAACGCGAAGGCGGTGTTGAGCTCAGGGCGGTCGCGGAACAATTCGGTCCATCGGGCGCGGACCATCGCCGACATGCTGGGCATGACGGCGGCCGGCAATGCAGCGGCGAACAGGGTCCAGGCCGGCCAGTTGTGATGCGCGGCGATCATCAGCACGACGAAGGCCACGACCGATATCGTCGTGGTCGGAACGATCAGGCGGAATTGCCCCAGCCGGTCGACCAATCGCGAAATCTGCGGTGCGACGGCGGCATTGGTGAGCGTTACCGTCGCTGCGACGGCGCCGGCTAGCCAATATTCGCCGCGCAGTTCGGACAGCATCGTGACGATGCCGATCGGAACCATGGCTACCGGAAGCCGGGCGATGAACGCGGCCGCGGCGAAGCCCTTCGTTCCGCGGGCGCGAAAGATCGCCGCATAGGGATTCGTCATGCTTGTAATCTTCCCATCGCCGGCGCCCCTTCCCGGGCGGTTCTGAACCTTAACGAAGCAGGGAAGGGCCACGCGTTGCGCGGCGCGACCCCTTTTTTCCTTCGACTTGATGGAGTTCTACTATCCCGCGCACTCGCGCCTGCATATCGTGCACTTGCGTTGCGCTCGATCCGGGCGCATCGGCGGCGGGCAAGGAGGTGGCGATGACTGCCGCTGAGACTGCCTTGCTGCTAGCCCGGATCCAGTTCGGGTTTACCGTCAGCTTTCATTTCATTTTCCCCAGCTTCTCGATCGGCTTGGCGAGTTACCTGATGGTGCTCGAAGGGCTGTGGCTGCGTACGGGGAAGCCGGTCTATCTCGACCTGTTCCGCTTCTGGGTGAAGATCTTCGCCGTCGCGTTCGCCATGGGCGTCGTGTCCGGGATCGTGATGTCCTATCAGTTCGGCACCAACTGGTCGGTCTTCTCCGACAAGGCCGGGCCGGTGATCGGGCCGCTGATGGCATACGAGGTGCTGACCGCTTTCTTCCTAGAAGCCGGGTTTCTGGGCGTGATGCTGTTCGGGATGAAGCGCGTCGGCAAAAAACTGCACTTCGCTGCGACGTGCATGGTCGCGCTCGGCACCTTCATCTCGGCTTTCTGGATCCTCAGCGTCAACAGCTGGATGCAGACCCCGACCGGATTCGCGATGAATGCGCAGGGGCAGTTCGTCGTCGCCGGATCCTGGGCAGCGGTGATATTCAACCCGAGTTTCCCGTATCGCCTGGTGCATACGGTGATCGCGGCGTATCTGACGACCTCGCTGGTGGTTGGGGCGTGCGGGGCCTGGCATTTGCTCAGGGACGCTGCCGGACGGCGCGGCAAAGCCGCGCCGTCGGACGAGCCTGGCGGCTCGCCGGCCGCCGCAGCGAGTCCAGGAGCGACGCCGTCGCTCCAGGCCGCTCGCAAAATGTTTAGTATGGCGATGTGGATGGCCGCCTTGATCGCGCCGATACAGATCCTGGCGGGGGACCAGCAAGGCCTCAATACGCTTGAGCACCAGCCCGCCAAGGTGCTGGCGATGGAAGGCGATTTCGATCCGAGCCCGAACGGTGCGCCCTTGGTCCTGTTCGGCCTGCCGTCCAACGCCGACGGCAAGGTCCATTACAAGGTCGAGATACCCTATGCTGGATCGCTGATCCTGAAGCACGATCCCCATGCGCCGCTCCAGGGACTGAAGGATTTCCCGCGCGATCAATGGGCGCCGGTGGCGGTGGTGTTCTGGTCGTTCCGGGTGATGGTCGGGCTGGGCCTGGCCATGCTCGGCCTGGGATTGTGGAGCCTGGTCGCGCGCCTGCGGCGCAGGCTGTATGACTGGACGTGGCTGCACCGGGCCGCATTGGTGATGGGACCGGCGGGCTTTGTCGCGGTGATCGCGGGGTGGATTACCACCGAGGTCGGGCGCCAGCCCTGGACGATCTATGGCCTGCTCAGGACTGCCCAGTCGGCCTCGCCGCTGGCGACGCCCGCCGTCGCCACGTCGCTGGCGGCATTCGTCATCGTCTATTTCGCGGTGTTCGGGATCGGCGTCTGGTACATCCTGAAGCTGATGCAGAAAGGCCCCGAAGCGCACGAACCCGAATTGTCCGACGCACCGATTCGGACAGCCGGAATCACGCCCGCAGCGCAAAAGGGAGGCGAATCATGACCGTCGATCCCACGCTTGCTTACATCTGGGCGTTCGTCATCGCGTTCGCGGTGTTCATGTACGTGGTGATGGACGGCTTCGACCTCGGCATCGGCATCTTGTTCCCGGCGTTTGGCGTCGGCGAGGAGCGCGATCAGGCAATGAACGCGATCGCGCCGGTATGGGACGGCAACGAGACCTGGCTGGTGCTGGGTGGCGGCGGGCTGATGGCGGCGTTCCCGCTCGCCTTCGCGATCCTGATGCCGGCGATGTACCCGCCAATTATCGCAATGTTGCTCGGCCTGGTGTTTCGCGGCGTCGCGTTCGAGTTCCGCTGGCGCGACCCGCGGCACCGCGCCTTCTGGGATTTGGCGTTTACCGTCGGATCGGTGACCGCCGCGCTGGCGCAAGGGATCGTGCTCGGCGCGCTCCTTCAGGGCGTGCAGGTCACGGGTCGCGCTTATGGCGGCGGCTGGCTCGACTGGCTGTCGCCTTTCTCGCTACTGACCGGCGTCGGGACGGTCGCGGCCTATGCGTTGCTGGGCAGCTGCTGGCTGATCTTCAAGACCGAGGGCGGGACGCAGGCGCATGCTTATCGCCTAGCGAAAATCGCCGGGGTTGCGGCGGCGATCGCGGTGATCGCGGTGAGTGCGGCAACACCGTTTCTCGAGCATCGCTATTACCAGCGCTGGTTCACGTTCCCGAACGTGCTAGTCGCGGCGCAAGTGCCGCTGGTGGTGGCTGTGCTGTCGCTCGCTTTCTGGTGGGCATTGCTCAGGAAGAAGGAGTTGATGCCGTTCCTCCTGACCCTCGCTCTCTATCTGCTGTGCTTCATCGGGCTGGGGATCAGCATGTTTCCGGACATCGTCCCCGGATCGGTGTCGATCGTCCAGGCGGCGTCGCCCGCGATCAGCCAGACTTTCATGCTGATCGGCATCGCGATCATGGTGCCGCTGATCCTGACCTACACCGCCTGGTCGTACTGGGTGTTCCGCGGCAAGGTCGGCGACTCGGCGGGCTATCATTGATGGCGGAGGACGCCGGTCCATTATGGAAACGTCTCGGCTGGATGGCGGCGATCTGGGCGGTTAGCGTCGCAGCGCTGGCGGTGGTGGCGATGGCGATTCGCAGCGTTCTGCACGCTTGATCGCGCGCGGCAGCTGGGCCAGTGAAGCGGTACGATGACGGGGGAAGAGATGTCGCAGGAACGGCTGACGCACCATGATTTCGCGCCGCATGTGGGCACTGACTTCACGGTGCCCGCGGAGGACGATTCCGTATTGATCCACTTCGTGCTGACCGACGTTAAGGCGCTAAGCCGTAAGCCCGGTTCCGGCGACTTCCGTGATCCGTTCCAGCTGACGTTCCGGGTCGCGACACAGGATGTTTTTCCGCAAGGTCTCTATCCGCTGACGCACCCGGTACTGGGCCAGTACGACATCTTTCTGGTGCCAGCCGCAAAGAGCGACGCTGGGGTCGATTATTGCGCGACGTTCAACTGAGACCGTCAGGCTCCCAGTCCATTTCCAGATAGATTTCTTCTTCGCGGATCACCTTGAATCCCATTCGATCGTAGAGCGATCTCGCCGGATTTGTGCGTTCGACGAAGATGTCGACCCCCTTACCTCGCGCCCGGGCGTACACCTGAAGCGCGGTGATGATCGCGGTGCCGATACCATGGTCGCGGCTGCCCGGTATCAGCGCGATGTCGACGATATGGGCGCGGGTGCGCCGCTCGTTGAGATAAAGGCGGCCGACGGGAACGCCATCGCGTTCGAGTACGTCGTACCTCGTATCGGCCAGAAAGGAGCGATAATGCTTCCGCTGCGCACTGAACTGCTGGATCAGAAAGGCGCGTTTCTGCTCCTCGGGCCACGGCACCAAAGCAAGCTCATCGGCGCGCGTCGACGCGAAGAGCTGCATCAGGAAAGGCAAATCGTCGTCAGTTTCCGGACGAAGCAAAAAGCCTTTGGACAGCAAAGCCTCCGGCAACGAAAATCCCGGAGGCCCAGCGGTTTCGGTCATGATGGATCGATCAGTTACGCGCCGGAAATATGCCTTGCAGCGCGATGATGAAGGTGACTGCCAGATATGGCTGCGCATTGTTGTGCGGCTGCGAACCACCGGCCAACGAAATCGACTGTGGCGCCAGCGAAATCCGATTCGTAGGCGCGGCGGCGGCATAGAGCTGATTGGGCGACGTATTGGTGAACAGCGAGTTCGAACTCGGCGTTTCGCCTGGGTTGGAATTCGCAATCACAGCGCCCGAAATCGAGTGGGTATGCGCAGGCATCTCAGTCGTCAGTAGCGTGACGGAGTTCTCACCGCCCGTTTCGCCGAGATCGCGCGTACTAAGACCGGGAGGCGGACCGCTGTTGCCCGTATGCATCGGCGCACGACCTTGCAGATCGGGCAACTGGAAATTCGTCGTTCCATTGCCGCCATAGGTCGTGCCGAGCAACGAGAATAACGCCGTATTCTGCGAGATTGGTAGCAGTTGGCCGTTGCACAGGGCCCAGCCCCTAGGCGCGAAATTGCCGGCGAACATGCGAATCTCGGCAAGGTAAGGATTGCTCATGGTTTGTCCTTCCGCGTCAATTCTGGGAGGGGTAAATGCCTTCCAGCGCGATGATGAAGTTGATGCACAGATAAGGCATCATATTATCATGCGGCTGGCTGTTTCCCGTGATGCCGATGATGCCGGCCAACATCGGCTTCAAGTCGCCGGCAACCGGAGTCTTGCTCGGGTCGGTATAAAGTTGGGCCGAATTTCCGCCGACCGCCTGTTTCGGCCGGCATGGCATGGTGTTGGAGGCGGGCGCGTCGTTGGTCGGATCGACGTTGTTCGCGACTGGTTGATGACCGTGACTTGGCAATTGGCCGATGGTCAACGTCACTTGTTCGGTGCCGGCCGTCTCTCCGATGACTCGCGACGTAAGTCCGTTACCGGTGCCCATATGAAGGGGGATCCGGCCCCGAAGGTCGGGAAGGTTGAAGGTGGACTGGCCATCGCCGCCATAGGTGGTGCCGATGAGCTGGAACAATGTCTCGTTCTGCGAGATAGGCGTATTCTGCCCGCTACAGAATGCATAGCCGCGCGGCGCGAAAGTGCCGCCGAACATCCTGATTTCACCAATATAAGGATTCGCCATTGTGAGCCTCTCATTCGCGATCTTGCGCGGTTCCGATCAATTGCGCGACGGGAAGATGCCTTGAAGCGCGATACAGATGTTGAGCACCAGATAAGGCTGCATATTGTTGTGCGGCTGGCCGCCGCCCTGGTTGGGCATGCTGAGCGGATTGAGCGGAACGTAAGAAGAATTGGGTGCATTGAACGTCGCGAAATAATCGACGGCCTGCGCATCGACGTCATCGGCAAAGATGCCGGCATTGACCGGTTTCTTCGTCGCCGGCAGCGTGGTTGCGGCGAAGGTATGGGTGTGCGACGGCATTTCCGTACTGATCAGGGTGTGATTTTCCTCACCCGCTACCTGCCCGAGTACAACGTTGGATAGACCAGAGCCTTGACCCCAATGGATCGGTGCCCGCCCCTGCAAATTGGGCAGCGCGAAAATGGTGACACCGTTGCCGCCATAGGTCGTACCCAGGATCGCGAACAGAGCCTGGTTCTGTGCAATGGACAACAATTGACCATTGCATAGTGCCCAGCCTTTTGGCGCGAAATTGAACGAGAAAATCCTGATTTCGCCAAGGAATGGTTCTGCCATATTCCAGCCTCTCGTTTTTATTCGGGATGCGGAGGGCGACCGAGTCGATGCTCTCCCCCCGGCGGCATCGGATGAGATCGATAAGAGATTTTCTCGGAGATTCCTAGCTGGCTAAGAAAAAAAGCCCCGAAGGACGACGCCTGCGAAGTTGGTTCAAAACGGTGCGTGTTTTTCTATGCGGGAATGTCGTCCGACTTGACCAGTCGCCCCGATTCGGGGCAAATGTACCGAAGAAAGATGGCGTAACCGCCATACGCATACTCGGGGGAATCTTGCGATGCCGGATGTCGATTCACCTACTTTCGAATTGCCGTCCTCGAGCGAGCGCAAACGGTGGGAAACGCCTGTCGTGATTCTTGCATCGACGCAGCACAGTACGCGGCAATACACCACCAGCGGCGTGGACGGCATCGCCACCACGGGATCACCATACGGCTCCTGATTGCGTGCGGCCGTTCGGCATTAGAGATTGCTGCGGTCCAGCCAACCAAGGAAACGCGCTTTGGTCAGAGCGGCCATCGCAAAATTGAGTCGGATACGTTCGCTCTTTCTCTCATCCGACGCGCTGTTGGCGACCATTGCAGTAAGTGCCGCAACGTCGATATAGCGCGACACTGCCTCGTCCTGTTCGAGGTCGCGCAAGGCGGCGAGCATGGCCGGAGCAGCGGCCGCATTCATCGCCAGTCTATCGGGTTCCTCCGAATCGTTTCCCGGTCCGCGCCGAACCAGCGCGACCGGCAGCAGGTCGGCGAATGCAGTGCGCGCTAGCCAGCGTTCGCGGCCGTCGTGAAACAACAGATGATCGGGCAGGGCGAAGGCAAGCTCGACCACGCGCTTATCGTGGAACGGCCGGGTCAGGTCGAGATCGGGGGTGTCGGCTCCATAATTGCTGCCGATCGCGCTGGCCGACATCCGGTGGCACAATTCTTCCCACCGGTCGCGCCAGCGCGCACCCGCGCGATATCCGTCGCGCAGAAGGGTGCTATCGACCGCTCGCCGGGTGATCGCATCGCGCGCAAAATCGAGTTGCACGCCGCGCCGGCGCCAGGCTGGGACGAAACCATTGACCGCGTTTCGCCAACCCGCCTGCACGCGTTGGGGGAGGAAGGCGCTAATCACGTCCCGGCCGGCGACGCGGACGGGAGACCAGCCGGTAAAGCGCATCCGAGCGATGAATTCCCGCGCGAACCGACGCAGGTGGCCCTTGCGCAGGATCGCGCCGAGCATAGCGGTATCGTACGGATTGACCGTATAATCGCCGCCATGACCATCGAGTGCCAGTCGCGATCCTGCGGCGCGCGCGATTCGGCCGATGCCGCGGCGCGCCACGCTGGGCGCGTGCCACAATCCCGTCGCGGCGAAGCTGCCCTCCAAGTCGTCATAGGGGCTCTCGTCGCCGCGAACATAATAGCGGATGTCGAGCCCCGGCAAACCGCGGAAAGCCTCGACTGCCGCCCGCGCGTTCCGTCGCGAATCGCCCTCAGGCAGCACCGACGACGCACAGATCAGCGAGCGGCCCTGGTCGTTTAACAATGGGCCGGCAATTACGGCGATGGTGCCACTGTCAAATCCCCCGCTGAACAACAAGGTCGCTGGATTGATCAGGCGTCGTACTCGACAAGCCACTGCTTCCTCGATCGTCGCGCGATAGGCGGCGATGAGCTGCGTGTCGTCCTTGCCTATGTGGTCCTGGCCGGCATGCGGCCGCCAAAAGCGGAATGGCGCCACAGTGCCGTCGGATGCGACGATGAGGCGCGTTCCGCCCGGAAGGACAGTGATTCCTTGATATAAGAACTCGCCTTCGATGCGCTGAGTTGAACGCAGCAGCCGCCGCGCAAGCTCGTCCTCGTCAAGCCGCCGCGGCACGCCGTCGGCGGCGAACAGTGCCGGAAGCTCGCTAGCAAAGGCGATGAAGCCCTCGCCGCGATGATAGAAGAGTGTGCGCTGGCCCATATGGTCACGAGCGAGCAGCAAGCGGCCACGGGTTCGGTCCCACAGCGCGAAGGCGAAATCGCCGAGCAAGTACTCGGTGCATGATTCGCCCCAATGCCGCCACGCACGGAGCAGGATTTCGCTGTCTGGCAGCACAGCGAGATCATCGGCTGCGATGCCAAGTGTCGAGGCCAGTTCCTCGCGATTGTCGAGCCGGAGGTCGGCGACCAGCACGGCGTCGCGCGCGACGATGGGCTGCGCCTCGTGCACGTCCTCGCGATTGACCCGCATGAGGCAGTGACCGAGCGCAAGCCGGCCCAGATCGATCGTTTCAACCCCGTCGGCTCCGCGATGCTTCATGCGATGAGCCATGCGGTCGACAGTGCGCGGCGTCACGTCGGCGCCGTCGAATCGAAGAATGCCGCAGATCGCGCTCATGGCCGCACCGCCATTATCGCGCGCCCGGAGCCGTCGCCCGCTGGACGCTCACGCGCTTTGGTCGAGACGCACCGCGCCATGCTCGCCAAGCGTCGCTAGAAACGTGTCGACCTCGGTGCGGCAAGTCGCGAGATCGACCTCATATTCAGCGATGAGCGCGTCGCACAGCGAGTCGATCGTACGCGGCGTCTCGATCAGTTCCCAAATGCGCGCGCCGACTTCGCTCAGCCCGATATAATTGCCCTTGGCGGCGCTCATCATCACAAGTTCGTCGCCGACCCTGGCGGCGAGCCAATCGCCTTCACGATGGATCATCATTCTGTCTCCGTCCTATCGGGTCGACCGGTTATAGCCGAGCCGGCCCATCATGGCGCCATGATCGCGCTCGACGCGGGCGATCTGTTTGCTCGTCAGTTCGTCGCGCCAGCCGCCGGCGGCGCCGCGCCGAAAGAAGCTGCGCACCTGGCGAGGCGCCTCGCGAAAGCCGCTCGCCGCCTCCTGGCGCTGCAGCTCGTCGATCGACGCGAAGGCGATCGCGCGGTCGAGTCGCGTGGGATCGGCCTCCACCCCGGCAAAGGCGAGCGCAGCACGCATGATCGCAAAGGTATCCGCTAGCATGTCTTCGTAGCGGACGAGATGGACGGGAACATCTTGCTGGTCGAGCCAGCTTTCCGCGAATCCGCTCCAGCCGAGCAGGCGCTGGCGAAATTGGCGATCGATCCGATCGGTTGCCGAATCGAAACAGAAATCCTCGCGCGCCATGAAGTCGATCGCAGCATCGATCGAGCAGCGCATATGGTGTGCGAACGACGCAGCGACGTCGCGCGGGTCGCGGACGAACAGCAACGCGCCGGCAGCTCCCCGGGCGCCCGCCATCAGCGGCTCCCCCCAATCGGTCAGGGTGTAGGCGTCGTGGGTCTTGACGAAGCGGATCGGCAATCCTGTGTCGGCGAGCGGCCGCTCCCCGGCAGCAAAGGCGTAAGCGGCAGGGCGTAGCCGATCGATCTCGTCCATGGTCAGCAAGGTCGAGTCGATCAGCAGAGATTGATCGAAGGGGTTGCGGCCGCTGGCGATCGTGTCGGTGCTGTCGATCTGATTGATGTCGACCGGCTTGTCGCCGTTGGACCACAGATTGGCCACGAGGATGCGGAACCAAGTGTTGCCCGACTTCGGATAAGAAGCGAGCCATAATGTCGGAATCACGATGCGCCGTTCCTCAGGCCGATCGACGCCCAATGCTCCTCCAGGGCCGCAATCGTCGCGGCGACGCGATCGAAGCCGAGCGGGCGCCTGAGTCGGAAGATGCCTGCCGTCGTGGCGATCTTCGCACCTCCTTGGAAGTAAGCTTCCCGTTGTCCCAGGCGTCGGACCAATAGTGGGCGATAAGCGTTGGCGGCGATCAATTTGGTGGCGTCGACGACATTTGGCCGCTCGACCCTCGGCTGCTGCGAATCGCGAACTTCTCCAAGCACATAGATCGCACCCACCGCGACCGGCACATCGCTCGCGGTGGCGGGGTGGACATAGAATTTGCGCAAACGGTTGCGCATCGGGTCACCGCGGCGGCTGTCGAGTCCTAGTTCGGCGATGCTCCTTTCCCACAAGCGCAACAGGCGACCGTCGGCGTGAGTGTGTGGGATGCCATCTTCACCCAGTTCGATCGCGCACTGGTCGTCCGCAACGAGCGGATAGCCACGCTCGACGAGTGCCGCCGCCAGTGTCGATTTGCCCGCGCCCGAAACACCGCAGAACAACACCGCCTTGCCGCCGGCCAGTACCGCGCTGGCATGGAGGACGAGGTGGTTGCGCTGATGGAGGAGGATGCCGAACACGCTGCCTGACAGGAACACCGAGATATCCTGAGGCGTCGCGGCATCCTCCGCCTCGAACGCGATCGAGCGCCCCTCCTCAAGCAGGAAGCGCGCGATGTTGGGAATGCGCAGCAGGAAGCGATTACCCGCTCGCTGCCAGGTCGGGCCGACGGCCTCGGCGGCATCGAGCGTCATCGGTACCAGTTGGCGCCGAATCGTGACGTCGATTGGCTGTTCGGAATTGCCGGGTATCAGTCCCGGCAGGTCCATATCGCTGGCAACCGCTAGACCCGAAACCCGATACCGATACACTCCGACACCCCCCGGTGATTGCTCTCAGGGCATACGAAGGACTGCTGGGCCGTTCAAGGAATCAGTACACGTCCCTCAAGCGGGCAGCGCCGAGAAACCGTGGCGAAATAAATATTAAGCGTACTGCGCCAGGGCCTTCAGCTGTCGATGCGGCTCGTCGAGATGGATAGCAACCGCGGCGCGGACAGCTTCGCACGCATTGCGACGTTTGGCCTCGGCGTCGGGCTCGAAGGCGAAATTCGGCGATTTGGCATCCCACGTCGCCGCCGCGTGCATCGTGGCGAGCGCTTCAGCATCGGGCGCGATTCCGAAATGCGGCAGGATTCGCCGTTCTACGGCGTCAGGCAGGTCAGCATAATCGACGAACAGGCCCCCACCGACTTCGGCATAGTCCACCGCCGCCTGGGTGATGCGATTGAGCACGCGGGCGATATAATCCTCGGTCGACAGGCTCAGCGGATCTGGAATGGCAAAGACCGAATCGAGGTGGGTGCCGACCACTGTCTGCAATCCGCGCGCGCGCATCTGCGATACCATCACCTCCGTGGGCTCACGGAACAAGAACAACCAAGGTGTGTCAGGAAAGGCCGCGCGGAACAGCGGCAGCGCCAGGCTGTGCCAGCTGTCGGTCTTGATGACGTGGTGACGACGGTTGCCGAAGCGATCTCGGCCAAGCGTGGCGGCCATGCCGCGCAATAGCGCGAGGCGCTGTTCGAGGGGCGCGTCGGGATGGCTATGCACGAGTTGAACCGCCGCATCGAGCGATGGCGCCTCCGATACCGCTACGACCCCGGGTATCGCCGCCAGCATCCGCGACACCAGGGTCGAGCCGCAGCGCGACATATGAAAGATCAAGCCGTCCGGGCTCGAGTAGGCATCCGGAGGGCGTGTCGCAGCAAGCATGGCGAGCGGTGTGCATACGCGGAGCAGCGAATTGATTGGCAGCCGACGGGCGCGGCCCAGAGACGTTTCGAAGAACGAATCGCTGAGCGGCGTGTCGCCGAAATGAACCCAGTCCACCGCGAGCTGGCCAGGTGCCTGGACGATCGCGGCTGGCAGCCAGTTGCGGCCCGGCCATTCCATCATCGTCACTGGCGTTTCGGCGAAACGATCAATACCCAGCGGGTCGCGCCGCCCAGCAGCCAGGATCGCATCGGCCGTCATCGCGATCCCGCCACCACGCGCCGCTTCGGCCGCGGCAGAGGCGAACGCGTCGCGATCTTCGATGGGCGCGAGCCGATCGGCGATCGCCTCATCGGCCAGGATCATCGCACGCAAGCGGGCAAGGGCGTCGGGATCGGACATCGGGCGCTTGGCAATCGGATGAGAGGAGGAATAGGGTCGATACCGGCCGCCCAGGAACACGCGGCTGAGGGGAGCCTTATCCTGACCGAATGGACGCAACAACCGGCCTTGACGCTGCCCGATCGCGCCCGGCTGGCACTGGCGTTCGACCCGGCGCAGTTGCAGGCCGATCTCGCGGCGGTCGAGGCGATGACCTGGACCGACCATTTCGTCCGCCAGAATTACGAGGGACAATGGGACGTCCTGCCGCTGCGCCATCAGGCGGGCGCGACGCATCCGATCATGCAAGCCGCATCGCCGCCCGACGCGACCGAGTTCGTCGATGCTGCGATCCTCGACCGTACGCCTTACTTCCGCGAGGTTATGGCGGCCTTCGCTTGCCCGTTGAAGGTCGTGCGGCTGATGCGGTTGACACCGGGGTCGCGGATCAAGGAGCATGAGGATTACGATTTGGCGGCCGACTGGGGGCAGGCACGGCTGCATATCCCGATCACCACCAATCCCGGCGTGACCTTTCTTCTGAACCGCTTGCCGGTGCCGATGGCGCCGGGTGAGACCTGGTATGTGCGCCTGTCCGATCCGCACGCGGTGACCAATCACGGCGACACCGACCGCGTCCATCTGGTGATCGACTGCATTGCGAACGATTGGCTGATCGAGCAGATTGCGGCGTGACGCGTCACCGCTTCGACCGGTTGCGGCTCATCCAGACGCAGATCAACGAGCGGCCACGGCTGCGCGAATGGCTGACGCGGCTGCGCCATGGCGCGCGCGACCTGGATGTCGTGCTGTTCAAGCGCAAGCTCAGGATCAACGCGTTGCGCGAGAATGGCTATTATCGTGCCGCGCGGCTGGCGCACGCCAACAGCCTGTTGCGTGACGAGACATTGGTGATGCAGCGGGTCAGCATGATGCTGGGCGACGGAGTGACCTTTGTCGATGTCGGCGCCAATATCGGCATCTTCTCTGCGGTCATCGCCGATGCCCAGCGATTGTTCCGCGATTTTCGCGTGGTTGCATTCGAGGCCGACCCGGCGACGTTCGCGCGGCTCGCGGCCAATGCCGAACGCTTCGGGTTCGACGCGGTCAACATTGCCCTGGCGGCGCAAGTCGGCGAGCTCGACTTCTCGACCGGCGCGGTGTCGGGGATCGCGACGCGGCGCGACCGGGCAGGGCGCGCGCACATCGCCGGGCGCGGCTTTACCGTGGCGGCGCGACGGCTCGACAGTTTCGACCTGCCGGGCAAGCTGGTGATCAAGATCGACGTCGAGCAAATGGAGCTAGAGGTACTCGAAGGCGCACGCGGACTGTTCGACGCGGGGCGGATCGCGGCGGTCTATCTCGATGAGTTCGACGACAAGGCGGCGGTGCTCGATTTCCTCTCCGCATATGGATTTGACTTGATCGCGCCCGCGCGCCTCAACCCATTCGCGCCCGGCGGTCGCGCGCTGTTCGCGATTCGCCGCGACCGCTAACCCAGAATAGGCCCCAAGAGCTTGTCTGATGTATCGCGACCGATAGGAGCACATCGTGTAATTTCTGTACAGCGCGCGCCTTGAGCAGGGTTGAGGCCGGTGCATAGGTGCATCAATATGCAGCCGAGACCCTGCGAGTCACTGATGAAAGGCATCTCCGGCGCCAGGGACGCGAATTTTAGCGCGGTTGCCGCTTTTGCAACTCAGCAGCCTGTCAACAGTAGTGATCTGCACGTCTCACTCGTCTGGTTCGAGCCGGTCGCGTTGTTTGCCGAAGGCGCGAGCCGTTGGTTGTTTCAGCGTTGCCTTTCGCTTCGCGTGGCTATCCCCGACGAAGCGATATCGAAGAGACTCTTGTCCTGCGCTACGTACCGCGAATGGTGAAAGTTTTCGCACACTCCGATTCAATCAACCTGACCGTTCAAGTGATGACGGCGGGCAGCGATCCGTTCTGTCGGGACTAGCGACGACGCCGGCTTGAACCGCGGGCAATCATAGCTAAAGTTGGTTCAACGACATCGGGAGAAGTGAGATGGCGCATTATTACGGTGCTGGAGGGCGCCGCCAGCCGCGGCTGGCTCGTCCGAGACGGCAGTGTCGGCCATCCGCCACCGTACTTCAATTGGCTCGATACTCGCGAGACACATCGCAGTCAGATGCTCGATTTCGAGGCGCAGAAGGACGCTGCCGTCAGCTTCCATGTTTCGGTACCATCGGATGCGGGTCGGACAAAGACACCTAGATGCGGGCGTCAGCCATTTCTCTTCGACAGCCACTTCGGTGAGCATTCTTCTATTTCGGCAAGGCCGGCTCCGGGATTGCGACGCTCATCTTCAATACGATCCAAAGGATACTCTTGCCGTTCTGACGGGCACGGTGTCTGAACCGACATGATACGGGATAGCGTGCTGATCTGTATTTTCGTGCTGCTTGGGTGGCAATCCGTGGCGACTCCGCCGGAGTCCGATGACATCGTGGTCACTGCAACCCGCGACAAAGACAAATGTGTCGTGCGCTATGCCGATAGGGAGATGAACGACGCGGAGCTCGACAAACGCGCTGCCTCATGGAAACTTGGGGAATCGGTTCGTCTGATTGCGCGCGACGTCGACTTTGACTGCGCCCGCAAGATCGCTACGAAATTGTTCGCGCGCGGCGTGATGAGGGTCATATTCGTAGATCCGAACGGAAAGCCTTCTCGTCCGTTTGAATCCAAGTCGAAATTGCCGGACTACAGGGTCAAAGGGTCACTGGCCCCGCCTGATGATCAGGGGGGGTATTTGGACACCCGTGCAAGAGAGCACAATTTCATCTCGCGCAGTGCCGCAGGACTGATACAGCAGGGAAAGTGCGGCGAGGCTCGCGACTTTGCCTTGCGCGAAGGCGACCTCGATGCCGCCGCCGCTGTCGCGGCAATCTGTCGCGCGCAGGATAAGTAGCGATACGCCCTTGTGCTTAGCGAGATGGCGCTGTCGATCGTCGCCGGGTTCCGGCGACAGGCAATCAGCTAGACGGCAAATACTCAATCGGTTGGGGTTGCCAGCTTTTCACTGAGGTCCTAGCGCCGGTGGGATTTCTCGGGAGGTTCAGGTTGACCGTCAGATGGCTGGCTGTGCGAGTGCTAGGGGTCATTTTGCGTCGACTGCCACGGTGGTATCGCTTTCGTTTTTATTCGCGCATTGTTGGAAAGCCGTTTGCGCCTGGGGTTTTTCACGATTGGGTCCGCCGTCCGGTCCAGCCGCACAATTATGTCATGAACTTAGACATGGCGGACTGGATGGAGCGGTTCGCCGCCATCGGGGGAATGTTTTATGAGCTGGAGGCCGTCCTCACGGTTGAACGGCGTGTTGGCGAGGGTGACGTATTCATCGACGTTGGCGGAAACGTCGGATTCATAAGCCTAACGGCTTCAAGAATAGTGGGCGCAGGCGGCAAGGTATTCTATGTCGAGCCGAATGCAAAGCTCCGCGCCCGTTTCGCTGACACAATATCTGCCAACCAGATCGCTAACGTCGAGATAGTGCCCGCAGGATTCGGCGCGGTGAGCGGCGAAATGAAGTTGCAGGAAAGTAACCATCACGGGCTGGGCAAACTGACCTCCGGCACTGGCGTAAAGATCGAGCGCGGTGACGTATTGTTGCCCCGTGTCGCCGCAAATGCTTCGCTGTTTGTGAAAATTGATGTGGAAGGATTTGAGGAGATGGCATTGGCCGGGATGCCGGAGATCCGCGCACGGCCACGGACGCAGTTCCTTGTGGAGGTCACTGACGCTTGGCTCAGGGAGCGGGGCGGTGGCGCGGCTTCGCTGATCGAAACAATGGCGGCAGATGGGTACGACGCTTACCTACCAGTTGCGCAGCGCGACGGTTCGCTCGAGTTCCGCCCCGTCGCGGGGCCGTTGCCTCAGAATCAATATGATCTGCTCTTCACACGCGCGCTCTAATAGGTCTCACCGAAACGGAACCGAACGGAAGCGCCGCACGGCAACGCGCCTCTAACGTAACGGTTCTCGCCTCAGACGTTATGGTAGTCGCGGTACCAGTTGACGAAGTTTGGTACCCCCACCTCGATCGGCGTCGTTGGACTGAATCCCAAGTCGCGTTCGATCGCGCTGATGTCGGCGTAGGTCGCGGGCACGTCGCCCGGTTGCATCGGCTGATAGTCGCGGATCGCCTTCACCCCGCAGGCATTCTCGATCAGGTCGATCATCTTGCCGAGCTCTTCGGAGCGATGGTTGCCGATATTGTAGATGGCGTGCGGCGTGCGGCTGCCACCGGCCTTTTCCTCGCCATCGTCCTTGGGCGCCGAATCGAGGCACGAAACCACGCCGGTGACGATGTCGTCGATATAGGTGAAGTCGCGGCGCATATCGCCATTGTTGAATACCGGGATCGGGCGGCCTTCCAGGATCGCCTTGGTGAAGATCCACATTGCCATGTCGGGGCGGCCCCAGGGGCCATAGACGGTGAAGAAACGCAGGCCAGTCTGCGGCAGCCGGTATAAGCTGGCATAGGTCTCGCTCATCAACTCGTCGGCCTTCTTGGTCGCCGCATAGAGCGACAGCGGGTGGTCGACGCGATCCTCGACGCGGAAGGGGAGCTGGTCGTTGCCGCCATATACCGACGAGGACGAGGCGTAGACGAGGTGTTCGAGCTTTCGGTGCCGCGCGATCTCCATCACGTTGAGATGCCCGACCAAGTTCGACTGCACATATGCGCGGGGATTATCGATCGAATAGCGAACGCCGGCTTGTGCCCCCAAATGCACGACGCGGTCGAATTTCTTACCTGCGAGTGCCGCCTCCAGCGCTTCGTGATCGGCGAAGTCGACTGGCACGAACTCGAACCGATTGGTATTGAGTCCGTGGATCAGCGCTAGGCGGTCACGCTTGAGGTTGACCGAATAATAGTCGTTGAGATTGTCGATTCCGATCACGATGTCGGCGCGCTCGAGCAATCGCCGGATCACCCAACTGCCGATGAACCCAGCCGCGCCGGTGACGAGAACCTTCATGCCGTACTCCTATCTCGTCATAGTCTGGCGTCGGGCTGGGCGCCAGCGCGATGCACCCCGAAATTCCTGCAACGCCACAGGTCTGGGTGCAAGCGGGAATCGACGGATTATAGCGTCCAGCGCGCCACGCCGGCTAGGCGAGGGAGCCCGTTCTTGATGTCCGCGAACAATCCGCCGGGGTTGACTAGCGCCGCTAGGCTGTCGCCCATCCTGAGATAATGCGCGTGTG
The DNA here is from genome assembly GCF_001598355.1 of Sphingomonas asaccharolytica NBRC 15499. Lineage (GTDB taxonomy): Bacteria > Pseudomonadota > Alphaproteobacteria > Sphingomonadales > Sphingomonadaceae > Sphingomonas > Sphingomonas asaccharolytica. The sequence goes on from NZ_BCYU01000024.1 coordinate 22,902, forward strand.
GTACCGCAAGAACGACCGTGTCGTACCGCCGCGAAAGTGCATCGTGATCAATAGTAATGCCGTATTCTCTTGCCGCCTCGCCTGCATTAGCGAGAGGATCGTGCACCGTCACCAAATGTCCCAGCGCGGCGAGACTTGTAACGAGTTCAGCAACCTTTGAATTGCGCAGGTCAGGGACGTTCTCTTTAAAAGTCAGGCCGAGCACCAATGCCGTGCCGGCCTTTCCAACCCGGGCATGGATCTGCTCCGCGAGCCACCGCCCCATCCCGTCGTTAATCTCACGCCCGGATAGAATTACGCGCGGGTCGTGGCCTACGCTCTCGGCGAGGTGGCTGAGATAATACGGATCGACTCCGATGCAGTGTCCGCCGACAAGTCCCGGCTGGAATGGCAGAAAGTTCCATTTGGTGCCCGCCGCAGCCAGCACGTCCCATACCGAAACGCCGATCGCACCGAAGATGTGGGCGATCTCGTTCATGAAGGCAATGTTGATATCGCGCTGAGCATTTTCGATCGCTTTGGCCGCCTCAGCTGCTTTGATCGACGTTGCTCGGAAGACCCCGCCCGCGGTTACGCCTTCATATAAACTGGCGACGCGATCAAGCACGGCGGGCGTCTGCCCCGACACCACCTTAGTGATTCGCTCGATCGTGTGCTCACGGTCGCCTGGGTTAATCCGCTCCGGCGAGTAGCCAAGAAAGAAGTCTTTCCCGCATTTCAACCCGCTCACGCGCTCGAGTTCAGGTCCGCAAATATCCTCTGTGACGCCGGGATACACGGTGCTCTCGTAGACGACCACTGGTGTGCGGTCGGCTCGAATCATTCTTGCCACAGTACGTGTTGCGGCCATCAGGATCGAGAGGTCGGGACGATTGCCCGCGTCAACGGGCGTTGGGACGGTGACGACGTAAAAGTCTGCGGAGGGGCAATCCTCGGGATTGTTTGTCAGGTGAAGCGCGCTCGATGCAACGGCTGCTCCGTCAAGTTCGCCGGTGCGATCGTCGCCAGCCCGAAGCTCGGCGATCCTGGCGGTGTCGATGTCGAAACCCCAGCAGTCGGCCGTTTTCGAAAGGGCGAAGGCCAACGGTAACCCGACATAGCCAAGACCCACCACAACGACCGTTGTACGTTCAACCACGAGTAGCGGACTCCAGCGCCAAGCGACGAAGCCGCCGTTTAAGCGCGGCGGCAAGTTTAGCAAGCGACCCCGTGCGATCGGGCGCCGCCGAGCGGAAATTTGATTGTATGGGTAAAGCGAACTAGGCGGTTATAGATGGACCCGAGGGACTCAGCGAATGGTGCCGTAACTTGGCACGATTCCATAGCGGATGCATTCGATGGGAGGTATAGCCGGTCGCCGCGCTTCATTGAGCGGCTGGCGGTGTGGCGCGACCTGATCGCTCATTATGTTTCGCCGGGCGATCAGGTCCTTGATGCGGGCTGCGGATCGGGCGTGTTCAGCTTCGAGGCGGCGGCGCGCGGCGCGTCGGTCCAGGCGATCGACGGCAGCGCTGAGATGATCGCTATTGCCAGGCGTCGCCAAGACGAATTGGGCGATGCCAGCGTCGAATTCCGCGTTGGCCTGATCGAAGAATTGCGCACGTGGCCCGCCGCCAGCTTCGATGTAGTCATGGCGTCGAGCGTGGTCGAATATCTTCCCGATCTGGCGAGCGAGATCGCCTCGTTCTCCCGGTTGCTCAGGCCGGGTGGCCACCTGATCGTCTCTGTCCCGAATGCCGCGTCTCTCTACCGCAGGGCCGAGCGGGCGCTTTATCGGCTGATCGGCTGGCCGCGCTATTATGCGCATGTACGTTCAATCGCGACGCCCAGCGTCTTCAGGTCGATCATGGCCGGAGCTGGCCTGGAAACGCTCGATCTCCGCTTCTATGCAGATCCGCCGATCCCCTTGACGGCTGCTCGAATGATGGGCGGCAGCGCCGCGCGCAAAACCTTGTTTGTCGCGGTCGGTCGAAAAGCCGGCTGATGGTATCGCCCACGTTTGGAGTCAGCCCACCTTGCCGCGTCTGACGTGTGCGATGACGGCGACCTTGGCGCTCGGATGCGTGCCGGCCGCGCTATCAGGGGCCGGAGACCGCCAGACCGAGTTAGTGCGGGGTTTGTTGGAACAAGACAAAACTGTCGCAACAATTGGCTACCGCCTCGGGACCACCAATGTCGATCTGTGTGTCGAGCATATGGTCGAGAGCGGCATGCTGATCGAGACCTTGGGTCAATATGGTGCGGCGTTCCGGCCCGCCGCGCGACAGGTGTTGGGGCTGAGCGATGGCCCGACCGTCGCGCTGGTCGTGGCGGGATCACCCGCCGAGCGCGCTGGGCTCAAGCCGGGAGACGTGCTCGTCGATGCCGACACTGTACCGTTCGCGGCGGCACCGCCCGCCTCGGCCGATGGGCGATTCGCAGGCATCGAGGCGGCGATGACCGCGCTCGACACGGCGCTGGCCGACGGAAAAGCGCGGCTGACGATCGTGCGCAACGGGCAGCGGCGGACGATCGACCTGATCGGCGTCACCGCCTGCAAGGCGCGGTTTCAATTGGTGCCGGGCGACTATGCCGATGCGGTGGCGAACGGCACATGGGTGCAATTGTCGACGCGGATGGCGGGGTTCGCAAAGACACCCGACGAACTGGCCGCCATCCTCGCGCACGAACTCGCGCACAATGCTCTCGGACATCGCAAGGCCAAGGCGAAAGTCCAGCGTTTGCAAGAGCTTCAGGCCGATCGACTAATGCCTTATCTGATGGCGCGCGCGGGGTTCGATCCCGATGCGGCAGTCGTGCTGTGGCGACGATTTCAGGCGCAGCGACTGGGCGGTCTGTTTCCGAGTGCGACTCACCCTTCCTGGTCGGACCGCGTGCGTGCGGTCGAAATCGAGCGCGTGCGGATCGCCGGCCTGGTGTCCCGAGGCGATACGATCGTCCCACCGGACGATTTGAAGTCGCGGTGAGTGTTGCGCCAGATCAATAGACTCGGGCGGCTGTCTGGGTGTAACGCGCTGTGACAACCGTGCCGCAGCGACTTAAAGGGGAATTGGTCACATGCTGATGAGCCGGGCCGAGGCAGCGACGCGCCCGCGATCTAGTATCTTCGAGTCGTTCCGCGTCGAGGCCTTCGCGGTGTTGGTACTCGCCGTGCTTGTTCCGAGCATGCTGATGAGTCGGCCGTTCCTTCTCGAGAAGTCCAACGCGGCGAAGTTGGTCGGGGGCGTCGACCAAGTCATTCTCGGTGCAGCCATCGGGGCCGTGCTGGGACTTTTTTTGCTTCGACGGGTGACCGCGTTCCCGGGGTCGCGCGTGTTCAGCTACATCGTCCCAAGCTATGCGACATCGTATGGGCTGGTGTTCGCTGCGTTCTTCTTCCTCCGGCTCGATTACAGCCGTGCCTATCTGGGTACGTCGTTCGTGTTCGCAGCGGTGACGTCGTATGCGATCCATTTCTATCTGCTGCGCGCGACGACCAAACCCTTTTACATCGTCCCCTTCGGCAAGACCGCGGCACTGACCGAACTGCCCTATGTCGAATGGATTCCGCTGACCGAGCCGGTCATGCCGCCAGGACGCGAGACGGTGATCGTCGCCGATCTGCGGTACGATCACGACGACAATTGGGAACGCATGCTCGCCGAGGCCGCGGTCAACGGCCATCCGGTCTATCACGTCAAGCAGATCCGCGAGTCGCTGACCGGGCGCGTATCGATCGAGCATCTTTCGGAAAACAGCTTCGGGTCGCTGCTCCCCAATCTCGCCTATCGCAAGATGAAACGCGGTTTCGATCTGTTGCTGACCCTGGTTGCCTTGCCGATCCTGATCGTGCCGATGTTGCTGATCGCGTTGCTGGTGAAGATCGACTCGGAGGGGCCGGTGCTCTTCAAACAGGAGCGAATGGGCTATCGCGGCCGGCCGTTCATGGTGTGGAAATTCCGCACAATGCGCGAATGCACTTCCGAGGAGGCGGCGCGTGACGGATTCATCACCATCGATGACGATCAGCGCGTGACCCGCCTTGGTCGCTTCCTGCGCCGGACGCGGATCGACGAGCTGCCGCAGATGTGGAACATCATCAAGGGCGAGATGAGCTGGATTGGTCCGCGCCCCGAAGCCGTCGCGCTGTCGACCTGGTACGAGCAGGAAATCCCCTTTTATTCATATCGCCACATCGTGCGGCCGGGGATCAGCGGCTGGGCGCAGGTCAACCAGGGGCATGTCGCCGACCTTGCCTCGGTCCATTACAAGCTCAATTACGACTTCTTCTACATCAAGCACTTTTCGGGTTGGCTCGACCTGCTGATCCTGTTGAAGACGGTCGGGACCGTGGTCAGCGGGTTCGGAGCTAAATAGCCGCCGCTCAGGCTGGCCAAAGCCCCCGGGTATCGTAGATCGCCTTGCCCACTCGCCGATTGGCGGCCACCCCACGGAATTCATGATGATCGACCAGCACGACGAGCACCTCGCACTCGTCAAGTGCCTGGTCGAGCGTCACCTTGGTCGCGCCGGTGCCGTTGAACGCCGACGGCAGTGCGTCGACATGCGGCTCGACGACGCGGACGCGGTCGCCATATTTCTTGGCCAGTTCGACCGCGATTTCGAGCGCGGGGCTTTCGCGGAGATCGTCGATATTGGCTTTGAACGACAGGCCCAGGCACGCGATCGCGGCGTCTGGATGCGCGTCCGCGAGTGCCGCTGTGCGCGCGAAGACATAATGCGCCTTGCCGTCGTTGACCTCGCGCGCCGTCCGGATCAGCCGAGCATTTTCCGGGTCGCTGTCGACGATGAACCAGGGGTCGACCGCGATGCAATGCCCGCCGACGCCGGGACCGGGCTGGAGGATGTTGACGCGGGGATGGCGGTTGGCCAGCCGGATGACTTCCCAGACGTCGAGGTCGAGCGTGTCGCAGACGATCGACAATTCGTTGGCGAACGCGATGTTGACGTCGCGAAACGAGTTTTCGACCAATTTGCACATTTCGGCGGCGCGCGCGGTGGTCGCGAGGCACTCGCCGGCGACGAAACCCTTGTAGAAGTCCACTGCGCGTTCGGCACAAATGGTGCTGAGACCGCCGATCGACCGGTCGTTGCTGACCAGTTCCTCGAGGATTTTTCCGGGCAGCACGCGTTCGGGGCAATAAGCGACGCAAACGTCGGTCGCCGCGTCGCCGCCATCGGGGAAGAGCAGATCGGGGCGCGCTTCCTTGAGCACGTCGCGTACCGCCTCGGTGGTGCCGACCGGGCAAGTCGATTCGACGATCACCAGGCTGCCCTTGCGCACTGCCGGGGCTATCGAGCGGGTCGCAGCAAGGACATATTTGATGTCGGGCGCGTGGTTTTCGGTGAACGGCGTCGGCACCGCGATCACGAACACGTCGCTGGGTTCGGGCGCAAGCGCCGCGCGCAGCGATCCCCTGGCGACCATCTCGTGCACCAAAGATTCTAGATTGGCTTCCTCGATATGGATGCGGCCGGCATTGATCGTCTCGACGACATGCGGGCTGACATCGATACCGAGCACCGACGCGCCGCTGCGCGCGATCACCGCGGCGGTAGGCAGGCCAATATAGCCGAGGCCGACGACGCAGACGGTTGCCACCTCAGGCGGCCGAATCGAGGATGATGCGGGCGATCCGCTCGCTGCTTTTGCCATCCCCGAACGGGTTGTGGGCGCGGGCCATTGCTTCATAGGCAGCCTTATCGTCCAAAAGGCGTGAAGCTTCGGTAACGATGACCTCCTCGTCATTGCCGACCAATTTGGCGGTGCCGGCGGTGACACCTTCCGGTCGCTCGGTCGTTTCGCGCATCACCAGCACGGGTTTGGCGAGCGCGGGCGCTTCCTCCTGCACGCCCCCGCTGTCGGTCATCACGAAATGGCACAGCGACAGAAGGCGGACGAAGTTGGGATAATCGAGCGGGTCGATCATCGCCACGTTGTCGATGCCCCCCAGCACCTCGGTCATCGTCGCGCGGACATTGGGATTGGGATGGACCGGGAAGATCACCGCGACGTCCGGGCGATCGGCGATTCGGCGGACCGCCTGGGCCACCGATTTCAGCCCATCGCCGAAATTTTCCCGCCGGTGTGTCGTTACGGCAACTATGCGTTTGCCGGCAAAGCGCGCGGCGATCGGCGCGATCGTCGAGGCGAGTGCGGGATCCGAATCGACCTGTGCTCGCGTTTCTATCAACGCGTCGATCACGGTGTTGCCGGTAACGTGGATCCGCTCCGCCGAGACGTTCTCCGCAAGCAGAGAGTCGCGAGAGGTTTCGGTCGGCGCAAAGTGCAGGTCGGCGATCGCGCCCACGACCTTGCGATTCACTTCTTCGGGCCAGGGATGATAGATGTTGCCGCTGCGCAGCCCCGCCTCGACATGGCCGACCGGGATCTTGCGATAATAAGCCGTCAGCGCGCCGATCATCGCGGTCGCGGTATCGCCTTGGACGATGACGCGGTCGGGCCGGTCGGCGTCCATCACCTTGCCGAGCTCGGTGAGCAGCCGCGCGCTGAGCATATCGAGCGACTGATTGGGCAGCATCAGGTCGAGATCGTGCTCGGGCGTAATCCGGGCGATCTCAAGCACTTGATCGAGCATTTCGCGGTGTTGGCCGGTGACGCAGACGCGCACGTCGGCATCAGTGCGGCGAAGCGCATGGACCAAGGGAAAGAGCTTGATCGCTTCGGGGCGCGTCCCGAAGACCACGAGGATACGGGGACGGGCGGCAGAAGGCATGCACGCCCTTTCCCGGATTGGGTGACGCCAGACAAGCCCCATTCGTCATGGTACGCCTATGCCGTAGCACATATACGGATCATCTAGGGAAGCGGCGATCTGTGCCGAATAGGTCGGAAATGCTGGCCTATCGTCATCAAAATTTAACCGTTCCGGGCGAAGGGCGATGCACGGAAGCCACGGTTGAATAAAAAGGTTTTCGCAAAGCAACGAATCTAGCCTATCGGCGTTTGCGAACTGTTGGCGTTGCGGCCGAATTGGGGCGGGGAACGATCCCGGAACGATCGGCACTATGGTTGACAGTCGGCGCGTTTGTGTGGCAAGCGCGTTGAGAAATTGGAACAGATAACCAAGGGAGTTTGCTAATGGTGCTGTTTAAGTCCGCTGTTGCGGCGCTCGCGTCGGTGGCGCTGGTGGCGACCCCGGCGCTGGCTCAGGCTGCGCCCGCCAAGGGTGCGGTTATGGCCAAGGTCAGCACCGTGCGCGCTGGCGCCGATGCCAAAAATGCCAATCATCTGAAGGGCAGCGGCACCATCGTTGCCGTTCTCGCGGTGATTGCCATCATCGGCGGCATCGTTGCCGCCACCTCGGGTAGCTCGAAGCCCAAGAGCCCGTAAGGCTTCTTTAGTTGTAGAATGAACGGGCGTTACACCTTGGTGTAGCGCCCTTTCTTTTATCACTAGCACAATCGACGCCTCGCCAAAGGGCGAGCTAGTGCTCTTCCTTCGCCGGCACGATTGCCAAGCGGTCAATCCAGACGCTGGCAGGTTGCAGGGTATTGTCCCCCATTCCATCGAAAATCAGCCGCTGTCCCGCACAGCCGCGGGGAACGGTAAAAGAGATCGCGAAGGGGTTCCAGTTGGCGCTCGTCCCTGGAAGAGTCGCCACTACGATCGGTGCGCCGCCGTCGTTTAACGAACACAGAACCCGCACCCGAACACTGCTCGCCTCTTGAGCGCTGTCGAGATACACTTCGCCGGTGAGGCGGTAGCTGCCGGAGCCCAATATCATTCCCTGGCTCGCCAGCGAGACATACGAATCGCTAAACAAGAAATGCAGCGCATTGCCTGGGCGGCCTCCCGGGTCGGCGGAAAGTTCCGCGTAGTTACCTCCAGCATTGCTCAGGTCCCAGCCGAATGGAGCCGGTGGATTGGCGCCATCGAAATCTCCGTTCCGTAACCGTTGATCGCCTCCCTTTCCGTCTGCAAGTGCCCTCCACTGATGATAGAGCGTGGTCGGATCAACGTCGGTTGAGGCGCGCCGAAAATAGGGTGTCAGATCCGCCACGCTCGCGGGATGGCCGGCGGACTGCAGGTCACGGAAGGTCGCGAAGGCGCCTTCCGGCCTGCCGCTCCGACCAAGTTCCTGAAGATAAGAGCTGGCCCAAACAGGATGGGCGCGGGCGATCATCCGGACAATCATCCCGCGCAGAGGTGAACCCTCTTGTAATTGGACGAGCATCGGTATCAACACCTGCCACGTGTCGGAATCTTCATTGAGTAGGATGTCGGCTTCACGCAGAGTGGCGTTGTAATCTCCCAATTCGTATCCACTACGTAACAGCCAAAAATGAGTAGGGAAGTCGCGCAGCGACAATCTGCCCGCCAACGCGAATGCCGCCGCTGCTTGAGAATTTCGGTTGTGCATCGCGTCAACGAAGGCAAGATTTCGCAACGCACTTACTTGCAGCGGTGACCTTAACAGCGCCTCGCGGGCTTTGCCGGCGACTAACTCGATCTGCCTCGCGTCCTTAGCCTTGAAAATCGCCAGATCGGCGTCCGCCGCGAGTGCGTCTGCATGGTGCGGCGCGAATCGCAGTGCGAGGTCGGGCCGTCCGCCCGCAAGGTAGAAACCAAGCGAAATTGGAAGAGTGAACCACAGGAACGCGGTGCCCACAGACAGCGCGACCAAGCCTCTTAACCAAGACATTGCGCGTTCTAGCTCGACTTGAGCAGATGCCTGACCCGATGCATTAGCCCCTTCTCCTGCTGACCGTAGCCGTAATAATTGTAGCCATAGTTATATCCGACGCGCCGCGCGTCGAACTTGGTCAGCACAGCCCCCAGGATATGCGCGTGAACGTCCGACAAGCGCCTGAGCGCGATCCGAGCAGCTTTGGCGCGGGTTTCCTTCGCGGCGATGACGAACACGGTCGACTGAACGTAGCTCGAGATCAGTGGCGCGTCGGCCAAGCCCATGACCGGCGGGCTATCGATCACGATGTTGTCGAAGCGCTGCAGCAGCTCACTCACTAATTCGAGGAGGCGCGTTGTCGCCAGCAGTTCCGACGGGTTGGGCGGCAATGGGCCCGCTGTCATCAGCGAGAGATTTGGGCGATCAGTCGACTGGAGAAGCTCATCCAAATTGTTATGGCCAGCCAACGCGTTGCTCAATCCCTGCACGTTTGCAGTCGCGAATATCTTATGCTGCGACGGTCGGCGCATATCTGCATCGATCAGCAGAGTCCGACGACCGAGATTCGCGAAATTGGATGCGATCGCCAGCGCAGTGGTGGACTTCCCTTCGGATGCACGGGCGCTAGTGACCAGCAGGGCACGCGGCGCGCCTTCTGGCGTCGAGAAGCGCAGCGCAGTCTGGATCGAAAGGTAGGCCTCCGCGACATCCGACTTTCGATCTTGCAGGGCCGTGAGCACGGGCACGCCATCAACAGAGATTGGCACGCTGCCGAGTAGAGGCACACCGAGTTTCAGTTCCAGGTCGTGCGGCGCGATTATTGACTCATCGAGCTGTTCTAGGAGGAAAGCCAAGCCGCCGCCGACGAGCAAGCCGAACAATAATCCGAGCAGCAAGTTTGACGTGGTTTTCGGGGTGAACGGCGCCGTCGGAACAAGTGCGCGATCGACAATTGAAACGTTGTTGGTGCCGACGCCACCCGCCACCCCAATCTCTTTATAGCGCTGGAGAAGACCATCATAGAGAGTACGATTGGTGTCGGCGTCACGTTGGAAGATGTTGTACTGGATACTGCGGCGGCGCAGGTCCAGCACGTCCCCTTTCAGCCCGCTGAGTTTCGATGTGAGTTCATTTTCTCGACCGAGCGCAATCTGATATTCGTTACGTAGCCTGTCGACCACCGCCGCCGACTCGCGGTTCAATTGCTTGTCGATTTCGGCAATCTGCTGGTGGAGTGCGACCATCGACGGGAAGTCAGGCTTATACAGAGGGACTAATTTTTGATACTCCGCCTGGAGCTGGGCGCGCGAACTGCGCAGCGCCGTGATCGTGGCGTCAGTCGCGCCTTCGGCGGTGTCGATGCCGCCCGAAGCGCGCGCGCGACTATACCGCGCTTCCGCGGCAATTCGATCGTTTCGTGCTTGAGCGAGCGCTATATTTGTCGTCGAAAGATCGCTGGCAACGATCGACTGTCCCGGCGCCGTGCGCGTCGAATCGGTCCCACTCGCGGACGATGGCGCGTCGAGATTGATGATCTGCTCGCGGCCCGCATAGTCGACCAGCGATCGTTCGGATTCTTCGAGCTTCTGCCGTAATTGGGCGAGTCGAGTCTCGAGAAACTTGCGCGCATACGCTGACGAATCGTACCGCCGCTGAAGGTTGGATGCTATATAAGCGTCGGCGACCGCGTTCACAACTCGAGCGGACAGGTTGCGGTCAGGACTATCGAAGCTGATGTTGACAAGGCTCGATTGGCGGACCGGACTAACGCTGAGATGAGCGATTACAATACTGGCTGCGCGCAGGTTGCGTTGAGCGCGCGAACCGGTCGGCTCTGGCAACTTGCGCTTTAGGCCGAGCGTACTGTTTGCATAGCCGTAGAGCAGCGTCGCATTATCGGTGAGGTTGAGTTCGCGTACCACCATGTCCGCCAATTGGCGGCTTTTTAACAGGCCGTACTGGGTCTGATAAAATTCTTGGTTCTGGGCTTGCGCCGGCGGGTCAACATCGTTGCCATTGTTCACCACCTTGGCGGCCTGACGATCGATCTCAAGTTGCGCTGTCGCGCGGTATAATCGGGTCGTCGACATCGTTACGACAAAAGCCGCGGCCAGCCCCAGCAGAATCGCTGTTAGCACCACCAGCCGGCGGCGGAGTAGCATCTGCATATAGTGCGTGAGTGCACTTTCCGCCGTCTGCTCCTCGAGAAACGCGGTGAGCTTACGCTCCGCGGGCAGCGCGCCGCTTGTGCCGTCTCGTGCCGGCATTAGCGATTGGGGAAGATCGTTCATGAGGTATCCTAGAGGCCGCCGGCCACGTCAACGCAGCAGATTGAAGACGCCGATGATCGGCAGGGCCGAGATCGCATCCTTGAAGAAGCGGCGACTCTTGCTGTCTGCCACGACGATCACGTCATTTCCATAGACTTGGGGGTTGTCGGCTTGTCCGACGCGAATCGCCTTGACGTTAAATCGCGCTACCATTCGCTTTCCTTCGACCGTGCGAAAGATCAACACTTCATTAAGTAAGGCAAACTCACTTTCGCCACCCGCCATCGCAATGCTATCGAGTAACGTGGTGCGGCCCGGAATCGGAAAAATTCCGGGGCGGGTGACGCTGCCGTCAATGGTGATGTGCTTGCTGTTCGCCTCGACCAGCGTGACGGTAATTTGCGGGTTATTGAGATATTTGACTGACAGCAGCTGCGCGAGCTTGTCTGAAAACTGCTGGGTGGTAAGCCCGGCCGCTGGCACATTACCGAGTAGGGGCATGTTGAAATTGCCATTGGCGTCAACTTCGCCGGTTCGGTCGAGATCCGACGTGCCAAACACCGAAACTCCCAGCTTGTCGCGCGGTCCAATTGTATATTTGTCCTCGGCCGCCATCACATCCGCCATTTGGGGCGGCGGCAATATGGCGATGGGGGCGGCTGCGGTGGCAGCCGCCGGATCATATTTCGTTGTGCTTGCGCAAGCTGACAGAAGCAATGCGGCGCAAGTTATGGATAGGCGTAGGATGATATCCTCCAACGAGCAAACTGCACAGAGACGTGCTTCTATTGTCATGGATGCCGAAAGGAAAGCCGCTTCACCAGCGCGGCGGCAGATTGCGTGTCATCGCGCTCCGTCCCGTCGCCTTCTGCGGCATCCTCGGCGTTCGGGTCGCGCGTCGAAATTCCACGGTCTGGCGATCCGCGCGTCATTAGCGCGAAGCAAAAGGCGAACAACGTCGACAGCGCTGCTGTCCGCAAGGGGTAGTCAACTGCTGAATGGATCAACAGTAACAGCGTGATTAGCGAGGCGGCGCGAGGCGCACGCGCGCCAAACGTCGCGCGCCGGCCGAGCGGTTCCCACGATCGGACAAAGGAGATCACCCAGCACGCAAAGAAACCAACTAGCAAGACGAGGCCGAAGGCGCCCGTCTCAATGAGGATCTGAGCATAATCGTTGTGTGCGTTGTTGAGGTAAGTGAAGTTGAGCACTGCCGGTGTTTCGTAGGACCGGAAAACCGGATCGAAACTGCCCAAACCAGACCCGAACGGGAAATAATCTATGATCATCCGCCAGAAGAACGGGATGTTCTGCAGTCGTACGTCGGGCAGGTCTCCGGGAGTAGCGAACAGTGCCTCGCTCGCCAAATACAACACCACAGTTGCTGCTACGAGGCCGCCAAGCGCGCCGGTCATGACCCACCGTTTCGTGAGCGGGAAACGACCGAACCATCCGATGGAGAAGCCACCTAAGACTGCTAATGCCGAAAGCGAAATCCCGGCGCGCGATCTGGTGGCAACGATCGATACAATCAGAAAGGCGACGACTCCGATCGCCGCTATCGCAGTCGCGGTCGCATATCGCGGCCGTTGGGCGACGATTTCCGCCCTCAGGAACAGCGTAATCACTATTGCCGAACAGAGGAACAGCGATTGATGGTTGGCATTTGAAAAGAACCCGACTGCGGAATCCCTGTTGGTGATCGTATAAAAATACAGACTGCTGTTCGATCCATCTGCAACCTGGGCGAGGCCAATCGCGGCGCTGACGAGGGCGAGTCCGAACACCGCGGCTAAAACAATGCCGGCACTTCGGCTGCTCGCACGCAATCCAAGCATTCCGCCAGCGATGCCGGGGAGCAACGCAGCAAGGGAATTCACGGTCCGGTCCGGCGTGATGCTAATAGGTCGCCACGGGGTTTCTCCCAGGTAGCGGTAAACGGGCACCAGACTCCCGTGCCCTGGCAGCCGCGTCCAGATCGACCATGGCAGCGGGATCAACTGCAGAAGTGGTACTGCAAGCATCCCTGTGACCAGTAGGCCCGACCCCCAGCGAATTCGCCAGTCCCTTGGCGGCACGCGCCAGACCAGCCACACGATGATCGTCATCGCGACGACACGCACCGTGAGCGGCGCTAGCAGATCGAGGCGCGACGCGCCGCCGAAGAAAACAGCGTCCGCCATCAGCACCAGCGCAAGGCGCAGATGCCCCGACCTGTCCTCCCTACTTACCCAATCAGTCACATCGCCAGCTCGCACCCGCAGGCTTGCTGTGGCCCAGACATGGCGGCAAATACACTTGCTTTAGGACCGGTTCGGGGTACGGCGTGGGGCATGATCATCGTCGATATCTTGTCCAGGATTTTGGGTAGGCAGCGGACGTGGCAACTTGGCCGACGATTGTATATGATCGGCCGCGGAGAAGTGGTCAACGACATCGCGAGCAATGGCGAGGCCGAGTTAATGCGGCGCGCGAGCAGAGCGTTTGCGGAGCGGGGAGCGGTCGGCACGTTCCGCGCTTTCGACGTCGGTGCCAATATGGGCAAGTGGACCGAATATATGCTGGCGGCTGCGCGCGACGCGGGGGTGACGGCACGCGTCGATGCGTTCGAACCGATCGACGCGGCGCACGCTGCCTTAGCTGCTAGGTTTGCGGGAAACGCGGCCGTGGTGTTGCACAAGACTGCGGTGTCTGATCACGTCGGCGAGGCCGAGATGTTCGTTGCTGGCGAAACTGCGGGAACCAACAGCCTGCTGCCGGTGGCTGCTGACGCTATTGGACGCCAAGTTGTACCGCTCACCGATATACCCACCGTGATGGACGAGCTCGCTGTGGCGACCATTAACCTTCTCAAAATAGACGCGGAGGGGCATGATTTCACCATCCTGCGCGGTATCCTGCCCAAGTTTCGCTCGGGTGCCGTCGAGGTCGTGCAGTTCGAATATAACTGGCGGTGGCTCGTCAATGGTGCCTCGCTGCGCTCGGTGTTCGACCTGATTAGTGCGCTTGATTATGAGGTTGGCCTCATGGAAGGCAGCGAAGTCCAACTGTTCGACTGGTCATTTGAAATCGATCGCTTCTTCGAGCGCAACTATGTGATCGTGCGCAGCGATATGGTCGCCGCGCTGGGTGCGCGCCGATTGAGATGGAACGAAAACAATCTGTTGGTCCCTGCGTGATTTTCTAATGGTGAAAATTCTAGCACTTCTGACCGACTGCTTCGGCGGGAAAGGTGGCATTGCCGCGTATAATCGCGCGCTCCTCACGGCTCTTGTGGAGGACCCATGCGTATCGTCGGTGGTAGCTGTTCCGCGGCAGGGTGGCGATTTTACGGAATCGCTCCCGCCGCAGCTTTATCTCGACCGCAGCGGTTATGGTGGCCGAACGGCGTATCTGCGTACCGCGCTATGTCGCGCGGCGCGCGACGGCCCCGACCTCATCTTCTGCGGTCATGTAAATTTGACGCCGATTGCGTGGCTGGCGGCGAAGTTATCGGGAGCGCCGTGGATACTGCAGATCCACGGGATCGACGCTTGGCAGCCCTCCCGCCGGGCGATGGCGCGCTCGGCGACGCAGCGGGCCGATCACGTCATGTCGGTAAGTCAGCTAACCCTGGACCGGTTTTTGAGTTTCTCTCCGCGTCTGGCGGCACATGCCACTCAGATCCCGCTGCCCCTCGATCTTTCGGCGTTCGGCGATGGCCCTAAAGATACTAAGCTGCTTGCGCGCTACGGTCTGCAAGGACGGAAGGTGGTCATGACTTTCGGCCGCCTGTCCGCGCTCGAACAATATAAGGGCTTCGACGAAATTATCGATCTGATGCCCGAGCTCATTCGGGTCCGTCCTGATATCGCCTATCTTGTAGCCGGCGACGGAGACGATCGCGCCCGGCTGGAGGCGAAGGCCGCCAAGCTAGGCGTGTCCGATAGAATCGCGTTCACTGGCTTCGTGCCAGAAGCCGAGAAGGTTGCAACTTACCGTCTCGCGGATGCATATGTGATGCCTAGCACCGGGGAGGGGTTCGGATTTGTACTCCTCGAGGCGATGGCCTGCGGGATACCAGCCGTCGCAAGCACGCTAGATGGCGGGCGCGAGGCCGTACGCGACGGCCTACTCGGTAGGCTAGTCGATCCGCGCGACCGTACCGCGTTGATGGACGCAATTCTCGCCGCGCTGGATCAGCCGCGCGGCGTGCCGCCCGGGCTCGACTATTTTGCGGTCGAGAAGTTTACCGAGCGTGTCCGGGCGGTAGCTAAATCGGTTGTCGGAAGATGACCAAGCGGCTTCGCGCGCCCGCCGGAGGGGCGCGCGTCGGACTCGACATAGCAACGCAATTCTTGTCGGTCGGAACCAGCTTTATCGACCGCTTGTTCCTCACCGGGCTAGCGCTGCGTGTCCTTGGCGTGGCTGGGTTCGAATATTGGTCGGTTGCAATGTCGCTATCGGCGCTTCTGTCGGTGCTCGATTTCGGGTGCCTGATGAATTTCTCCAACATGGTTGTACATGCAAAAGAACGCGGCGATCGTGCGCTATCGGCTCGCATTTATGGGCGTGCGAATACCATATTCCTAGTGATCGGTTGCGCCGCTGCGCTGGGCGGACTGACTATCGCGCTATCGCCCGCGCTGCAGAATTTTCTTGGCTTAAATGCCCGCCAGTTTGTCGGGCAGGCACCGATCGTCCTGGGGCTATTCGCTGTAGCAACAGGATTTAAGCTGACTGTGTCCAACGCGATGGCCGCCTATCGAGCCAATTTGCAATTTGCGAGGGGAAGCACGATCAGCGCGTTTGTCGATTTGTTGCGGATTCTGGGAACGATAGCCGGACTGCAGATCGGCGGCCTTGTTGGCGCCGCTGCCGGACATGCATTTGGCATCTGCATCGGACTGTTGCTGATGATGGTGGATATATCCCGGACGATGCCAGAGTATCGCTATCGTTTGCGTTCGCCCCGCTCCGAGGAAATGCGGGGCGTGTTTGGTACGTCACTAGCGTTCGCCGCGCCATTCATTCCCATCACGATCATGAACCAGGGGCCTGTCCTTCTGCTCAACGGTCACGCGGCTTTAGGAAGCAGCACGGTAGCCATCTTCGTCCTACTACGGACCCTTAGCAGTGTCATTCGCACGATCATGCTCAAGGTGACGAACGTTCTTGGCATGGAGGCGGCCCGTCTCGCCGTTCGCGGCGAGGAAGGTGTGGCGCGCCGCTTGCTCGATTTAATGGGGTGGCAGATGACAGCTATCACATCCTACCTCGCCGGCGTCCTCCTCGCGGGCGGCAGTATTTTCGTCCAGTTTTGGACAGGAAAGTCGGGGTTGTTTGACCCACTCGTTCTGGCCATGATGCTTGCGCCGCTGGTGCTCACGCCGACCTACCTAGTCGCGACCTCCTTCCTGCAATATCGTAACACGCCGCGGGTTTGGACAGTCGGAATGTTCGCACAGCTGCCAGCGGCCGCACTGGTCTATTTCGGACTGGCAGGGCAGAGCGAATTGCTGCGGATCAGCGCCGCGGCGTTCTTGGGCGAGTTGGTCGGCCTAGCCATTCCGGTGACACTGGCGATCGGGGGGGGGGTACACATTACCATCATCCGCGAGATCTCGCGCACGGTCGCCGCAGCCGTGCTCACAGCCGTGGCGTATATGACAATGCGCTGGCTGATCGAGCAACTTGGCATGAGCCTGGGCGGATTAGCGGTCGGGTCTATGATCATGTTGCTGCCCTATGTGGCGATCGCCGCGCTGCCGCTCATTCCAATTCGGGCCTTACTAATGGAGCGGCGGTGATGACATTGCCGAAGGTCTCGGTCCTCTTCCTGACCTTTAACAGGGCACACACGCTTGTCGCTACATTCGAATCATTCGTGGCGCGGATAGACTATCCCCGTGATCGGTTGGAATTCATCCTATGCGACGACGCTAGCCATGAATTTCATCAAGCGATTAATCGCGCGCTCGATTTCGATGTTAAAATCTGCGCCCGGCGCAATCAAGGATTGGGCGCCAATACTAACAAGGGCCTTCGTGCGGCGACTGGTGACTTCATCCTGCAGCTGCAGGATGACTGGCTTTTCGTTGGGGAGCCAGATTTCCTGAGCGTCACCATCCGCGCGCTGCAGGCCAATCCCGATATCGGCATGATCGCCTTTCGTGCGCGTCCCAATCTCGCGGTTGCCTCAACCCGGGATGTGGGCAGCAGGCAGTTCGACGTTCTGATCCCCGATTTCGACAACAACGGTGAGGTCGAGCATGTCGGGCGCGGCGTCTATACAGATACACCGCACGTGAAGCGACGGAATTTCCACGATATCGTTGGTTATTATGTCGAGCAGATCCCGATGACCGAAATGGAGCTCGCAATGACTCGCGCGGTATCAACGCGACCCGACATGGTGGTCGCCGTAATGCGTGGGCCCGAGGTCTTTCGCCATATCGGCGACGCCTATTCATTTAACCCCGGCGCCAGACGCGCTCGGTTGATCCAGCGACTGGCGACGATCCCAGGCGGCAGCGCATTGTTTGCGCTGGCTCGTGCGGCCAAGCGAGCGGTCAGCCGCCGACCGGCGCGTGTACGATGAAGTCGAGTAGTTCCACAGCTCGACGATCGGTGCCATACGCCGGTACTGTACGTGCGTACCCGCGATGAATGATCGCGCGTCGTTCCTCGTCGTTCCGCAGATAGTGATCGATCGCTTCGATGAGGTCCGTCGGAGTCGAAAACACCGCCATCTCGTGCGGAACATCGTAATAGGTACGTAACTCCGCGCTGTCGATGTGCAACGCGAAACCGCCGCACGCAGGAATTTCAAATGTCCGAGTGGAAACGTGGTCGATCCAACCCGTGCGGTGGTGCGGACCGTAATGCACACCGATGTTGATCCGACTTAGTTCGTAAACTTTGGCCAGATAGTCGCCGAGCATCGGCCTTCCCATCACGTACCGCTCGAGCGGAGTCCCAGCGGCGAGCTTGCGCCAGCCGTGACCGAAGACCGCGAAGCGGCGGTCCGGAAACGCCTCGGCAATCGCAGCAAGCCACTCCACCTTATAGTGAGAGGCTGTGCCGACATAGCTGATGTCCCACTCATACCTCTCGACGCCCCCCACCGGATAGAGCGGCCGATGAACCTCGGATGCGTAACCATGCGGGATATGCGTGAATCGTCCTTCACCGAATCGTTCACGAAGGTGGTCGAGATGGAATATCTTGGTCGTTACGAACAGATCAAACGTGTCGATCAGTCTGGCCGATATTCGTGGATGGTCGTAGTGATAGTCCGGATAGAAGTTGACCGTCCGCACGCCTGTTTGTTGAAGCCTGATCAAGGTGCGTGGCTTGATGTCGTTGCCCTTACATGCCAGCAAGATCTGCGCCTCGGTTTGGCGTGCCTGACGAAGGATTTCGGCGTTATATTCAAGCCGTGCCATGGGCTCAATAAACCGCGACAGCGGACCGGCTGCCGCGAAGTAGGTGCCGATGTCGATCTCGGTCACACAAGTTCCCGCCCGGCGCAAACCGTTGGCGAGCGCGTAGGCGGTCGACCCGCGCCAGAACTCGCCTGGCATGAGGATACTCCGGTCGCTTCCCTCGAACAGCGCGGCAATCGAATTGTTGGTCAAGCGACAACGCCCGGGAAGCGGATGCGCACCAGCTCGTCGATCGAGCAAGCGCGCTGCGTGATGCTATAAGCGGGGTTTGCTCGTTCGCTCGCTCGCTGGGCCGCGGTGCGGGCTAGATCGAGGTTGTTCAAATAGTACGCGACCTTTTCGGCGAGCTGCGCCGGCGTCGAAAAGACGTCGATTTCATTGCCGACGTTATACAATTCGCGCACTTCCTGATTGTCGATATGCAGCATGAAACCGCCATACGCTGGAATCTCGAACGTTCGGCGCGACACGAAATCCTCCCAGCCTGTTCTTGCGTGCGTGCCGAAATGTACCGCAAGGTTGATGCGACTGCGCGCGGCGAGCCTCGATAGGAAATCGCCGATCAACGGGTAGCCCAACACCTTCGACTCGAGCGGCGTGCCTCTCGCGATTTCCCAGCCGTTACCCACAACCAGCATACGAATAGCGGGCAGGCGAGCGGCGACCGCCTGAAGATAAGATAGTTTGTGCGGCGAGGCATTGCCGACGAAGCAAACGTCCCAGAGCATGTCAGCCGGCGCGTCGGTCTCGGCGGGCATCCCGACGCTGGAATAACCGTGATGCAGAAACACGACACGGTCACGCCCGGCGATCGCTGCCAGCGCATCTACCTGAAAGCTCTTGGTCGTCACGATGAGATCGAAATGTGCGAATTTCTCTTCGGTCACGCCAGGATGATCGAAATGGTAATCGGGGTAATAGACCAACCGGACCACGCCCCTGCGGCCAAGTTCCTCAAGCGTGCGTGCCGTGATGAAATTGCCCTTCACGGTTAGCATGATCTTCGCGCCGATGCGCTCGACGGCTTCAATGATCGCGTTATTATAGCGTCGCAGGAAATAGGGTCGCAGCGCCCGCGCCGTCGCGCGATGCGGCAGCGAACGGCCGGCCGGATCGAATTCGCGCAGTTCCACGCCGTCGATGCGCCAATTGCAGGCACGCAACCCGCTGGCGAGATCGTAGCCAGTGGATCCGTACCATAATTCGGTAGCGGCAACGGCGTCGATTGGCGGCGCCCCACAGCTGGCGACCGATCGCGCGGCAAGGTCGGAGTCAGGCGCCGGCATAACGCAACGCCTCCTTCACGCCCGCGACGCTGCGCGCGATCGACAGTTCGTCAAATATCCTCCGCGACCGCACGCCCATCGCCGCCAACCGCGCGGGATCCTCGCCAATCTCGAGAACGATGTCGACCAGTCGTTCGATATTGCCACAGGGGAAGGACAGGGCATTCTCACCCGGTCGCGCGACATCCGTCGCGCCCATTGCCCCGACCCGGTCGCTGAGGATCATAGGCAGGCCAACACAGGCGGCTTCTGAACAGATCAGGGGATGCGGGTCGTGTTGCGACGGATGGACGAGGATGTCGCTCGCCGCATAGAGCGGAGGGAGCCTGTCGACATTGACGAACCCGGCGAAGATGGCGGGTAGGCTTTCAGCCTTGGCAGTGGCGCTTAGGGTGTTGGTTAGCTCGCCGTTGCCAAGAAACAGGGCGCGATAGCCAGTACGGTTGCGATCCTGAAGTACCTTCAGCGCTGCAATTAGGTCGTCGGGCCGTTTCCGGGCGGACAGCTTGCCGACGAATAGCAAGACCTTGCAGTCGTCGGGAATGCCTAGTTCAGCGCGAACCGCCGCGCGATGTCGCGCGCGATCGTGTGCCGCTGCGCGGAAGCTCGCTTCGTCGATCGTGAAGGGCGACCGGAAAATTGCTTCGTCCCTCGCGCCATAGTCGCGATAATGGTCTTCGTTTCGATCACCAACCGACAGGAAGGCGGTACAGGCGCCGTAGACCCGACGCACCAGGACTGACTTCGCAACTCGCTTCCACCACGCGCGGTGCTGCAGCTGTTCGCTGTCGCTGATCATCATCACCGGCACGCGATGTCGCCGCGCCCAGAATAGTGCGCGCAGCGGGTTCATCTGGGCATAACCGTAGATAATGATCGCGTCAGGCCTCGCCGCCGCGAGCCGCTCGGCCACGCGCGGACTGTTCATGCTCCAGAAACTGACCTGACGACCCTCGCGGCTATCCAGGAACTCATGCGAGTACCCAGCGAGCATGTCCATGTTCCAAGCGATCTCGGAACGCATTTCCTCGTCATAATAGGGCGTCACGCCAATAGGTGCACTGAAGATGACGTGGAGGTCGATTGACGCGTCTGCGGCAAGCGCGCGATAGAAACTGACGAAATGCTGAATCGGGTGCGATACCGCGACGACCAACCGGGTTCGGGCGGTGTTATCTCTTGCCATTGGCCACGTCTTCGATGTGGTCGAACACTGCGACGCAGCCGTAGCGGTCGATCTGCCGGAATGGGATTGCGCGGGGCAACTCCTCGAGAAATGCCTCGTATCCGCCATAGCCGTCACGGTCGTGCGTCTCGATAATGATGCGTCGCGCCCGGGTCAGCGCTGCGGCATCCTCGCGCAGTATTTGCCACTCGACGCCCTCTACGTCGCTGACCAGACAAAAGTCGTCGAATGCGTGATGCTCGATCAGCCCCGCAAGAGTGACGGCCGGCACCTCGATGGTCTCACCCGCTCTCTGGCTGTCGTCGATTCTGCCGCCGAGCGAGGTGGGACCGATCGCAAAGCGCACGCTATCGGTGCCGTAGGCGATTGCCACTTCCTCGACGACCACGTCACGCCGGCCATTCAACTCGAGATTGCGGCGCAGAATAGTTGCGAGACGTGGATCGGCCTCAACAACGACATGGCGGCGGCCTGGGTTGAGCAGCCCGCGGATGGTCGCGGTCATCACGCCGATGCTGCCACCGAGCTCGAGCGCATCTCGATCGCGCAAAAGATAGCGATGGACGAAACGATACTCCGCCGATTCGTAAGCGCCGAATAGCAAGGCGGCCTTTACTCCGTCATGAACCAGCGGGTCACTGGTGTCGACGGTTAGGCCGCGAAATGGAATCCGGTTGCCGAGAATGGTCGCCGCGAAACGGCCAACCGCAGGGCGGATCAGGGCAGCCCCGACAGCGCTGGCAACCTTGGCGCGAAGCGGCGTTCCCATCACAGCAACCGCGAAAAAGCGACCGACACGGCACCGCTACCCAAATACGGCGCGAACCGGACCCCACTCGTGCTATGCAGCGCCATTACCAGCCTCCAAATTCCAGTCATGCTCACTCGACAAGCGGTTGAACAGAGCGCTCAACTCTTCCGCCGCCCTGCTTTCGTGGACGAAGCGTTCCGCGACGCGTCGTGCGCCCTCGCGCCATAAATCGCGTTGATCCGCGTCAAGCTCAGCGTAGCGATCGATCGCCGCGGCGAATGCCGCCGGGCGCATGTCGGCGAGGTCGAATCCGGCGCGGTCGGCTTTCAGCCCGCGCCAGGGCGTCCGGTCGCCTATAACTACCGGGGTGCCTGCGCACAGCGATTCGAAAATTGCATGGCCGAAATTCTCCGACCGCGAAGGCATAAACATCAGATCCTGCGCTGCGAGCGCCCCGGGTACGGCATCATTGGCCAGTTCGCCGCCATGGCGTGCCGACACGTGGGCAGGGAGGGCGGCGATGATGGCTTGACACTGGGCCCAGTGCGAGGCGTCGCTGATCGGGCCGTAGATTGTGAAATCGACCGGCGTTTGAACCAGTCGCAGCGCTTCAAGTGCTAGATCGAGCCCCTTGACGGGCGAGATTCGTCCGACGAACGTAGCGCGCAGGGGCCCGCCCTTCGCGGAGGGCCGGTGTGGCGGCAATGGGAAAGTCGGCCGCAGATTTGTTATGCGCACGACCCGGTTGGCCGGGAAAGCGGCACGGACGTCGCGTTCCTCCTCGTCACTGGTAGTGTGGAAGACAACGCTGCGTACCAGCCCTAACCGCGACACCAACCCGCGATAGAGCGATTTTCGAATGGCGTTCAAGCCGAGCGCACCAGACGAGAACTCGCCGCGCGGCGATAGCACGACAGGATTGCGCGGCACTTTGCCGAACCGACGCGCCATCAACAACGGAATGGTGAATTCCTTGTCGAAAAAACTGTTGGTGAACACGATGTCGTGTGGGGTTTCGCGCAACAGCCGGGCAAGCCCGGTCGCGCCGCGCGGGCCGACAGGGAGATAATGAATCTTCGCCCACCCGAGATCCCTCCAGCCGTTGCTCGGCGCCAGTGGCTCAACCGCTCCGAACGCACGGTCGCGCGCAAGGAGCAGAAAGTCGAAACGGTCGGCAAGCGTCTCGCACATCGCCTTGACGCTCAAGTTGGGGCCGGCAGATTCGTGACCGGGCCAGAACGCGCCGATCAGTACGACAACGCGGGGCTTCACTTGGGACGCCCGGGCAGCAATTCGGTGAAGCCGTAGCGCTCGGCCAGCCATTGCGGCAACGATTCCTCGCCATGCGCAGCGATCTGCCTTTCGGCCTCGTCGATTTTGGCGTCTATGAGCATAAAAAACCAGAAACCGTGGAGAAAATGCCACACGAACCCCTGGCATCCGTCGAGAAAGCCAAGGCGCACAAAAAAGCGATAGTTGAAGTAGAGCCACGAGCGCAGGTAGAGTGGCGTGCGTCCGAAGACCTTCTCGCGCAGCCAACGCTTGGTGCGTGCCTTACGGTCGGCGGGCATTGGCTCGGTGGGGATCAGGCCGATGCGACGGCCCACGAAGTCGACCATATGGCGAGTCGCGTAGCGATTGTGCTTGTCGGTCCAGGCGCCAATCGTTTGCAGGTTCTCGTCGACGAAATCGCCACGCACGAAGAGTATCGCATCGCCGTGAGTCAACTGCAGATGCTCGTCCATCCAGCGCTGCTCCACCCGCGCCGCGCCGGTGCGAAACAGGCGGAGCAGGAACACCGGGTAATAGGTGCCCCAGCGGATCCAGCGGCCACGAAAGATCATCTTTCGCCGAAACATGACTCCGGTCGTCCGGGCGTCGAGGGTGGGCAAGCGTTCCTTGATCTCCGCGACCAGCGCCGGCTCAAAATATTCGTCCGCGTCGACTCGGATGATCCACTCAGTTGCGATCGGAATGGTGTCGAGCGCCCATTGGAACTGTTCAGCTTGGTTGATGAAAGCACGGCTGTGGACCTCCGCTCCAGCCGCGCGTGCGATCGCAACCGTGTTGTCCTCCGAGAAACTGTCCAAGACGATGATCTTTGCGCACCAGCGCTGGAGCCGATCGATGCAGCGGCCAATATGAAGCGTCTCATTATGGGTAAGGACGATCGCGGTAATGTCGGTCACGGCGTCAGTCCACGCCTGCGATATCCAGGGTCGCGGCGCTGACCGCGATCAGCTCGTCGAGCGGGATCGGCGGCGGGGCACCATCGCGCGCCGCGGCATAGAAGGCCTTGACCAGCCCGGCCTGGCCCTTGTCCTGCGCCGAGGCAGACTTAGTGGTCGTCTTGCCGCCGCGCGTGATGTGGAGCTTGCGGAAATCGTCGAGCCGGATGACGAGGCCGCTGGCGAACACTTCGAGATATTCCTTGGGCAGCGACGAATCGCCGAGCGAGGAATAGAGGATGGTGCCGGTCGATCCGTCGGCGAAGCGCAGCACTGCGGAGACGGTGTCGCTCACGCCGTCGGGGCTGAACGACTCGATGGCGACCGGCGGGCCGCCGGCGAGGAAGGTCAGGGCGTCGACGAAATGGCAAGCCTCGCCCGCGATCCGCCCGCCGCCTTCGCTGCCGTGCAGCCAGCTATCGCCCGGCACATGCCCGGCATTGATCCGATAATGCATCGCGATCGGCCCGCCGCGATTGGCGAGCGCGGCCTTGGCTTCGACCATCATCGGGGCGAAGCGGCGGTTGAAGCCGACCGTCAGGACGCCGGGGGCGGCTGTGGCCGCCGCCTGGACCTCGGCGAGTTGATCGAGAGTCAGCGCCAGCGGCTTTTCGACGAAGACATGCTTGCCGGCGTCGAGCGCCTCGACCGCCAGCCGCGCATGGCTGTCGTGGCGCGTGGCGATGAACACGCAATCGGTATCGGCGTCGCCGAGTACCGCCTGCGGATCGGTTGCGGCGTGGGCGAAGCCCTGGCGTTCGGCGGCGTCGTGCGCGGACAGACCGGTCGAAGTGACGACCGTGGTCAGCCGCTCATTACCGGCTTTCTTGAGCGCGGGGAGCAGCACCGATTTGGCGTAATTGCCGAAGCCGATGAAGCCGGTGCCGCGGCTGGTGGCAGTCGAGACTTTCTTACCCGCGACCGGGATCGAGCGCTCGATCGGGGCGGGGGTGTCGGAATAGGTCAGCAGGATGGCGAGATAGGGCTCGTCGCCGTCCATCAATTTGTAGGCAGCTTCGGCCTGCTCGATAGGGAAGCGGTGCGTGACGAGCTTGAGCGGCGTCACGCGTCCCTCGGCGACCAGTTCGAGAAACGCCTGCATGTTGCGCTGCTCGGTCCAGCGAACATAAGCGAGCGGGTAATCATGACCTTCGAGTTCGTAAGCCGCGTCGTGGCGCCCGGGGCCGTAGGACATCGATAGGCGCAGATCGAGCTCGCGCTTGTAATAAGGCTCGCGGTCGATCTCCATGCCGGTCAGTCCGACCATCACGACGCGGCCTTTCATCCGGCTGATCTCGGCGGCCTGGTTGGGCGGGGCGGACGATTTGCTCGAGGCGGTGACGATCACCGCGTCGGCGCCATAACCGTCGGTGAAGCCGCGCACCGCGTCGTCCAACGCCTCGCTGACCGCGACATCGGCGCCCATCTCGAGCGCGAGCTTGGCGCGCGCCGGATTGGGATCGAAACCGAGCACGCGGCAGCCATTGGCCTTGAGCAATTGCACGGTGAGCTGGCCGATCAGCCCCAGTCCCATGACGACGACGCGCTCGCCCAAGGTCGGGTTGGCTACGCGCACGCCCTGGAGCGCGATCGCGCCGATCGTGACGAAGCTCGCGGCCTCGTCATCGACGCCTGTCGGGATGCGCACCGACAGGTTCTTGGGCACGGCATTATATTCGGCGTGGTTGGCGACGGCGGCGCCCGCACAAGCAATACGGTCGCCCACGGTATAGCCGCCGCCATCTTTGCCCGCCTCGACGACAATGCCGGCGAGCGAATAGCCGAGCGGGATTGGCGTATCGAGCTTGGCGAACACCTTCTGCACCGTCGGCAGCAGGCCTTCGTTTCGGACCTTCTGCAGTGTTTTCCGCACGAGGTCCGGGCGCGCCATCGCCTTGCCCGCCAGGCTCGACCGCGCGAGATCGATGATCTGCTTCTCGGTGCCTGCGCTGATCAGCGACACGCGCGTCGCGACGAGGTTGCGCCCGCCGCCGGCGCGCGGCACGGGCGCGTCGATCAGGCGGAGCACCCCGCTTCGGTAATTCTGTTCGACTTGTTTCACGAATTTCCCGGAGAGCCGTTATTGGTGCGCCGCAACACAAAGCTGGCTTCAAAGCATCCGGGAGGCAGAGTCAAGGATATGCGGTGAGTAGCAACAGAATGTCCCATGTCCGGCGACCAAGTGGCAGCAACAATCGTCAGCGGTGCTGAGGCTTCAACGGACAGGCGCCGGCTGTCGAGCTCAATCGCCGCGCGGATGCCGTCGAGGGCGACGGTGCAATCGGGGTGAAGTAGCAGCCCCGTGCTTCCCTCGCGCCATTCGCGCGCCTTGACGCGATCGGTGATCGTCACCGTATCGCCGCGGGTCTCGACCCGGCGATGTACTATCGGGCCTCCGGGCAAGCTGGCATAGCCGTCATGCCATCCTTCGATTACGAAACCGTCGGCAAACACGTCATGCGTCGTCACCACGACTTGGGGTCGCCGTCCACATCGGAATGCGCCGAAGAAATCCGCCTGATCACCTCCTACGAGGCTGAGAACGTTGTGACTCGCGGCCGATCGCGACGCAGTGCGCTCAGGCCCGGCGACGTAGCGCTCGACGCCGCGGTCGACGATTAAGCGGTGACCGTCGATCGATAGTTCGACGCTGCCGATGTCGCCATGGGCGTGCGCCGGAAGATCGTCAGGGCCTATCCGTCCCATGTCGACGACGACATAATCGGCATCCTTTCGATAGCCGAAATAACCAGCGTTGGGCAGCGCGAACGCACCGCTGACGCGCGCCCTGCTCCGACCGGAGACCGCTTCGTACGCATCGAGACAGGCGTCCGGCGAATACGCCATGGTCAATCCGGCGTCGTTGAACTCGGCGACAAAACCGTCGGGATGCGTGAGCAGTGGGATTACGGCGGCCATTCGGGTCAAGGCACTGTCAAGTGCGCCACCGAGCGGATCGCAATCGAGCGCGTGGCGCATCTCTATTAGATCGGCGAATACTTGGCAGTGGTAGGAAGGCGACCGCTCGTAGTGCATGCCATCGGGGAGCACCTGCCGCGGCAACTCCCGACTCAGCAAGCGGATCGCCAACGCGCGCCATCGGACTGCGAGCGGTCCGTCGAAGAATGCTGATCCCCAGGCGAGCGCCTTGATGTTCTTGATCAGGTGGTTGCCGCCGATGTCGCGCTCGAGGTTTTCTTCGAGGAAAAGCAGCTGACCAGCGAGCGAGTCAGTAATCGCGCGGGGCGCTGCTCCGTTTAGCGCGATCGTCTGCATCCAAACAACGACACGTAGTGACACTGCGTAGCTGTTCCAAGCATCGCGCCAGTAACCCCGTCGATAGGGCGGGTTGGCCGCGATCCATTGCTCGATGAGGCTGTAGGCGTCGGTGGCGCCAAGTTCCTCAAGATACTCCATGTAATGGAGGTTCATTCGCCACAATTGCTCGCGGGGTGAACGTTGCGGCTGATCCCAGTCGAGCGTCGCGGAAAAGCTGTGCGAGTGCGCGAGGAAGGTAAGGGTCCAACCCGTGCCGGTGCGCTCGATCATCCCGTGGCGCGGCGCAAACAATGGTGCCGGCGGGCTTGCGGAAAGGCGAAGCTGTGCTTCACTGGGCAAAGTGAGCGCCGGCGGACATCGCTCGCGCCATCGTCGCCGAGCCTCGAGTCGCAACCGGGCGAGGATCTGGCGGGGAGGAATGTGCCGTACGAACGCGGCGCGCCGCGAAAGCCAGGCGAGCGCGCCGCTCACCGCGCCAACAATCGTTCACACGCGGCCGCCATCCGTCCTGCCAGTATAGACCGGTCGAATTCCGCCGCAACATACGCGTGTCCGGTTGCGGCATGCCGCGCGACCTCGTCGGGATGATCAGCGAGATAAATGATCGCCTTTGCTAGTTCGGCGGCATCTTCGGGCGTGATTGCAATTCCAGCATCGCTTGCATCAAGGATGGCGCGCGCCTCCCCCTCGACACCGAGGATCATCGGGCGCCGGCTCGCCATCGTCTCGAACATCTTCGACGGGATAACCGTTCTGAACGTGTCGAGGCGCTTGAGCAGCACAAGTGAGATGTCGGACGCGGCCAGCACGACAGGCATCATCGCGCTCGGCAGTTGATCAACCATAACGACGTTATTCAATTGCAGACCATCGCGCTCCGCTACCAATCGCGCTCGCTCCGACCCGCCGCCCACCATCAAAATAGTGATGTCTGATCGGTCGCGCAGCAGAGCCGCAGCGTCCAAAAGCGCGTCTAGCCCGTGTGCCATCCCATGCGTGCCGACATAGCTCGCGACGAACTTGCCGGTCAGGCCATATTCAATTCGGAACGCCATCGCTGCGGCAAGATCCGGATCGGTGAATCGCGACAAGTCGGCACCGTTCTTGATTACCTCGATGGGTTTTCCGCTGCGGTGTGGCGCGATATGGGCGATGAAGCCATCGGTCACGCTGACAACGAGGTCGGCACGGCGATAGGCGGCGCGCTCGATTCTCTCAAGTGCCCGAATGACGAAGCCGCGTTTCATCGCGCCGACCGCTATGATGCTCTCCGGCCAGAGATCGCGAATCTCGAGCACCCAAGGTCGGTGGCGGCGCGCGAATAGCCAGCCAGTCAGTCCGCAGAAAAATTGCGGAGAGGTCGACAACACGACGTCGGCGCGCGGCAGACGCCATCCCTGCAATCCAGCCGACAGCATGAACGATACGTAGTTGGCGATGCGCGGCAAGAATCCTTGATTTGCCGCCAAGTAGGTCCACACACGGATGACCTCGACACCGTCAATTTCCTCGCGGTGGAATAGGCGATTGCGGAATCCGGGATAGACCTTGCCGTCGGGATGATTGGGCGGACCGGTGACGATCGTCACGCGGTGTCCAAGTCGCACCCATTCGCGCGCATGCTCCGATAGACGTAACGCCGGTGCGTTGACCTCCGGTGGAAAGTAGTGTGTGAAAGCAAGGATGTGCAAAATGGAGCCTCAGGCTGCGTCGCGCGTCGCCGCATGCTCCAGAGCCAGAAAGCGATCAATCACGGCTCGGCTCCAAGCGCGCGAATCTCGACGGTCGGGGGAGGCCGTGCCGCGGCCTTGTAGCCAAGCTGTTACCGGAATGTTGAACCCCGTCTTGGCGTGATTGACGATCGCGTCGGGCAGTGGCGCCGACGGTGCATTGGCGAGCATCGCCTTGCCTTGACCGGGCCTAAGCCGCGGAATGAGTGGAGCGACCGCGCGTAGTAACGTATAGTCGACGAGCGGTACACGGACTTCGATCGAATGCGCCATGCTCGCCCAGTCGATATCGCGCAGAAGCTGATTTTTCATATATAATCCGGATTCAAGTGCGGCAACGCGGCCGTTGTCCGACCCAGGGTCGGGTACGAGCTCGGCATTAATCAGGGCCAGGGCATCCAGCTCCGCCATCCCCTCGGCGGCAGTTGTCGAGTCAAGCACGCCATCGAGCTCGAACGGCAACAGCAGCGCTCGCCTCAGCAGCCAGCTGCCAGCCCAGCTGTCGGCGAGCGAGAGCACACCTCGCGCTTTGGGATTGCGATCGGCGAGCCGTGGCATGACCGCCGCGATGAACGCGCTGGAGAGGGGGCCCATGCCGGGGAGGCGAGCGAACGGCCCCGCACGTCGATACAGGGCAGGAACCGTCCGGAAAGTCGAATATCCTGCCAACAGTTCATCACCCCCCAATCCCGATATAGCAACCTTCAGGCCCTGCTCGCCGATCGCCTTGCTTACGAACCAACTGTTGACCCCGTCGATGCTCGGTTGGTCCATCGCCGCGAAGATCGCTGGCAAGTCCGCTTCAAACTCTGCCCGTTCGACGCGCCGAACATTGAAATCGACATCATAGAGTTCGGCGACTTGGCGCGCACGTGCGGTTTCATCGCGCTTATTACCGTCAAACTCGGGAAATTGAAGTGTGACAGTACGAATCCGTTCTTGCCCGCAATCGCGCATCAGACCAATTAGTGCGCCAGAATCGACGCCACCCGATAGGAAGGCGCCGACCTCCACATCGGCGACCAAATGCGCCCGTACGCTGTCGCGTAGGGCGCCGCGGATCACCTCGGGATCAGCGGTTTCGGTACGGGCGTCCGCGATCACACGCGCGATATTGGCGAAACGCCGCGGTTTGCCGACGCCGTTGCAGTCGATGCTCATGACATGACCCGCAGGCACTGCGCGGATTGCCTTGTATATCGTGAAGGGTTCGGGCACCGAGCCTAACAGATGAAAGCCCACCAGCCCAGCCGGAGACGGTGTCTTGGGCACGGTCGGGTCGGTGCATAACGCCCGCACTTGGGACGCGAAGCGGATGCACCCGCCGATGTCGGCGTAATAAAGCGGTTTGATTCCGTAAGGGTCGCGGCCGAAAAGCAAGCGCTGCTGCCCAGCATCCCATAGCGCGAAGGCGAACATGCCGCGCAACCGGTCGACCAGCGCGTCGCCGTGCTCGATATATAGGGCCAAGAGGACTTCGGTGTCCGACGACGTCTTGAACAGGTGTCCTCTCGCCTCAAGCTCCGCCTTAAGTTCGCGATAATTGTAAATTTCGCCGTTGAAGACGATCGAGAGGCCAGTGCCGAGACGGTGCATCGGCTGGTTGGCCCGCTCGTCGAGATCGATAATCGAGAGGCGGCGATGGGCCAGCGCGACACGGCGTTCGTTGTTCTCCCAGAATCCCATGCCGTCGGGACCACGTGCCGCCATATGATCGCGTATTGCAGCGAGCACGCCGGGAACGGGCGTTGTCGCGGCGCTGTCGTAGCAATAATATCCAGCGATCCCGCACATTGCCGATCGACCCCTTTGCTGACTAGCGACGTTTGAACGTCAGGCGGTTGAAAAAGGTCAAGCCAAGATGGGCAACGATCAAGATCGGTAATGCCCCGAAGACATCGGGCACAACGAATCCGTCCATGCGGGTTCCCATCCTGAGGCCCATCAGGACGGCCAGTAGCAAGTGAACAGAATTGTGGCGCAGCACTGCCATCGTGTAAAGCGAAAGGGCGGCGAATAGTGCACCTATTAGCACCGCGCCGAGAATGACCAGCGCCCACCCTCCGTTCCAGTACAGTTCCGGGGGCCAGCCTGCTGCGATCTGTGATGTTTCGTTGCCGTTGATTGCGATAGATAACTCTGTGCCAACCGCCGTGATGTTGGGTTTTTCCGGATAGAGGATGCGCGGGATCAAGGCGAACCCGGCATTCTTGAACGTCGTCCCCGGCCGACCGGCATCGTACTGGTCGATCACGAAGGAACCCGCCGCGACATAGGATAGGCGCGCCCAACCGCCCTGAATATCGCTGTTCATCTCGACGTCGGCTGCCGCCGGACTGTAGGATTGTAGGATGGCGACACGCTGGTCGAGCGTGCCGCTGAACACCGTACCGTTGATTTTGCCGAGCATCGCGCGACCATAGGTGACGACCGGTGCGATAGAGAAAAAGGTCGCTACGATGACGGCAAGGAGAACGCCGGTCACCCATAAGCGTCGATAGTGCTGGACGAGCGCGATGATGATCATGATCAGCGGCAATATCG
The DNA here is from genome assembly GCF_001598355.1 of Sphingomonas asaccharolytica NBRC 15499. Classification (GTDB taxonomy): domain Bacteria; phylum Pseudomonadota; class Alphaproteobacteria; order Sphingomonadales; family Sphingomonadaceae; genus Sphingomonas; species Sphingomonas asaccharolytica. The sequence continues at coordinate 54,254 of NZ_BCYU01000024.1, forward strand.
CGCTAGTTTTTGAGAACTCGAGTAGACCTGTCGCAAAGTCGAGCAATGCTAGCACAACGATGGCAAAGACCAGTGCCGGGCGCCGCCGTAGCATCTCAAGTGTCCCGAGGTAGTAGCCAACGAGCGCTAATTGAGAAACGTTTGCTAGCCAGGCGGGTACATAGCTCTCGATCAGACCAAATGAATGGGGCAGAAGGATCAGGTAGCGGACAATCATGCCGGCGCCGAGACAAATCGCTGCGAACGGCGCGTTGCCTATACCGCACGGCTCGGGCACGTAGTTGAACAGATAGGTCCCCGCTTTCCTGGACTGCTGAGCAATCAACAGCGAAACGGCGCGGAACGCCACGAAGACCGTCAGGATGAAGAGCCCGGTAACCAGGTTGTAATGAGCCACGTCGTCGGGAAAGGTGAAATAGAAGGAGTTGAGTGCTTGCCGAGTTTCGTCGTTAACGATGTAGGGAACGACCGATCCCACTCCAAAATAGGCAATTGACGAAATTCGCACCCAAAAGAAAGGCGTCCACAGTGTGTTAACCGATCCGCGCAGCATTCGGGCTGCGCCAACACCAAGAACAATGATGAGAAACGAGGGGCCGGCGAGGTTGATGATATCGAGTATCCGGCCGCCGAGCGTCAGCGCGAAAAAGTAGACGATGTTGAGCAGCGCTAAGGTGCTGATCTCCATCCACGACGGAACCAGCGCGGTCCTTACCTCCGTATGCGCATCGCTCGACGCCGTCGCTGGCGGATCGAAGGACTGGAAAGTCGTCGCCACTTTTACGTTCCCTACGCTCTGCCGATGACAGCACTTATGCCCGACTCCTGCCGGGCAATCGGTCTCCACGGCCATAGACTGCAATCGCCCGCGGTGAAATGGGCACGATCGCGCCTTGACACCATTTCCGGCCGTAGCATGGAGGGCGTATGTCATCTCCTTCAACGCTCGCCCGCGTGGCCCGCTCCTTGCGCTTCTTACGCCACGTCCGCGGCTGGCAGGGAGCTGCCAATCGGTTGGCCGCGCGGTCAGGAAGTTTCGTCGTGAACAATGGCAAAACGCGCATGGCGGGCGATTTGTCGTCGTTCATTGACCGGCAGGTCTTCCTGTTCGGGGGGTATGAGCGCGACCAGATCAGCCAATTCGTCAGGGCGGCGCCGCGCCACACCACCGTGCTCGACGTCGGCGCCAACGTTGGAAATCACTCGATCGAGTTTTCACGGGCATTCGACAAGGTTCATGCGTTCGAGCCAAATCCGGTGTTATGGCCAGCATTCGAGCGCAACGTTGCGCTGAATCCCGACGCTGACATTGAGCTTCACAGGATCGGGCTGTCTGATACAATGGCAGAACTGCCCCTGCTCAACATCGACAATGGCAATCTAGGGCTCGCGACCTTCCTCGATGTCGATCAGTACGAGCGCCCGCTGCGAGAGGTCGCGCGTGCGCGGGTCGAACGAGCGGATGACTATTTGGGCGAGATCGCGGTCGATGCGGTCAAGATCGACGTTCAAGGCTTCGAGCCACAAGTTCTTCGCGGCATGCCGAAACTGCTCGAGCGGTGCCGACCGGTGGTCTGGGCCGAGTTTAGCAGCGGAACTATCAGCCAGACCTATGGCGATCGGGCTCTGATTGAAGAGCTCTTTCCGTATCCAGTTGCGCTATCGCGGTTTGAAGTGGAGGAGCGTGCCATATCACGGCGCATCATTCTCGTTCCCTACGGATCACGCGAAATCGAACAGGGCGACTATGTGATCTCGCCAGCCGATTCCTGAACGACTGCGAGATGCGACGGCCCCTTTATACGGCGCCGGTGAGAAGGCGCAGCCGGCGTTGTGCCAGCACCGGATGGTGGAAGCCTGGAGGGCCCCAGCTGATCTCACCCTTCTGCGGCATGCAAGGAGCCGATCCGGGAGATCAGAGGACTAGATGTTTGGTCCCGGGATTTGATGGGTCGGATCTGACGTGAATCGGTTGGGCTCGAGAGTCCACGCTTTGCAGATGGCTTCGTAGGTGTGAGGCCCC
>NZ_BCYU01000025.1 GCF_001598355.1 Sphingomonas asaccharolytica NBRC 15499
CCGCCAATAATGGCGGCCAATATGGCGAGCGGATGGGCTGGCACCTTCCCGGCTTCGACGACGCGAAATGGGCAGCCGCGACGGTTCCCGCGGCGACGCCGTCGGCCGGCACAATTTGGTATCGCACGCGCTTCGACCTCGCGGTGCCGAAAGGGCAGGACGCCACCATCGCGCTCGCGTTCGGCGATACCGCCACGCCGCGGTCGAAGGGGCGCTATCGCGTGCTGCTCTTCGTCAACGGCTGGAATATGGGCCAGTTCATCGCCCATGTCGGGCCGCAGCGCGTGTTCCCGATCCCCGAGGGAATCCTGAATCATCGCGGCAGCAACACGGTCGCGCTGGTGGTCACCTCGGACGGTGCGCCGGGCGACGCGCTGGAGACGGTCAAGCTGGTGACGCTGCGCAATGTCACCGGTGGAGTGCCGGTGCGCATGGTGCCCGCGCCTGCACGTCCCGCCGAGCTCAATGCGGTCGGCGCGCGATGACCGGCGACATCGTCACCCGGCGCCGGTTGTTCGGCCGCCATCGTATCAAGGCGCATGGCCCGGCTCTGCCGCCCGTGCGCTTCATCAACAGGAGAAATTGATTGGCCGCCGTTACCCATGACGTGCCGCATGGCGACGTTATCACAGCGATCGATAAGCTGATCGACAATTTGCTCAACATCAAGGACGAGACGGGTGAGTTTCTGCTCCGCCTCGAGGATGGGCGGGTCATCGACACCAAGGGCTGGGCCGGTTGGGAATGGACTCACGGCATTGGCCTGTTCGGCCTGTGGCGCCTGTTCGAGCAGACCGGCGACAAGAAGGCGCTGGCGGTCATCAAGCAGTGGTTCGACGACCGCTTCGCCGAAGGCACCCCGACCAAGAACATCAACACCATGGCCCCGTTCCTGACCTTGGCCTATTTGTACGAATACGAAGCTGATCCGCGTTACGTCTCTTATCTCGACACCTGGGCCGAATGGTTGATGGCGCCCGACGGCCTGCCCAAGACCGAGGAAGGCGCGTTCCAGCACCTCGTCTACAATGACGAGAATCCGGGCGAATTGTGGGACGACACCTTGATGATGTCGGTCCTGCCCTTGGCCAAGATCGGCCTGTTGCTCGACCGGCCTCAATATGTCGAGGAGGCCAAGCGCCAGTTCCTCGTCCACATAAAATATCTCTACGACAAGACGACCGGGCTGTGGTTCCACGGCTGGAATTTCAATGGCCGGCACAATTTCGCGGAGGCATTGTGGGCGCGCGGCAATTGCTGGGTGACGATCGCGATTCCGGAGATTATCGAGATCCTCGATCTACCGCCGGGCGACGCCTTTCGCATCTTCCTGATCGATACGCTGGCGGCGCAGGTCAAGACATTGGCCGAGACGCAGGATGCCGATACCGGCCTGTGGCACACGCTGATCGTCGATCCGACCAGCTATCTGGAGGCATCGGCCACCGCCGGCTTCGCTTACGGTATTCTGAAAGGGGTGCGTAAGGGCTATCTGCCACGCCAGTACGAGGCAGTCGGGATCAAGGCGGTGAAGGGCGTGCTTGCCAATATCGACGCGGCGGGCGAGTTGAAGCAGGTCTCTTTCGGCACCGCGATGGGCGACACGCAGCAATTCTACAAGGACATCGCGCTGACCTCGATGCCTTATGGTCAAAGCCTGGCGGTGATTGCGCTGGGCGAATTCCTCCGCACGTACATCTGATGGTACCGGCGTCGGCGCGAGGGGCGGCGGAGCTGTCGCCCGCCAGCATAAGGAGGGGTTAGGATGGCGAACGGGCCGACCGTGCAGAACCCCGCCATGCCGGCCGCGCCGATGCGGCCGGTGCGCTGGTACAATCTGATCGCCTACGGGTCGAACGACATCCTGGGCGCCGGGTCGATGGCGGTCATCAGCACCTGGATTCTGATTTTCTACACGAGCTTTTGTGGCCTGTCGGCGGCGCAAGCGACGATCATCTTCGGCGTGGCGCGCATACTCGACGCCTTCACCAGCCCGGTGATCGGCCATCTGTCGGATAATCTCGGTCGTACCTGGCTGGGCAAGACATTCGGCCGGCGGCGATTCTTCATCCTGGCGGCCATTCCGCTCCTTCCCTCGTTCGCGATCATGTGGGTCGCGGGGCAGGGCTTCTGGTATTATCTCGTCACCTACGTGCTGTTCGAGATGGTCTATGCGATGGAGATCATCCCCTACGAGACTCTCGCCAGCGAGATGGCGACCGATTATCGGGTCAAGGCCAAGTTCGCCGGCGCGCGCATCCTGTTGGGGCAATGTTCCGCGATCGCCGCCGCGTTCCTTCCCGGCCAGCTGATCAATTATCTCGGCCCCAACTCGCCGCAGACTTTTCTCTATATGGGCATCATCTTCTCGGTGCTGTTCATGGCAGCCGCGGGCCTGCTCTACGCCTTCAGCTGGGAGCGCCAGCGGCCGCCGGGGCTCGAAGAAGCGGAAGCCGCGCCGCGGCCGTCGCTGGGTGCGGCGTTCGCGGCGCTCTATCGCAACCTGTTCTCGACGCTGCGCATCCGGGCATTCCGGCTGCATCTCGGCATGTATCTCGGCGGCTATATCAGCCAGGACATCTACAATGCGGCCTTCACCTATTTCGTGATTTTCGCCTTGGCCGGGTCGACCGCGATCGTCGCCAATCTGGTCGGCGTAACCTATGTCGTCCAGCTGATCGCGGTAGCGCTGGCGATCAACTTCGCGTTGCGCATGTCGCCGTCCGCCGCCTACCGCTTGGCCGCCGGCAGCTTCGCGATCGGCGTCGTCATCTTTCTGGGCATGTATTGGGCCGGCTATACCGCGACGTCGGCGCTGTTCTGGGTTCCGGTGGTCTTCGTCGGCCTGGGCCGGGGCGCGCTCAACTACATTCCTTGGGCGACCTACAATTACATGGCTGATGTCGATGAAATCGTGACCGGCCGCCGTCGTGAGGGCGCATTCGCAGGGGTCATGACTCTGGTGCGCAAACTGAGCCAGGCACTGGCCGTGATCCTGGTCGGCCAGGTCATGGAGGCGTCCGGTTTCGTGCCGAAGGCCACGACGCAGAGCCCGCAGACGATTATCGCGATCGCCGCGGTGCTGGGGGTAGGGACACTGGTCGTGCTGGCGTTCGGCGTGGTGGTCGCCGCGCGTTTCCGGTTGAATCCGCAGACCCACGCCATCCTGCTCGACGAGATCGAACGTTTCCGCGGCGGCGCGCGCAGCCCGACCGACGCGCTTCATGCCAAGGTAGTGGAGGATCTGTCGGGCTGGTCCTATGATAGCCTGTGGGGCAACAATCCGGTCGCGGGACCTAGTCCTAATCAGCGTCTCGCCGAGTAATGCGCTCCATGCGGCCGACAAGCCGAAGCGCCTGCAGCTGGAGCGGTCCTAAGCTCGATTTCGGTGACGCTGAAATACCTTGGGCTCGTGTCTTCGAGGAAGAAGAAGCGATCGGCCCTCGACTGTGGGACACTGAATCTCCGTTATAACGTGGCAATTACTACGCCCCCCCCGATCCGGACCCGCAATATCCCTCTTGTGCTATAATATGTCTGAGTTAAAAAGAGGTCGAACCGGCTGGGACAACGGTCCTGGCGACCCGCGCCCCGGTTCCAAGGGAGATGGAAATGCGTCTGTTGCTCGCCGCCTTGGCTATTTGCGTCGCCGTGCCTTCGAGTTCCTATGCGATGGGAGACGACGATTCCGAAACGGTGGTCGTTCATGGCGACCGGCCAGCTCCGAAGTTCGATCGGCATATTTTTGGCCAGTTCGCCGAGCATCTTGGCCATGGCATTTACAATGGCATCTGGGTCGGACCGCGCAGCAAGATCCCCAACATCAAGGGTTATCGCAAGGACGTGCTTGAGGCGCTCAAGGCAATTCGCGTGCCCGAAATCCGCTGGCCCGGCGGATGTTTCGCCGACGAATATCACTGGCGCGACGGCATCGGACCGCAGGCAAACCGCAAGGTCTCGATCAACACGCATTGGGGCGGTGTCACCGAGGACAATGCCTTCGGCACGCATGAGTTCATGGACTTCTCCGAGCTCGTCGGCGCCGACGCCTATGTCTCGGGGAATGTCGGCTCGGCGCCTCCGGTCGAATTGGCCGACTGGGTCCAATATATGACGTCGCCGGTCGGATCGACGCTGGCCAACGAACGTGCGGCGAATGGCCGGAAAGAACCCTGGCGGGTTCCCATGGTCGGGCTCGGCAATGAGCTCTGGGGATGCGGCGGAAACATGCGTGCAGAATATGCCGCGGACTTGACGCGTCGCTACGGCACCTTCGTCAAGATGCCGGCGGGTCAGCACGTCATGAAGATCGCCAGCGGCGCCAATTCGGGCGATACCGATTGGACCGACACGATGATGCGCATCGCCGGCGACAAGATCGACGGCATTGGCGTGCATTATTACACCGTACCGGGCAACTGGGATCACAAGGGTGCGGCAACGGGCTTCGACGAGAACCAATGGGCCCTGACGCTTGCCGCAACCATTCGGATGGACAAGATCATCACCGAACACGCGGCGATCATGGACAAATACGATCCGGCCAAGCGTGTGGCATTGTTGGTCGACGAATGGGGGACCTGGTACGATGTCGAGCCCGGCACCAATCCGGGTTTCCTGTATCAGCAGAACAGCCTGCGCGATGCGATCGTCGCCAGCCTGAACTTCGACATCTTCGCGCGGCACACGGATCGTCTGCGCGGCGCCAACATCGCCCAGATGGTCAATGTGCTCCAGTCGCTGCTTCTCACCGAAGGCGACAAGATGGTGAAGACCCCAACCTATTGGGTGTTCGACATGTACAAGGATTATCAGGACGCGACCGTGTTGGCGGTCGACGTCGATGCACGGACGTACAGCAAGAACGGGACTTCGCTGAAGGCGATCAGCGCGAGCGCCGTTCGCGATGCGGCGGGGGTCGTGCATGTGGGGCTCACCAACGTCGATCCGAACCGTGCTGAGACGGTTCGCGTCAAGCTCGATGGCCTCAACGTCACGCACGTGTCCGGCCGCATCCTGACCGCCACGGCGATGGATGCGCACAACACGTTCGGCGCTCCCGACACGATCAGGCCGGCGCCTTTTACCGGCGCCAGGATCAGTGGACAGACGCTGAGCGTCTCGCTGCCGCCCAAATCAATCGTGATGTTGGACCTGCGCTGAGCCGGCCTCTGCGAGCGCCGATTTCCCTCACAGGCAATGTTGAGGCCGCCCCGCAACGGGCGGCCTCCTTTTTTTGTGCGGCAGGGAAAAGCTGTTCAGCTCGTCCCTCCTATCCTCCGAACCGAACGCCGATCCACAACGTTCTGGGCGTGCCGAGATCGATCGACCCCGCCTGGTTGCGAGTCATGACTTGCGCATCGAACACATTCTCGGCGCGGACGACCGCGCTGAAACCGTGCGCGATCGGCAGCTTGCCGAACAGGTCGACGGTCGTCGCCGCAGCCAATTTGTCGGTCTGCAGATCGTCCTCATATTGGTCGCCCACGTAACGCAACGTCGCCGACACTATGGGTCCGGCCTTGGGCGACCAGGCGATCGTCGCGCTGGCCGCATGGCGAGGGCTTTGCGCCGGGACCAGGCCGTCGAACGCATTGCCCGGCGCCCGCACCTTGCTGCCCGAATAAGCATAAGAGGCGGACATCATCATCGCGCCGCGCCGCCAGACGATATTCGCCTCGACCCCTTTGGCCTCGACGGCGTCGACATTGCGGCGCTGGCGCAAATTGGTACCGATCGTCACGTTGGCGATCGCATCGGCCAGCTTGTTGTAGAACAATGTGCCGGAAAGCGTCAGGCCGGGTAATGGCGTGACGTCCAATCCCGCTTCCACCCCGCGCAGCCGCTCGGGCTTCAGGCTGGCATTGGCCTGGGTGGTGACGGGAAAGACGGTGAATGGCCGATAGAGCTCGTTGAGCGTCGGCAGGCGGAAACCGGTATAGCCCGCCGCGCGCAAGGCGAACGCGGCAACGGGGCGATAGAGCAAGCCGGCGCGCCCGGTGAACTCGGTTCCGCTGCGATCGGGAAATGCCTGGTTGCTGGTCGCGACGCCGGCGCCGTTGCGTTCGTGGAAGAAGCCCCGAGTCAATGTCCAGCGATCGAGCCGCGCGCCGCCGGTCAGCACCAATTTGCCCAGCGTCCAGTCATCCTCGATGAACAAACCCGCGACGCTCGTATTGCCGCCCGCATTGCGCCGCGCGGTCACCGCGCCGACGCTGTTATAGGCGTCCTCGAACAGCTCGCCGTCGGCCAGCCTGACATCGCCGCCGATCCTCACGACCTGGTCGCGGCCGACCGGCGGGCGCAGCTCGATCTTGCCGCCGGTGCCGGTCGCGGGGGTGTTGCGCTGGTCGAGCGTCAGCTTGAAGCTGGTCGCGCTGATCACCTTGTTGGAGAAATTGCGTGCCTGAACGTAGGCGAGGGCATCAACCTGCCAGCCGCCGCGATGGACCAGCCGGATGCTCGCATCCTCGCCCTCAGAGCTCGAATCGGCGCCGCGGAAGCGCAGCGTGCGATTGTCGCCGAACAGCAGGCCATGGAATTGCACTTCGGTATCGGCATCGATCGGCGCGACCGCGCGCGCTGATGCCGACCAGTCGCGGTACCGCGCGGGAACGCTTGCCGCGACACGTTGATCGTCGGGCGTCGTATAGAAACCGTCGCCGCGCTCGAACCGGCCCGACAAAGTCGCGAAGCCGCGGCCGAGGCTGGGCGACACGCTGGCCGACATACTCTCCGACTCTCGGCTGCCATACAATGCCTCCGCACTCAGCAGCGGCAAGTCGCGCCGCCCGGCGCTGACCAGTTCGATCGTTCCCGCGACCGCGCCGGCGCCGAACGGCCCCGACCCGCCGCCGCGCGTCACGCGAATCCCGGCGAGGCGATCGGGCACCAGCGCATTGAACGGCAAATAGCCGAAAAACGGATCGGCGATCGGCACGCCATCGAGCAGCACCAGGGTCCGGCTCGAGGCATTGCCGCCCAGCGCGCGCAGGGTCGCGCCTTGCGCCGACGGATTGGCCGAGCGGCTGTCGGAGCGGCGGAACTGCTGAAAGCCGGCGACGTCCGCCAGCACGTCTTCGACCCTGCCCGAGGCGTCGTTGGTCAGCCGATCGCGGTCGATCATTGTAGCACCATAAGCCGGTGTGCCGGGCGGCAAATCGAGCCCGGTACCCAGCACGATGATATCGTCCTCAGCCGTCGCCGGGGCGGCGGGCGTGCTCTGCGCCTGCGCAGCGATCGGCCAGGCGATCGAAGCGACGAGAGCGAAGCGCGCGGTACGTAACGACATCGGCTGACCTTTTGAGGTGGAAGCGGCGGCCGGAGTGGTGGCCCCGGACGCCGCCCTTGGCAAGCGGGACTGGACGAACATCGGCGCGCTGTGAGCTACGACGCAGGCTACGCGGTGGCCAGCGTCGGGCCATGGCATCAGCAGCTAATTGCGAAGGCCCGGGACGGGCTGGGCATGGACATCACCCTTGGCCGCACTGAGCGCAAAGGCGAGCAGCGGCAGCGCCAGCGCATAAGCGTATTGCGTGAGGGTGACGCCGATATTGAACGGGAACCAGATGGTGGGGACGCCCAACCGGGAAAGCTCATTGATGAACAGCGCGATCGCGATCACCGCCATCGTGGTCAATGCCAGCCCCCTGCGTTCGCCGCGCGCGATGATCCGCACCGCAATCACCACGAACAGGACGGCGAAGACGCCGCGGCCAATGGCGACCAATGCATCTGCATGAGTAGCCGCTCCGACGACTCTTATCATCCAGGCCGCTATGCAGGTCAGCAAGACAATGCGCCGGTCGCGCCCGTCCGCCCAGTCGTTCCAGGCGGCCGTCCATGCCAGCATGGCGAGCGGCGAGAGCAGGATGGCGTTCTGCCGATCCAGTGTCGAAATCCCGATCAGGTCGGTCCAGGAAGCGACCGCGTTCCCCAGCCTGAGACAAGCGGTCGCGACGAGGGCGACCGATAGCCATCGGGCAAAGCCCGGCCTGGCTGTCGACGGCGCCACGACAAGCGCGATCGCCGCGAGCAGGACCATCATGATCGGTAACGCCAGCTCGACGATATAGCCGGCAATGGTTCGACGCCATTGGGCATTGTACAATGTCTTGCCGAACGAGGCCGCGGCAAGGGTAGGGGCGCTTCTAAGCCCGCCGCTCTGATTGTCCCGGCCAAGCCCCGGCTGCATATAGGCCCTGATCGCCAGCAACGCGGAATGCTCGCCCGCCGACGGCGGAAGCTTGACCAGGAATGGCCGGGCACCGACCACTTTCGGATCGTGGTCGAGCCTGCCGATGCCGCCGATCGGCTTGCCATTCCAGAACATCTCATAACCATCATCGACCATCGTTGGGCCAAGCAACGCCAAGTCGCCCTGCGCGGGCAAGGCAACGCGGCGGCGATACCAGCCATAACCCTCAAGATCGGGATGGCCGCGCGCGTGCCAACCGGCGAGATAACCGGGAAGGCCGACGTCGAAATCGTGATTGCTCGGCAGCGAAACCAGGTCGATCCGATCCCAGTTGCGATCGTCCGTCCGCGGATCGGCCCAGCTTGGATCGTCGCCCGGATGGAAGCGCCACGACCCGTCCAGCACCTTCGCCGCGCCGACCGGGTCCGGCCGGCCACCGATCGCAAGCATGGCGACGACCGCGAGCAGCATCACCAGGCTGAGAGAGCAGAACCAGAATCGCAGCCGTTGAAACAATTCGCTTCCCCTACAAGCTGCTCGAGCGAAGGTGCATTCTGGAACTGGAGCAGGTAGTCCTGACTGCACCAGTTAAATGCGTTACACTGGTGCAGTCAACGGAGTGCATGTTGAATGGCCGTTTCCGCTCCCCGTCCGGTTTCCGCGGTCCGCCTGGATGGTGGCCGCCTGGCCATTGATTTCGCCAACACGATCCACGACCGGTTCGCGGCGGACGTGGAGGATTATATCGCGACGCCCGAACGATTTGTGGAATGGGCCAGGCGCTCCGGCGCGATCGCTGCCGGCGAGACGATCGACGTGTCGCGTCTGGACGGAGAGGGCGAACGCCTGATGGCGGACGTTCGCTCGCTGCGAGATGCCACCTATCTGCTCTTGTCCGCCTGCATTGACGGGGTCTCGCTTGCCAAAGGCCCGCTGCTGGTTGCAAATCATTGGCTGCTATCTGCCCGCCAGAGCCAGTCGCTGACCGAAGGCGGCCTGATCGAGATGTACGCGGATCCGGAGGATCTTCGTCTTCCCCTCAAGCGGATCGCTTTAGATCTCGTGGATACGCTCGCGTACGCCCGTGCCAGTAAGTTCACGCTCAAACATTGTGCGAACCAGAGTTCCTGCGGATGGATATTCGCGGATACCAGCAAGAACGGACGACGGCGGTGGTGCGCGATGCAAACCTGCGGGACCGCGAGCAAGACGGAGACTCGCCGGAACAAGGCCTAAGGCCCGCGATAAGCTGCAAGCAGGAACCACTCAGTCTGGAAGGAGCAGAGCCGGATCATAACTCCGGGTTATCGGCGCAAGACGTAATTGCGATTGATTCCTCGTCCCTGCTCACGGACGTTGGTGCGCCCGGTCATTAGTAACGTCCGAGAGCTAAAAACATCAGGGGGAAATCATGGCGCCTCATTCGCGTTCCCAAGTCGCACATCTGCGTTCCGCGTACCTTGCCGGTTGTGCCGCGATATTGATGGTATCTCCACCCGCATTTGCCGCCAGCGCCAACGATGCGGCGCCGGCCGCGCAGGAAACGCCCCCTGCTACACAGCCAAGCGACGATCAACCGCAGAAGGACATCGTCGTCACCGGCTCGCTGGTGCGCAGCACCGGCTTCACCGCACCCACGCCGGTCACGGTGATCGATGCCGACGCTTTGGCACGGGTCGCCGCGCCCAATGTCGCCGACGCGATCAACCAGATGCCGGCGCTGCGTCCCTCGCTCACCCCGACCAGCGCGGTGAACGCCGGCGGCGGCACCCAGATCGGCGGCAATTATCTCGACCTGCGCGGTCTCGGCTATGCCCGTACCTTGGTGCTGCTCGATGGCCGGCGTTATGTGCCCTCCAACCCGACCGGCGCGGTCAACCTCAACAATATTCCCCAGGCGCTGATCGATCGGGTGGACGTGGTGACGGGCGGTGCCTCTGCCGCTTATGGCGCCGATGCCGTGGCCGGCGTCGTCAACCTGCAGACCAAGAGGAACCTGGAAGGCCTCAAGGCGACGCTGCAGGCTGGCGAGGCAGGCGCGGGCGATTATCGCAACGTCCTGATCTCCGCGGCGGCCGGGATGAAGCTGACCGACAGCATGCATTTGATATTGGCCGGAGAGTATTCCGACAATTCCGGCATTGCCCGCTTGGCCGCACGGCGATGGGCTGCGGCCGGCGCCGGTCTGCTGGCCAATCCCAATGCCGGCAATGGCGGGCTCGGCACGCCGAGCCAACCGCGCCAGTTTCTCGTCACCAGCGGGCTGCGTAACAGCAATTCCACCGCCAACGGCGTAATCACGGGGGTGACCTTCCGGCCCGGTTCCGGCTCGCCGATCAACACCATCACCGGCCTGCCATCCTATTTGAAAGGCGTGCAATTCAACGATGCCGGCCAGGCGGTACCGTTCTCGCTGGGCACGATGACGACCTCGGGCACGATGCTGGGCGGGGACGGTGTGAACGGCATGGCCGACCAGGTCGGGGCGACGCCGATCACGCGCTATACCGCTTATGGCAAATTGAGCGGCGATATTGCGCCCGGCTGGACCGCGTTCATCGAGAGTTCCTACAGCCATTTCCATTCGCTGCAGGACGGCATCCCTTCGACCTTCAGTTACTCAATCGCGGCGGACAATTTCTATTTGCCGGCAGACCTGGCTGCGACGCTGGCGGCCAACAAGGTCGCCGCCATCACCGTCAACAAGCTCGCCGATCAGAATGCGCGGACGCTGACCAGTTACAATACCGACGTCTACCAGATCACGCTGGGCGTGCATGGCGAGCTCGGCAAGAGCTGGTCGTTCGACGGCTATTACGGCCACGGCCGCAACTACAATGACAATATCAGCCGGAACAACCGCATCCTGACCAATTACGCTCTGGCGATCGATGCCGTGGCCGATCCGGCGCATCCGGGTTCGGCGATCTGTCGATCCACCCTGACCAAGCCGGGCAATGGCTGCATCCCGCTCAACATCATGGGCAAGGTCGATCCCAGCAACCCGGCCTTGGGCTACGTCAACGGGGTCGCCGAAACGATCAACGATATCGAGCAGGACGAGCTTTCGCTGACGCTGCGCGGCGAGCCCTTCTCGACCTGGACCGGGCCCGTCTCGCTGGCCGTGGGCGGCGAATATCGCAGCCAGTCGTTGAGAGTGAATTTCGACAGCGCCTCGCGGGCCGGGGCCTATTCCGCTCCCTCGCTGCCTTATTCCGGCAGCGTCGACGTCAAGGAAGCGTTCGGCGAGCTGCTGATCCCGCTGCTGTCCAATTCGCCTTTCGGCAAACGGCTGAGCGTCGATATCGCCGGACGTGTCACCAACTATACGACCTCGGGGACGGTCGAGACCTGGAAAGCGGGCGTCGATTACGCGATCAACAATTCGATCCGGCTGCGTGCGACCGAATCCCGCGACATCCGCGCGCCCAACCTGACCGAATTGTACCAGAAGAGCGGTAGCTCCTTCCTGACCGTCACCGATCTCGATCCGCGCTATCTCGGGCAAAGCTATCTGGTCACCGCGCTGACCGCGGGCAATTTGAACCTGAAGCCGGAAACCGCCAGGACCTTCACCGGCGGGGTGGTGCTGACGCCGAGCTTCATTCCGCGGCTGAGCATCTCGGTCGACTATTATAATATCGACATCAAGAAGGCGATCATCCAGCTGACGCCGGCAACGATCGTGCAGCAATGCTTCACCACCAACACGGCGGCCTGCCAATATATCACCCGCGACAATAGCGGGCTGATCACCACGGTGTTCAGCGGCCCGACCAATCTCGCTTATGCCATGACCCGCGGCATCGACGTCGAGATGAGCTATACGATGCCGGTCGGCAGCGATCGCATCGTTTTCCAGGGACTGGTCAATTATCTGATCAAGACCGAGACTTATGACGGGACCGTCCACGTCCGACTGGATGACAGCGTGGTCCAGCCGACCGTCGCCGGGATGGGCGGCAACCCGCGGTGGAAGGCGAACGCCAATGTCAGCTATATCGCCGGCGACTGGCGCCTCAGCGCCACCGCGCGTTATGTCGGCGGCGGCTTCATCGATCGCACCCTGACCGCCAGCAATATCGACAAGCTGACTGTGAAGGGACGGCTCTATACCGACCTCTCCGGCGAAGTGACGATCTTCCATCCGCGCGGCGCGGGCAGCAAGGTCGCGCTGTTCGCCGCGGTCCAGAATTTGTTCGACACCGACCCGCCGATCACCGGCGCGGGCGGTTATGGCACGACGCGCGCGCTGTACGACACGATCGGCCGCCAGTTCATGGGCGGGTTGCGCGTGAAATATTGAGGCCGATCGCCGACAAAAAGGGGAGGGTAACCTGACTCGGATTGCACATCTGCCGCTGGTCGCGCTCATCGCGGCGTCACTGGCGGCGTCGGCGGCAACGGCCGCTACGCCGGCCGAACCGGCGGCGGCCAAGGCTGCTGCGGTCAAAGCCGCGCTGGCTGTGCCCGCCACTGCGGCTGCGCCGGGCTGCGCGGTCGGTCTGTTTCGGGGCGGCAAGACCGAATTGCAGGTCAATGACGGCTATGCCGATGTTGCGACCGGGCGCCGGATCGACGCCGATACGCAATTCTACGCCGCCTCGGTCTCCAAGCAATTCACCGTCGCCGCGCTGATGCAATTGGTCGCGGCCGGCAAGGTGCGGCTCGACGCCGACGTCCATCTTTATCTGCCCGATCTGCCGCCCTATCCCGATCCGCTGACGATCCAGCATTTGCTGAACATGACGGGCGGGGTGCGCGATTCCCTGGTCTTGCTGCAGCTCGACGGCATCGAACCGCTTTCCCGCGCGAACAGGGCCCAGGCACTGGCCGAGGTGTTTCAGCAACGGGATACCAAGTTCAAGCCTGGCACCGCCTATGATTATACCAATGGCGGCTATCTGCTGCTGTCCGAAGTGGTCGAACGCGTCTCGGGCGAGAAGTTCGAGACATATGTCGGCTCGCATGTGTTGAAGCCGCTCGGCATGACCCGCAGCTTCGTCATGCTGGGCAGTCGCACATCGGACGCCAATGCCGCGCGGGGCTATACCATACCCGGCGGTAACGTGACGCTGACCGACGAAATCCCGCTATTCGGGGGCAGTGGCGGGCTGATCACGACGATCAACGATCTCGCCAAATGGTATGCCGATATCGACAACGGACATAAGGTCTGGACCCCGGAGGTCACCCGGCTGATGACCACCCCCGGGCGGTTCACCGATGGCAGTCCGGTGCGCGATCACGGCCAGGGCCCGGTCTATGGCAATGCCCTGCTGATTGGTCCGCACTGGTTCCACCACACCGGTGCCGCCGGGGGATTCAAGACCCTGTTCGGCTATAATCGCGAGCAAAGATTCGGTGTGGCGCTGCTCTGCAACAATGGCGACTATAATCCCGACAAGGTGGCCGATGCCGTGCTCGCCGCCTATGACGGAAGCGTGCCGCGCGTCAGCGAAGGCGCATCGCCTTCATCGCTCAACGGCCGCTACGGCAATCCCAACCTCAAGGCGGTCTATTCCATCGCGCTTACCGAAGCCGGCGGCACGGTGACCGTCACAGATCGCACCGGCAAGCCGGGCGTGCCGCAAGTGCTGGAAGCCACCGGCCCAGGCCAATATAAAGGTCCTGGCTACACGCTGAGTTTCGACGACGACGCCATGGGCTTCACGCTGACTATCCCGCGCGTGTCGCTGCACTTCACCAGATTGCCCTGACGCAGCGTTGCCGGACTACTTTAGTGGCGAGGCCTGGAGCGTCATCGTCGCGAAATCGATCGTCAGCAGCTTGAGCTGGGCGATCATATCGCTGCCGATGCGCCCGGCGCCATCCTCGCTGTCGTCGATGTCGACCTTGAACGCGGTTAGCGGGATGTCGCCGATGCTATAGTCAAGGCGGGGCAGTACGCGGACCTTGGTGGTAACGAAACCGCCGGCGCCGCCGACCGTCGTGTTGCGTTCGGTGGCACTGGCAATCTGGTCCGTGGTCAGCAGAGCGAGGCCCGGTTTGCGTAAATCGGTCGAGTCGGCGCCGCTGTCGAACTGGGCGCCCATCGTGCCGACCGCCGTGGTGATCGGGATGCCGAGGCCGTCCTCGTGCCAATAGACGCGCACCGTCTTGCCCTTGGGCATCGGCGCCGCGCTGCCAAGTGCAAGCCTGGCGCCGCCATCGAGCCACGCGATCCGGCCGAGCGCGGCGAACGCTGGAAGACCGAAGATCGCCGGGATCGTGTAGTCCTTGCCGAGTTTCAGCATCGCGTCGGGCAGGATCAGCACCGGAAGGTTTTCGACGGTCGCGGCGCCGATCGTTGCTTTGTCGATCACGCCCAATTTGCCGGTCACGCGGTTGCTGGTCGAGGTGCCGACATCGCTCGATCCCGGCAGGACGCGCACGCCGAGCTTCGCCGCGGTGCTTTCGGTGACGACCGAGATCTCCGCGCCAGTGTCCATGAACCAGGGCAGGGTGATGCCGTTGACCGTGACGTTCGCGCTCTTGCTGCCGAGCGGATTGGCGATGGTCGCCACCGTCGCGCCGCCATGTGCGCGGATCGGCGGCGCGGCGCGGAACGCCTCGGCGATCTTCTCGTCGCTGGCGTCTTCTCCGTCGGGCGCGAGCTTGTTCGCCTCGGCACAAGCGGTGACCCGCTTCTCGCCGCCCAAGGTAACGCCGTAATCGTTGCACAGCCTATGGAACAGCATTGCGCGCAGCGCGGCGGGCGCGTCAGCGTGCACGGCCAGCCATGCCTCAATCGCGGCGTCCTCCGCGGCACCGCCGAGTTGAGCATCATATGCCAGACGTTCGGCAGTCCCAGCTTTGGGCGGTGGCGCATAGACATTGGGTTGGGGAAGCGCGGTCTGGGCTAGCAGCAAGGCTAATGTCGCAATCATGGCGGCGTTTCATATCGACCGTCTTATCAGAGTGCTACACTTGTTTCGCCGGATTGAGCCGGTAAAGGCAGCGCATGACCGAGCTGCCCAAGACCTTTGACCCCGCCGAGATCGAAACGCGCTGGTATGCGCATTGGGAGACGAGCGGCCAGTTCCGCCCTGACCGCCCTGGCGCCGAACCCTGGACGATCGTCAACCCGCCGCCCAACGTCACGGGCTCGCTCCATATCGGCCATGCGCTCGATAACACGCTGCAGGACGTGCTGGTCCGCCATGCCCGGCTCAAGGGCAAGGATGCCTTGTGGGTGGTCGGCACCGACCATGCCGGCATCGCGACGCAGATGGTGGTCGAGCGCCAGATGGCCGAGCGCCAGCAGAAACGCACCGATTTCACCCGCGAGGAATTCGTCGCCAAGGTCTGGGACTGGAAGGCCGAGAGCGGCGGCGAGATCACCCAGCAGCTTCGCCGCCTGGGTTGCTCGATGGACTGGGCCAACGAGCGCTTCACGATGGACGAGGGCTTTTCCAAGGCCGTCCTGAAAGTGTTCGTCGACCTCTACAATCAGGGCCTGATCTATCGCGACAAGCGGCTGGTGAACTGGGACCCGGGTCTCGGCACGGCGATCAGCGACCTCGAGGTCGAGACCAAGGAGGTCAAGGGCAGCTTCTGGCAAATCCGCTACCCGCTGGCCGACGGATCGGGTTCGATCACGGTGGCGACGACGCGGCCCGAAACCATGCTCGCCGACATGGCGGTCGCGGTGCATCCGGAGGACGAGCGCTACAAGGCGATGATCGGCAAACAGGTAAAGCTGCCGATCACCGGGCGCCTGATCCCGGTCATTGCCGACGAACATGCCGATCCGACGCTCGGTACCGGCGCTGTGAAGATCACGCCGGGGCATGACTTCAACGATTTCGAAGTGGGCAAGCGCGCCGGGTTCAAGGCGGGCGAGATGCTCAACATGCTCGATGCCAAGGCCCAGGTGACGCAGACCGCCGACGGGCTGATCCCTGAGGATCTGCTCGGCATCGACCGCTTCTGGGCGCGCAAGCTGGTGGTCGAGCGGCTGAAGGAAGGCGGCTTCCTGGTCCCGCATGTCGACAAGGACGGCGTCGAGCATGACGCCGAACCGCGCACGATCCAGACGCCTTATGGCGACCGCTCGGGCGATGTGATCGAGCCGTGGCTGACCGACCAATGGTATGTCGATGCCGAGACGCTGGCGAAGGCGCCGATCGAGGCGGTGCAGTCGGGCGCGATCAAGATCGTGCCGAAAAGTTGGGAAAAGACCTTCTTCAACTGGATGGAGAATATCCAACCGTGGTGCGTCAGCCGGCAGCTGTGGTGGGGACATCGGATTCCGGCTTGGTTCGGCTTTGGAATTTACGAAAAGCCGGTGACTGGCGAGTATGTCATCGCCGCCGGTCTGCCCGAGGAGGGTGGGCTTAATACTTCGGGCCTCACCGATCGTGAATCAGTCTTCGTTGCCCAAACCGCGGATGAAGCGCGCGAATTGGCAGCCGATCGTTATCGAGAGTTTGTTGGCGAACGCGAAATTGTCGCTGTCGAAAGTCGTGACGAAGCGTTCAGCCTGATACTAGATGATAAACTCGATCTGTCGAAACAGCTGCCGATTTGGCATGACAGCGACGTTCTCGACACCTGGTTCTCCTCTGCGCTTTGGCCGTTCGCGACGATGGGCTGGCCCGACGATACCGATCCCAAGCTCCACGGCCGCTATCCCAATGACGTGCTGATTTCCGGCTTCGACATCCTGTTCTTCTGGGACGCGCGGATGATGATGCAGGGGATGCACTTCATGAAGGACGTGCCGTTCCGCACGCTCTATCTGCACGGCCTGGTCCGCGCGGCCGACGGGCAGAAGATGTCCAAGTCGAAGGGCAATGTCGTCAACCCGCTCGGGCTGATCGACCAATATGGCGCCGACGCGCTGCGCTTTTTCATGGCGGCGATGGAGAGCCAGGGCCGCGACATCAAGATGGATGAGAAGCGGGTCGAGGGTTACCGCAACTTCGCGACCAAGCTGTGGAACGCCGCGCGCTTCTGCCAGTCGAACGGGATCGGCGCGTCGAAGACGCTTGAGGCGCCCGTGGCGACGCTGGCGGTCAACAAATGGATCATCGGCGAGACGATCCAGACGGTGCAGGCAGTCGATCTCGCGCTCGCCGATTACCGTTTCGACGGTGCCGCCAACGCGATCTATCAATTCGCCTGGAGCCGGTTCTGCGACTGGTATCTCGAACTGATCAAGCCCGTCATGAGCGGGGACGAGCGCGGCGCGATCGATGAGGAAAGCAAGGCAGTCGCCGGTTGGGTGCTCGATCAGATCCTGGTCATGCTCCATCCGTTCATGCCCTTCGTCACCGAAGAGCTTTGGTCGAAGCTTGGCGCGCGCAATTATGACCTGATCGTCGCCAAATGGCCGATCGCCGATGCACGGGCGATCGACCCCGAAGCGGGCAGGGAGATCGACTGGTTGATCCGGCTGGTTAGCGAAGTGCGGTCGAGCCGCACCGAACTCAACGTGCCGCCGGGTGCGCGCTTGCCGGTGCACCTGCGCGATGCGTCGGCGGAAACGCTGGCGCGGTTCGACCGGCTGGCGCCCGCCATTGCACGGCTGGCCCGCATCGATCGTGCCGAGGGTGATGTCGCCGGCGGCGCGGCGCAGGTCATACTTGACGAGGCGACCTTCGTCCTGCCGCTCGAAGGCGTGATCGATTTCGACGCCGAGCGTACGCGCCTAACCAAGGCGATCGAAGCGGCATCGAAGGAGCGCGACAGTCTGGCCGGTCGGCTCAACAACCCGAGCTTTGTCGAACGCGCGAAGCCTGAGGCGGTCGAGAAGGCGCGAGCGGATCATGCTGAAAAGTCCGCTGAGGCCGAACGCCTGACCGCGGCGCTGGCGCGGCTGGGTTAGCCACACCGACAACGTCACCCCGGCCTTGTGCCGGGGTCCACTCCTCCTCTTGCGAAGGCAGCGGTAGTGGCACGGTGGATGCCGGGACAAGCCCGGCATGACGAAAGTGACTGCCAACTTCGGGCGAATGCCACCCACCGACCAATAACGCCAAGGAACATCTCCGCTTCGAACGGATTATGTTGCGCCTTGGGCTAGGCGAAGCCGCGAGCATTCCGTATCGGAACGCACGACAGCGAAACGATCAGAAATCCGGCCGTCCGGGCCGAAGAAAGGCAATCCACCGTGGCGCAGCCGCCGCAACAGCCTCAGCAACGGGGGCCGGGAGGCCGACGCGACCTGACCGTCGGGCCGATCGGCTCGACCTTGCTCGCCTTCGCGCTGCCGACGCTGGCGTCGAACATCCTCCAGTCGCTCAACGGCTCGATCAATTCGATCTGGGTCGGGCGCTTCCTGGGCGAAAGCGCCCTCGCGGCGACGTCCAACGCCAATATCATCATGTTCCTGATGTTCTCCGCCGTGTTCGGCTTCGGCATGGCGGCGACGATCCTGATCGGCCAGTCGGTCGGTCGCTACGATATCGAAGGTGCGCGACGCGCGTTCGGCTCGGCCGTCGGGTTGGTGATCGGCGGCGCGGTGGCGATCTCGATCCTCGGTTGGCTGTTCGCGCCGCAGATATTGCGGCTGCTGGCGACGCCGGGCGAGGCGCAGAATATGGCGCGCGACTATCTGCGCGTGATTTTTCTCGGCCTGCCTTTCTCGATGCTCGGCGTGCTCATCTCGATGAGCCTGCGCGGCACTGGCGATTCGGTCACGCCGCTGTGGTTCATGGGGTTGAGCGTCGCGATCGACAGTAGCTTCAACCCGCTGTTGATCGACGGCATCGGCCCATTCCCCAAGATGGGCATCGCCGGGTCGGCGACCGCGACGTTACTCGCGGGGATCGTGTCGTCGGCGGGCATGCTCATCTATGTCTATTGGCGCGACCTGCCGATCCGCTTGCGCGGGCATGAATTGCGCTATCTGATCCCCGAAAAGGCGCTGGTGAAGACGATCCTCGCCAAGGGTCTGCCGATGGGCGCGCAGATGCTGGTCATGTCGACCGCCGGTCTCACGATGATCGGCCTGGTCAATCGCCACGGCGTGGAAACCGCTGCCGCTTATGCGGTGTCGCAACAGCTGTGGACCTATATCCAGATGCCCGCGATGGCGATCGGTGTCGCGGTCAGCTCGATGGCGGCGCAGAATATCGGCGCCGGCAAATGGGACCGCGTCAATGCGATCACGCGGTCGGGCATCGTCTACAACACGATCATCACGCTCGTCGTGATCGCCGCGATCATCCTGTTTGACCGCCAGGTGATGACCCTGTTCGTCGGCAGCGACAGCCCGGCGATTCCGATCGCGCGGCATATCCAACTGATCTCGAGCTGGACCTTCGTGATGTTCGGAGCGACGATGGTGCTGTTCTCGACCGTGCGCGCCAACGGTTCAACGATCCCGCCGCTGGTGATCCTGGCAGTCGCTTTCTACCCGGTCCGCCTTGGCTTCGCGATCTTCGGCCAGCGATTGATCGGTCCCGATGCGCTCTGGTACGCGTTTCCGCTCGGTTCGCTCGTCTCCCTGGTGCTGGCGGCCTGGTATTATCGCAATGGGCGTTGGCGCGAGCAGGTCCTCATCGTCCCACCCGAGCCCGAGGGCGAGGAACAGGCGCACGCTAGCGGCGAGCCGGCCGGGCGGTTGCATCCGACGGGCTAGGTTGTCGCTCCGCCCTCTTGCGCGCAGCGGTGTGGGGGCTCAAATGCGCCGCCATGAGCCATTATCCAGCGACCCGACTCCGCCGCCCTCGCGCTTCGGCGTGGAGCCGGCGGATGCATGCCGAAACCGTCCTGACCGCGGCCGATCTGATCTGGCCGCTGTTCATCGCCGAAGGACAGGGCATCGACGAGCCGATCGCCAGCCTGCCCGGCGTGTCGCGCTGGTCGGTCGACGGCATCGTCGCGCGGGCGAAGGAAGCGCGTGACCTCGGCATTCCCTGCATCGCGCTGTTTCCCAACACGCAGCCCGACCGTCGTACCGACGACGGCAAGGAAGCGCTCAATCCCGACAATCTGATGTGCCGCGCGATCCGCGCGCTCAAGGATGCCGTGCCTGATATCGGAGTGCTGACCGATGTCGCGCTCGATCCCTATACCAGCCACGGCCATGACGGCTTGCTCGACGATAGCGGCTACGTCCTCAACGACGCCACGGCGGACGTGCTGGTCGGTCAGGCGCTCAACCAGGCGGCCGCTGGTGCCGACATCATCGCGCCGTCGGACATGATGGATGGCCGCGTCGGCCTGATCCGCGAGGCGCTGGAGGCGGGCGGCCATGTCAACGTCCAGATCATGTCTTATGCCGCCAAATATGCCAGCGGCTTCTATGGCCCGTTCCGCGACGCGGTCGGCTCGCGCGGGCTGCTCAAGGGCGACAAGAAGACCTATCAGATGGACCCGGCCAATGCCGAGGAAGCGTTGCGCGAGGTCGGGCTCGACCTTGCCGAGGGCGCCGACAGCGTGATGGTCAAGCCGGGCTTGCCCTATCTCGACATCATCCTGCGTGTGAAAGACCGATTCGAAGTACCTGTATTCGCGTACCAAGTGTCAGGCGAATATGCGATGTTGGAGGCGGCGATCGCGGTCGGTGCGGCCGAGCGCGACGCGGTGGTGCTGGAGACGCTGATGGCGTTCAAGCGCGCCGGATGCTCGGGCGTGCTCACCTATCATGCGCTGCATGCGGCAAAGCTGCTGGCGAAATAAGCGAGGCTTGATGATCGAAACCCCCCGCCTGATCCTTCGCCCGTGGCGCGAGGACGACAAACCCGCGTTCAACGCGATCATCAACACGCCCGCGATGATGAAGCATTTCGGCGGAGTCGTGCCGCGCGAGGAGATCGATCCGCTGATCGATGCGCAGATGGCGAAGCAGGAGGCCCATGGTCATTGCATGTGGGCCGTCGAGACCAAGGCGGACGGTGCGCTTGCGGGGATTTGCGGGCTCAGGCTGGGCGGGCATGCCGATACGCCGGTCGACGGTATGTACGAGCTCGGCTGGCGCATCGCCGAAAAGCATTGGGGGCAGGGGATTGCGCGGGAAGCGGCCGAGGCCAGTCGCGACTGGGGCTGGGCGAACACACCGGCCGAGACGATCGCGGCGTGGACCAATCCCGATAATGCGCCGTCCTGGGGGCTGATGATCCGGATCGGTATGACGCGCCGCCCCGAACTCGATTTCCGGCATCCACGTTATCTCGATAATGACGACGTGATCGGCGACATGATCGTTTACGCGATCGATCGCCCGCGATGAGCGCGACCGTAGTCGAGACGGAACGACTAATCCTGCGCGGCTGGCGCGACAGCGACGTCGCGCCGTTTCATGCCATGTGCAACGATCCGGAGGTCATGCGCTACCTCGGGCCGCCGCTGAGCCGCGAGGATGCCGCGGCCGCTGGAGAACGCCAGAACGGGTTCATCGCCAGCCATGGCTATTGCTTCTGGGCAGTCGAGCGAAAGGCTGATGGCGCTTTCCTGGGCTTTTGCGGTCTCAAGCCCGGCCCGGAGGGCACGCCGCTCGCCAATCAGGTCGAGATCGGCTGGCGCTTGGCGCGTGACGCCTGGGGTCAGGGCTATGCGCGCGAAGCGGCCGAGGCGGCGATCGCCTGGGGTTGGGCGAACACCGATGCGCCCGAGATCTTGGCGATGACCGTCGTCGGCAACGAGCGCAGCTGGGGCTTGATGGAACGGCTCGGTATGGTGCGCGATCATGATAGCGACTTCGATCACCCGGCGGTGCTCGTGGGCGATCCGTTGAGGCCGCATATCGTCTACCGGATGGTCCGGCCCCAGTCCCAAAGCGCGTCGTCGAGGCGCCTGACCACATAATCCGCGCCCGATCGGGAAAGATGTTGCTGGTCGATGAAAAACGGGACCTCTCCGTCATCGGTTCGGCACCGGTCGTTGGGGCACAACAGGTCGCGCAGTGGCACGAAACGCGTGCCGGGGACGGCGCGGGCGCTATCCGCGACGATCACGCTGCCGCGATCGGCTAACGGTTCGAAGAAGCGATCGTCGACTGAACCCGCCATCTCGCTCAGCCCCGGCGCCGCATAACGCTCCAGGGCCCCACGCAACGGCAGCGCCTGCGCCCAGACATGGCGCGCCGGATCGAATTGCAACCACGGCACATCCCCGAGCAGGACGACCTTCTTGCCGGCGTCACGGAGGCGAGTCAGCGTTCGGCCGAGCGCCGCACGCAGTTCGATCTCGCTCGAGCTATCCGCGCTCGCGCCGTCGGCGGGTATCACGCCATCGCCGATCGCGATGGCATGGGCACTGAAGGGCGACTGCCAGAATGCAGTCAGAACGACGATCTTGATGCGCGGATCCCGCGCTGCTTTTTCGATCGCCGCGATGTTGAAGTCGGCGCAAGCGCGCGATGCGCCGGGATGCTCGCGCAGCCTGAGCGTCGCGCCGAGCAACGGTGGGCAGGACCCCGCCGTCATCTGTATCAGCCCATAACCGTGCGCACGGGCATTCTCGCGCAACGCTTCGCCGAGCGCCGATGCATGGCTGTCGCCCAGTAACGCGACGAGCGGGCCGCTACCGGGCGGCGCGCAGAATTGGGTCGCGTTCGGACGGTCGACGCCATAGCCGGTCAGGCAGAGGCTTCGGCTGTTGGAGAGAATGCTCTCGATGCGTCGCGACGATGCGCCGGCCCGATCGGGAATGCCGCCGGATACGGCAATGCCACCGAACAACGCCAGACACAGCGCAAGCGCAACGCCGTAGCACCGCAGGGTCGCCGGGTTGGTGCGGTTCTGCCTGGGTTGACGCCAAGGGAGTTCGACCCAACGCCAGCAGCAATAGGCAGGAACGATCGACCCGATCGCCGTCGCCGCGAGCAGCAGCGGCGGCACTGGGCCGGCGGCGGCGATGCGAAGGAAGGCGAGCGGCGGCCAGTGCCAGAGGTACCAGGAATAGGAGATGAGCCCGATCGCGACCAGCGGGCGGCTGCCGAGCAGGTGGCGGTTGATACCGCTTTCGGGTGCCGCGATCATCATCGCGGTACCGATGGTGGGCAGTAGCGCGGCATAACCAGGAAAGCGCATCTGTTCGTCGAACAGCCGCAAGGACGCGGCGATCGTCATCAGCCCGGCGACGGCGATCCATTGCTGCACGGCAGTTGGAAGCCGGAGGCCCGCACGGCGGGCGATCGCCAGCGAGACGCCGATACCAAGTTCCCACGCACGTGTCGGCAGCAGGTAGAAGGACGCTACCGGCTCGATCGGCGTCGCCAGCAGGCCGAGCAGAAGCGATAGGCAGGTAATGGCGAGCACCGCCCATAACGCACTGCGAATGCTCCATCGGTGAAGCGCCAGCAACAAGGGCGGCAGGAGCAGATAGAATTGTTCCTCGATGCCGAGCGACCAGGTCATCAGGAACGGTTCGAGCCCCGCGCTTGGCGTGAAATAATCGATCGTGTGGAAGAACCAGAGATTGGAGACGCCGAGCAACGCGGCGACCGCGCTGATCGCGAACCGCGCGAGTTCGCCCGGGCCCAGGATCAGCAATCCCGATCCGAGCGTCACCAACGAGACGGCGATGAGCGCCGGCAGGATGCGTCGCGCGCGCCGGGCGTAAAAGGCGGCAAAGCTGAACCGTCGGTCGGCGATCTCGCGATGGACGATTCCGCCAATCAGGAAACCTGAGATGACGAAGAATATATCGACGCCGGCGAACCCGCCGGGCAGCCAGCCGAGACCGGCGTGAAAGAGCACGACCGCCGTCACCGCGATCGCGCGTAGTCCGTCGATATCGGGACGATAGCCGGCGCGCGCGCCGACCAAAGCCGATCGGTTCGCAATTTGCCCGGCCGCCATGTCCATCGCAGCGATCTAGGCGATAGAAGTTGAAAGAAGCTGAAATCCGATAAGCTTAGCGATCAAACTTTGATTGCAAGGTTGGATTATAGATGTTCTCTTTATGTTCCAGCGCGGAGCGTTGGACTGATCCCCAAGGAGAACTCCATGCAAATCAACGGCCCCAGTCAAATTGTCTTTCCGGACGGTTCGGCACAGCAGAACTTGGCGCTGACGACCGGCGGCGCTACCGGTACCGTCGGCTTCAGCGTTACCGAAGTCCCGGCACAGGTCGCGTCGGTACGCCTGTCGGCGACCGCGTCGCCCTTGGCGGTCGGTGCGGCACTGACGCCCGCGCAGGCCGGTGCGCTCGTCGTCACTCGCACCGCGAGCGGTGGCACTGGCTATGGCCCCACGATCGATAAGTCCGCGATCGTCGGCGTCCGCTCGCGCGTCTATGCGACCGGCACCACGGCTCCGGCCTTCACGGTTGGCGATTCGACGGCAGTGACGGCATGCCAGAACGGCAACTACTTCATCCCAAACTTCCCGACGGGCGGCAGCGGCACTGTCACCGTCGATATCCTGTTCGACATCGGTAGCGTGATCACACTAGGCAAGGTTGTCGATACACTCTTGAGTCTGGGCTACACGACCGCCACCAGCGACCAGTGGACCGGCGTCTCCGCCACCACGCTGGCTAGCAGCGACGGCACGGCCGTGTCGGTGCTGGACGCTCTCGCGATCACCGCCAACAGCAGTAATCCGTTCAACGAGAAGAAGCTGAACGCCACCGTTACGGGCGCGGCGACGGGGCGTTGGGTCGGCGTTCGCCTTACCAACGTTTCGCCGAGCCGTTATCCGTGCGTCTTCGGCGCGCTCGGCGTTCAGGCGAGCACCGGATCGGGTTCGAGCTTCACCCCGCTGCCATCGCCGGTCTATTTCGGAGTCACCGCGACCGACAGCGGGTCGGGATCGGGCGCGCTTATCGATCAGTCGGCGATCGTCGGTGTGCGCACGCGTGTCTTCGCGAGCGGAACCACGGCGCCTGCCTTCACCGTCGGTGACTCGAGCGCAGTAACGGCGTGCCAGAACGGCAACTATTTCATCCCCGGCCTGCCGACGAGCGGCACCGGCACCTACACGATCGACGTGCTGCTGGACGTCGGCACTGCGATCACGCTGGCGAGTGTTGCAGACACCAAGGCCAGCCTGGGATACACGACCGCGACGAGCGATCAGTGGACTGGTGTTACCGCCGATGCGATCGCCAGCAGCGACGGCACGGCTTTGTCGGTGCTCAACGCGCTGACCATCACCGCTGACAACGCCAATCCGAACAACCAGAAGAAGCTGAACGCGACCGTCACGGGCGCGCCGACCGGTCGCTGGGCGGGGTTCCGTCTACTCGGCGTGTCGCCCAGCCGCTATCCGTGCGTGTTCGCGGCGCTAGGCATGCGCCCGGTCAGCGGCGGCGGATCAACCGCCACCTACCGCGTGCCGATCGGCGACACGACGACCAATTTCGGTTCCAACCCGCCACCAACCGGCAATCCGGTGGTCTATGGCGACCCGGGGACGCGGTTCCCACTCGGCATCTATCTCACCTCGCCGGCATCGAGCTATGCGCTGACGATCCCGTCTGGGCTGTCGCTGGTCGTCCGTTCGACCGCGCCGACGACTATTTCGGTCGGGTCGGCCTATAGCCTGACCAACGCGACCGGGCCGTTCGCACCCACCCAGACTGCCGGCGGTGCGAGCAGCGCATCGGTGCAGATCGTCGGCAGCGAAAAAAGCTTCGACGGCACCAATCTCAATCTGTCGGCAGGCACCTATCTAGCCTCCCCGGCGCTCGGGTTGAGCTTCGCGACCAGCAGCGACGCGAGCAAGACCCAGACGCCGCCGGCTTTCACCCTGTCGTTCAAGGGCGTCATCCCAACCGATAAGAACGTGATCGCCGCAGTCTATGAATATGGCGAGGGCGGTATCGTGCTGCTTGGCAACTGGGCGACCAACAACGTCATCGCGCGGATCGAGCGCGACGGGACGGTCGAAGAGTTCGAGAGCGCCAGCGTCTTCTCGAACACTGCCGTGGAGGATGTCGCGGTCCGCTATGTTGACAATGCATCGGGTACCGGCGGCACGATCACCTTCTGGCGCGCCGGCGTGCAGGTTGGGTCGGCGCAGACGACGACGATCAAGCCGCGCGTAGTTCCTGATGCGCCGCTGGAAAGCAACGCGCTGTCGGGCAACACCGCCGGCGGCGGTGCGCTGAAGGTGCAGAAGCTCGGCATCACCGTCGACCTTCCGTCGCAGAGCGAAAGCTTCTCGCCGGTTTCGTCGGGCAACGTGACCGCAATACAGTTGCAAAACCTCTATGTTGATGCGCTGGCAGTCACCGCGCCGCAAAGCGCGCGCACCGTGACCTACCAGCCGACAGGCGGGTCGGTACAGGCGCTCGACGTCGTGATCGGCCCGATGGCGGTGCCGGCGGGAGCGCCGTATCGCGCGGTGCTTGAGGACTGGTCGACCGGTTCGGCCGTCAGCCATCCCAATGCCCTCATCATGACCAAACCGGCACGGCAGAATTGCGTGTTCGAAGACGCGCAGCTGGCGTCGGTGTCGCCGTGGATCGAGTGTCTCCCCCAAGGAGCTGTGCCGGTGATCGGCGGCATCGCTTATTATTGCGAGGCGGTACGCATCGGCGGCTACGCGACCTTCCAGTTCGGTTACGACTGGACGACCACCACGATGCCGAACAATCCATTCGGCGATCCCAGCGGCAACAACAGCTACATGGTGCCGCACAAATGGCGGATCGAGGATTCGTCCGGCAATTTGCTCGGTAAGGTCGAACGACCGGACGGCGGCCCGCTGAACGGGACCGATATTCCGCGGATCTTCGCCGGCAGCTATGACGGCAATGGGGTGGCGATCACCAACGCGACCAACAAATGGTATCCGCACGGCACCGTCCGAGCAGCGGTGATCTGGCGCTCGGCGACGCCGTCCGCGCAGAGCCAGACGTTCATCAACACCAGTCTGCCGCGCTACGACGTCACCGTACCCTACGCGTCGCACACGCATTTCTCGAACAATGGCGGCGATATGCGGTTGTGGAGCGACGGGCAGGCCAACGGGTTCGGCAATACGCGCGTGATGCCGTGGGAGCCGACCAACTATGCCACGCTCGTGCCGCAGGCGGGTGTCACGCAGGATCCATACAAGGCATCGCTCTACGCCGATGTGTCGCTCGCGGCTGTGGCGTCGACCTGGCTCAAATACACGCCGTTCAATCAGGCCGGACGCAGCCCGGTGACGGGCCCGGGCGGTGCCCGTGACGATCGCGCCGGCATCGCCGAGCCAGTCGCCCAGTATATGTACGACGTGACCGCCACGCGGCCTCATGACGGCACGCCGTTCGCCGCGATAGCGCTCGATTATTGTTCGAGCTACGCCAGCGATCCGTATCATTGCTTCGAGGGCGGGCGGTGCGTGCCGTTGTTCAAGGGCGCCAACGCCAATCGGACGATCACGCTGCGCAATCATTATTACGGTGCGGGCGACAGCGCGACGCCACCGGAGCGGGCCTATTACATTCAGGGCGGCCAGCCCTATGTGTTCGCGACGCAGTATAATCCGTTGCGCGTCACGGTGCCCTATGCCGGATCGGCGGCCGACAAGCCCTACTTCGGGACGAACGAAATCGATTCGCTGCACGCACATCAGTTCCCGCATTGGGGATCGCTGCTCTGGAAGACGCCCGAATTCGCGTTCCTCGGGCACAAGCTCTGGGATCAGACCCGTCTCTACCTGAACGTCATCATCAACGAACCCTCGGCACAGCGTTGGGCGGTCCGTGACGGCGCATGGTCGTTCCTCCATGCCGCGATGGCATGGAAGACGGCATCGGCGAATTCGGACCGGCTCTACAGCCGGGCGGAGGTGATGGCCTTCGCGGTGGCCGACTTCGAGGCGTTCAGCGATATGCACAAGACGGCCACGCCCGGCTTCGATCATCCGCCGACTAACGTGTTCACCAACGGTGCGATTGATCCGATCAAGGTCGCCTATGCCGGTGCGAGCAAGTTCGGCATCATCATTCCGATCAACGATGATTATGGCCAGCATGATTTCTATGCGGGCTATTGGCTGAGCGCGATTGGGATTGGGCAGAAGCTGGGCTTCAACGCCGCGCTGCGCAGCGCGTCTGCCAAAGCCGGGGCGGTGCTCGACTGGCTGATCGCCCAGCATCGAAAGCGGATCGTCGGGCGTATCAACTCGGCGCCGCGTGCCAATCTGGCCGACAACAACTACCTGTTCGTGTTGTGGAAGACCGCGTCGATCAACGCAGCGGGTGGGAACGTTGCCAGTCTGCCGCAAACGTATGCCGCAGTCGCGTCACAGAACGGCAATGCGCCGAGTTGGGACTATTCGACCGCCGACGGCGTCACCGATATCCGTGACGGCCAGGCAACCGACCAGTTACTGGCCGGTCCGTCAATTCTGAAGAACCAACTGTTACAGACGGGCACCGATCTCGACTCGGCGCTCACTACCGTCAACGGCTGGCGTAACCAGAAGAAGAGCGAGCAGTTGGCGCTCGGCTCCAACGCAGGACAGAGCTGGTTCCGGTATCTGAATGCGATGAACAATCCGGCCATCAGCTGAACTGAATGACGGCGCTCGGAAACCGAGCGCCGTCATTTTCCGTACGTTGGGCTTATTTCTCGCCGAGGATCGCCTTGATCGCGGCGATCTTCGTCTGTTGAGTCTCCAGTTGCGCCTGCGCCTTGGCGCGCGCGTCCTCCAGCGCCGGATAGGGCGGATCGCCGGCCACGCCGCGCTCGCTGGTCAATTGGTCGAGATCGGTGACCGCGCCGAGCGTATCGACGCGGAGCGAATCGAGATCGGCCAGCGCCGATTCGGCGCGCACCCATTCGTTGCTGCCCACCGCCTGCGCGGCTGGGCTGCGCGCGGCGCTCTCCGCGGTGGCGGCACTGGCGGCAAAGGCCGCCTCCGACGCGCCCAGCTTGGCGCCGATCGCGGCGATCTTCTTGTCGAGTTCGGAATCGAGCGCTGCGACCGGCGTCACGACCTCCGGTTCGGCGTCCGAGCGCGATTCGATCGGCCGCAACGCGAGCGACGGATAGACCCCTGGCGTTTCGGTACAGCCGACGAGCCCGAGGGTGAGGAGTATCGCTATGCGCTTTGACATGACGCTGCTCTAGGCGGCGAAAAACTATGGCGCAACGCACTTGCGCTTCCCGAAACACCCCTCTATGTGCCGCGTCTCCCAGGCGCCCGTAGCTCAGCTGGATAGAGCATCAGACTACGAATCTGAGGGTCGGACGTTCGAATCGTTCCGGGCGCGCCATTTCCATTCACGGGCACGAAAGCCTGACGCCGCCGCCTCTCCACCAAGGGCGGCGGTTGGTGTTATGGGCCGCTCGCGGCGCAGGCCGTGGTCCAGAACTTGTCGTGGAACGATCGCGGCGGTACCGGCCGGCCGTATGCCGATCATCGTAGATCCGCATCCGGAACTGCCATGATGATGAAACTCTTCTTCAGTCGAAATCCGAATCCGCGGCTGGCGGTCGCGGTCGCGCGCTACCTGAAGTCGGCGATCGATTTTGAATATGCGTCGCCGTTCGCGCCGGGTGAATCCGAGAAGTTCAGACCGCTGAACCCGAACCTTTCCTTACCCATCCTCGTGAGCGGCGAGCACGTTCTCTGGGAAGCGGACGCGATCGCCTGCCGGCTGTCGCGTGATGCCGCGTCGGACTTTTGGCGCACCGGGGATGACGAACCGGAGATGATCCGGTGGATAAGCTGGGCAAAAGACAATTTCATGCGGGCCTGCGACATCGTCCATTTCGAGCGCGGAACGAAGCAGCGTTACGCTCTCGGACCCATCGAGGAGGAGAAAGTCGCGGAAGGGCTGGCGCGTTTCCACGCTGCCGCGACCATCCTCGAAAGCGAGTTTCACGCGCGGCAATGGCTTGTCGGAGAATCGGTTTCTTATGCCGATTTCCGCATGGCCGCCTTTCTGCCGTTCAACGACATCGCCCGGTTGCCCGTCGCAGATTATCCGGCGATTTGCCGGTGGTATGATCGGCTGGAGAACATCGACGCATGGCGGGAGCCGTTCAAAGGCCTGGATGCTCCGGACCTGCCGCCAATAGCACCTCCGCGATAGCGCTTGAGCGAAGCCCGACTCATCGCGTTATTCCTCGGACTCGAAACTGCGGTTTTCGCGGCAATGCCAGAGGCGCAGGATGAAGATGGTCCCGGCCGCGATCTCATAGCGCATTTCGTAATTGCCGACGATGACCCGGCGGACCTCGCGCGGATCATAAGCGTCCAGCTTTTCGCCGATCCTGGGATAGTCGAGCAACCGATCCAGCGCATGGGCAAGCTGCTGGACGACGCGCGCCGCCGCCTCGGGCGCGACTGGGCGCAGATGCTGGTACAGGCGGACAAGGTCGGAGGACGCCTTGCCGGTCCATCGAATTTTCATTTGCTCGGGGTGGGCAGCGGCTTGTCCGTTCCGAGGCTATCGGCCCATGCCTGGATCGCCTGATGGTCGATCACCCGGCCGGAATCGACATCCTGCAGAGCTTCCAGCGTCATACGATGACGCTCCTCTTCCTGATCGACCCAGGCCGCCAGCGCTTGTTTCATCACCCAGCCGCGTGAGCGTTCGAGCCGCGAGGCCATGGCTTCGACCTTTTCCGCGAGCCCCAGCGGAACATGCGCGGTTATCACTTTCGTCTCGGCGGCCATTAATCACTCTCTATCAGCTTGATTAAAATTTAATCGAAACTGGTATGCTAAACAAGGTCCCGCACCGGTCCGGCGCTGGTGAGGGGCGATAGCGCAAAGACGGGAGCCTGACTGTCGCGGGCAGATGCCCCGCGGCCAGTCGAAGCGGGGCGCGCCATCGGCACGCCCCATGCTCGGTCAGAACTTCTTGCTGATGCCCGCGAAGAACCCGCGCCGTGCACCATATTGCGGGGCGCCGACGCCGACGCCTGAGCCGTCGCGGATCAGGTAGCTCTTGTCGAACAGGTTGACGACATCGAAGCGGATCGACAGCCCCTTGAGTACGCCCGGGCCATCTAGATTCTGCGCGATGCCGACATTGGCGGTTACATAGGAGGGCAGCTTGCCGCCATTGGGGACGATGCCCGCGGGATCCTCCGCGCGCAGGCCGTCGCCATAAAGGAAGTCGACCGCGGGTACGAGCGTGCCGATCCCATCATGGATCGTCACGCTGGCGCCGCCCGACGCCGTCCAGTTCTGCGAATGGTCGGTGAAGATGTAATGGTTGGAGATGTAAGCCAGCTCGTCAGGCGCGAAGAAATATTGGCTCGAGACGATATTGCGACCCTTCTCCTCACCGCGCGCTACGTTGGCGTAGAGGTCGAATGGCCCCTTGGTGTAATTGGCGCTGAGCTCGACGCCCCAGGCATAGCCCTTGGCGTAGTTGAACGGCGACAACACCAGCGAGGTGCCGAATTGGCCCTCGTCGAGCAGGTTGCGCTTGATCTTGTAATAAGCGTCCAGCCCGATCTTGAGGCCCGGCAGCAGCTTCTGCTCCAGCCCGGCGTCGAAATAATGCTCGCGCTCGGCACGGACCGGGTCGGCGGTCGCGATCTCGGGTTCCTTGGTCGTGCCGTTGAACAGGGCGAGCGTCGGGGCCGCGATCAGCTCTTGCGGTGGCGGCGTGAAGTTGCGCGCATAGCCGAGATGGAAAGTCGTGCCGTCGCTCGGCTTCCAGACCAGATTGACGCGTGGGCTGACCTGTTGCTCCTGCGTATAGGCCCTGACCGCGTCAAAGCGGACGCCGTAGTTGAGCGTCAGCCTGGGAGTTAGCGACCATTCGTCCTGGAGATAGATGCCATAAAGCTGGCCGTTGCGGCCGCCTTTGTCGGTGATCGTGATCGGCACGTCGGAGGTCTGGTTGCCGGCTCCGTCGACCGGGAACACGCGCGAAGTCACCAGCGACCGCGTCCGCTCGTTCTGGACGAACAGCCCGAAGCGCAGCATGTGCGTGTCGGATAGCTTGTAGCTTCCATCGGCCTGGATCCCAGCGGTCAGGCTCGACAGGCGCGACCGATCGGCGACGCCGGTGAAGATGAGGTCGCCGCCCTGCGGATCGGGCGTGAAGCGGGTCTGCGAATAACGCACGAATGGCGCGACCTGGAAATTGAGCGCCCCGCCGGCATATTGGTAGGCGAGCACGCCATAATGCGTGATCTCGCGCTGGTTCTGGTCGAGCTTGGCCGAATCGAAAGACGACTGCCCATTGAGAATGAAGGCCGGCGTCTGGCCCGGATTGTTGGGAATCTGGAAATAGCCGATCGAGGTGCCGCCGAACGCGGTGATGCGGCTGGTCGAGGAGACGATGTCCGAAACATAGGCGAACGCTCGGTACTGCCGCGTGCGGTCGTGGATCGCGTCGCGCGTCGCAATCGGGTTTTCGACGCCGAGATCGTTCTGCAAATAGCTGCCCGAGGCGAAATAGCTCAGCGATCCGTCCGATCCGTGGATCGACGCGCTGGGATTGAGCGTGTTCCGGCTGCCGCCGTAAAAGCCGACATCGCCGCCATTGTTGAACCCGCCGGTGCCGGTCTTCAGGCTGACCACACCCGACGTGCGATAGCCATATTGCGCCGGCAGGGTGCCGGTGATCAGCTCGACCGAGTCGGCGATCCGGGGGTCGAACGTCTGGCCGAAACCCGAGATGCTCTCCGGCACGATCACGCCGTTCAGGCGGTATTGGAGGTTACCGTGCTCGTTGCGGACGTGCACCGCGCCATAGCTGTCGAGCGTCACGCCGGGTGCTTGCGACAG
Source organism: Sphingomonas asaccharolytica NBRC 15499 (assembly GCF_001598355.1). Classification (GTDB taxonomy): domain Bacteria; phylum Pseudomonadota; class Alphaproteobacteria; order Sphingomonadales; family Sphingomonadaceae; genus Sphingomonas; species Sphingomonas asaccharolytica. The sequence goes on from NZ_BCYU01000025.1 coordinate 32,791, forward strand.
GATCTGGACCAGGCTGACATTGACGCCGCCAGGCTGCTTGGAGAGCATCGCCTTGTCGACCGTGTAAGCGCTGGCGCCGAGCGAGGGGAGGATGGCGTCGCGCGCGGCGTCGAGCCGCTGCGCAGTGATGACGATATCGCCGGGCTGGTTGGAAGACGTGGGCGTCGGGGCAGGGGCCGCCGGGGACTGACTGGCCGGCGCATCCTGGGCGCGGGCAATCGCGGGAAGCAGCGCGACCGATGCCGCGCCAAGCATGAGGAAATGTCGCATTTACAATAAACTCCGGGAACCTTGGTCGCGAATTCACGGCGGAATCCGCGGGACGCGACTGGGCACGATGTCGTGCTTTCGCGTCGCGGCGATAGTGTCAGGCCTGGAGTTGGGCCGGGGGTGCGCGGCTATGCCAGCCGAGCGAGCGCCGTTCGAGAATCAGTCCAAAGGCGATGCCGACGACCAGCCAGACAAGCATCGCCTGAGGAGCCGGAAGGACGATCGGCGCCGGCGGCAGGTATGCGGCGCTCTGCGCGATTTCCCGGCAGATCGGACAACTCGCCGGGGAATCGAACGGGGAGTTTCGGTCCGACGAGGACGCCGCGGCCACATTTGTCCCACCAGCGGCGGTCGAGATCGGTGCGCTGGCGAAATGGTTGTGGGTCTGCGCAACGACGCTCTGCCACGAAAAGGCCAGCAGTATGGCGAGCAGCACGGCGACCCAGCCAGCACCAAGCCGCCGTCCCGAACGGGGCGGGCGCGACATGCTGCCGATACGCCTTGCTTTAGTCGCCATGATCTCCGGCCGGTCGTTAGACGAACTGGTTGCGGTCGCCCTGCTATGTTGCATTGTTACATGAATCAAGCCGTTTCGTTGCGGTGCACCATTCCACTGGGTTATGACCGTGCCACGCCGACGATGAACCGGCCGTTTCCGTACACGCGGTTTCGCGCTACGCCCGCCTTCATGATCGACGACGACAAGAGGATCGCCGCCGAGGACGCGGTCGCTGAAATCCGTGACGGCATGCTGGTCGGGATCGGCACCGGATCGACTGTGGCGTTCGCGATCCGCGCGATCGCCGCGCGCTTACCCGAGCTCCGTCAGGCGATATTTTTCGCCACCTCGATTGCGACCGAGCAAGCGGCGCGGGATGCCGGCATCCCGATCGGGCGATTCGCGCGCACGTCGCGGCTAGACCTGACGATCGACGGCGCCGACGAGATCGACCCAGCCTTGCGCGTCATCAAGGGGGCGGGCGGGGCGTTGCTGCGCGAAAAGATCGTCGCCGCAGCGTCCGAGCGGATGGTGGTGATCGCGGATGGCTCGAAACAGGTCGAGCGGCTCGGTACCGCGCCGCTTCCAGTCGAAGTGCTGCCCTTCGCGCGTGGCTTCGTCGCTGCCCGCCTCGCCGCGCTGGGAGCAGAACCCGTCTTGCGCATGGCGGACGAGGGGTCGTGGCGCAGCGATCAGGGCAATATCATTTTCGACTGCCACTTCGCGTCATTCCCGGATCCGGCCGGTCTCGCGGTCGCGTTGCAGGCAATTCCCGGCGTGATGGGCCATGGCCTGTTCCTGCGCGAAGTCGACGCCGCCTATATCGCCGATCGGGGAACCGTTACGAAAATGGAACGCAATACCACCTGACGGGTGGCATGCGCGCAAGGCTCCCCATATAGGGCATGGAAATGGCGCAACCGCGATGCGGCCTGCGCGTTCGTCCACCCGAAGCGGGAGCCTGAAAGAGAATGTCCGATACCCAGACCGCCGACGTGGATCAGCTCAAAGAGGACGGCTCGATCGAGCGCCTGACCATCGATACGATCCGCACCTTGTCGATGGATGCGGTGCAAAAGGCCAATTCCGGCCATCCCGGCACGCCGATGGCATTGGCACCGGTCGGCTATACTTTGTGGTCGCAATTTCTGCGCTACGATCCCTCGACGCCGACCTGGCCCAATCGCGATCGTTTCGTGTTGTCGGTCGGCCACGCCTCGATGCTGCTCTATTCGCTGATCCACCTGGCCGGGATCGAGGAAGTCGATGGCACGGGCAAGAAGACCGGCAAGGAAGCGGTCAGCCTCAACGATATCGAGAATTTCCGTCAGCTCGGCTCGAAGACGCCGGGCCATCCCGAATATCGCCACACTACCGGCGTCGAAACCACGACCGGTCCGCTCGGGCAGGGTTGCGGCAATTCGGTCGGCATGGCGATCGCGGAGCGCTGGCTCGCGGCGCGCTATAACAAGGACGGGTTCACGCTGTTCGATCACGACGTCTATGCGCTGTGCGGCGATGGCGACATGATGGAAGGCGTTTCGGCCGAGGCGGCGTCGATTGCCGGGCACCTCAAGCTGTCCAACCTCTGCTGGATCTACGATTCGAACCACATCTCGATCGAGGGCGACACCGCACTCGCGTTCGACGAGGATGTCGGCAAGCGGTTCCAGGCCTATGGCTGGAACGTCATCCATGTGAACGACGCCAATGATTGCGCGGCGATGGCGCAGGCGCTCGAGACGTTCCGCAAGACCGATGACCGCCCGACCTTCATCGTCGTCCATTCCGTGATCGGCTGGGGTTCCCCACGCGCCGGCAGCGAAAAGGCGCATGGCGAGCCGCTCGGCGTCGACAATGTCAAGGCGACCAAGGAGGCCTATGGCTGGCCGCAAAAGGATTTCTACGTTCCCGACGGCGTCGAGAAACATTTCAACCAGGCGATCGCCGGCCGCGGCCGTCGGCTGCGCGAGGAATGGGAAGCCAGCTTCGCCAAGTACAAGTCGGCCTATCCCGATCTCGGCAAGGAACTCGATCTGATCCTGTCGGATCGCTTGCCCGATGGCTGGGATGCCGACATCCCGACTTTCGACCCTGACGAAAAGGGTCTCGCGACGCGCGATTCGAGCGGCAAGGTGCTCAACGCGATCGTGCCCAAGGTGCCGTGGCTACTCGGTGGATCGGCCGACCTTGCGCCATCGACCAAGACCGACATCAAGAACGCGCCGTCGTTCGAGCCGGACAATTATGGTGGCACCAACTTCCATTTCGGCGTGCGCGAACACGGCATGGGTGCGGTGGTCAACGGCATGTCGCTGTCGCACCTGCGTGCTTACGGTTCGACCTTCTTCGTGTTCCTCGATTACATGCGTCCGCCGGTGCGGCTGTCGTCGCTGATGGAATTGGGCTCGATCTGGGTGTTCACCCATGATTCGATCGGCGTCGGCGAGGACGGCCCGACGCATCAGCCGATCGAGCAACTGGCGATGCTCCGCGCGACGCCGGGGATCGACACGATTCGTCCGGGCGACGCCAATGAGGTCGCCGCGGCGTGGCGCGCGCTGATGACCGATGGCGGGCACCCGACCGCGCTCGTTCTGTCGCGTCAGGCGATGCCGACGCTCGATCGGTCGACCTATGCTAGCGCCGACGGCGTTGCGAAGGGCGCCTATGTGCTGGCCGACAGCGAAGATCCGCAAGTGATCCTGATCGCGAGCGGATCGGAAGTCAGCCTGGCAACCAGGGCTTATGAGCAGCTCAAGGCCGAAGGGGTCGCGGCGCGCGTCGTGTCGATGCCGAGTTGGTTCCGGTTCGAACTGCAGGATCAGGCGTATCGCGAAAGCGTGCTGCCGGCGGGCGTTACCGCGCGTCTCGCGGTAGAGATGGGCGGCGAAATGGGCTGGGACCGTTATGTCGGTCCGAAGGGTTCGACGATCACCATGTCGACCTTCGGCGCGTCGGCCCCACTTGCGGGATTGCAGGACAAATACGGGTTCACCGTCGAGAACGTGGTGAAAACGGCGAAGGCATTGTTGGCGAAATAGCAGCCGTCATCCCAGCGAACGCTGGGATCTCGGACCGCATGAGACCCCAGCTTTCGCTAGGGTGACGCAGAAGGGCAGAAGGAAAGACGAATGGGACGGATCAACGATCTGGAAAAACTCGGTCAGGCGATCTGGCTCGATTTTATCGACCGCAAACTGCTCGCCGAAGGCGGCCTGAAGAAGCTGGTCGAGGAAGACGGCGTCACCGGCGTGACCTCCAACCCGTCGATCTTCGAGAAGGCGATGGGACATGGCAACGCCTATGACGCCGAGCTCGCCGAATTCGACAAGGCCAATCCGGCCGCGTCGGCGATGGCGCGCTACGAGCATCTCGCCATCCAGGACATCCAGGCGGCCGCCGACACGCTGCACCCGGTCTATGACCGGCTGGGCGGCAAGGACGGTTATGTCAGCCTGGAAGTATCGCCTTATCTTGCCAACGACGCCGACGGCACCGCCGCCGAGGCGGAGCGGCTGTGGAAGGCGGTCGATCGGCCCAATCTGATGGTCAAGATCCCCGGAACGCCGGCGGGTGTCCCGGCGATCGCGACGTCGATCGACAAGGGCATCAACATCAACGTGACGTTGTTGTTCTCGATCGAGGCCTACAAATCGGTCGCGCTGGCATTCGTCGAAGGTCTCGAGAAACGCGCCGCGCGCGGCGAGGCGATCGACCGTATCGCCAGCGTCGCGAGCTTTTTCGTCAGCCGCATCGACACCAAGATAGACGACGCGATCGACGCGGGCACTGGTGGCGAGGAAGCCAAGGCGCTCAAGGGCAAGGTGGCGATCGCCAATGCCAAAGCGGCTTATGCCTGGTATCAGGACTTCATCCAGTCGCACCGCTGGCAGGCGCTCGCCGCCAAGGGTGCGATGCCGCAGCGGCTGCTCTGGGCCTCGACCGGGACCAAGAACCCCGATTATTCGGACGTGCTCTATCTCGACTCGCTGATCGGCCGCGACACCGTCAACACGGTGCCGCCCAAGACGCTCGATGCGTTCCGCGATCACGGCACCGCCGCCGAGACGCTGACCCAGGATCTGGACGGGGCGAGGCACGTGCTGGCCGAGGCCGAACGGCTGGGGCTCGACCTGCAGGGAGTGACCGAAACCCTGGTCGAGGAAGGCGTCGCGTCTTTCTCCAAGGCGTTCGACGATCTGCTCGGTGCGATCGCGGCCAAGCATCCGGCCGAAGCGACCTGATTTCGCCATCGTCCTGCCGAGCTTGTCCCGGCACCCAGCGGGCCTCACGCGATATCGCCCGTGGATAGTTGGACCCCGGCACAAGGCCGGGGCGACGTCGAGGTAAGATCAGCGCTTCAGGAGATTCACATGAAAATCGGAATCATCGGCCTTGGCCGCATGGGTGGCAACATCGCGCGGCGGCTGATGCGCGGCAAGCATGAGACGGTCGTCTACGATCGCGCGCCCGAAGCGGTGAAGGAAATCGTCGCCGATGGCGGCATCGGCGCCGGGTCGCTGGAGGAGATGGCGGGCAAGCTCGACAGCCCGCGCATTTTCTGGGTGATGCTGCCGGCGGGCGCGCCGACCGAAACCACGATCGAGACGCTGACCGGGCTCTGCTCGCCGGGCGACATCATCATCGACGGCGGCAATACCTTCTACAAGGACGATATCCGCCGCGCCAAGGCGCTGGCCGAAAAGGGCCTGAAATATGTCGATGTCGGCACCTCGGGCGGCGTCTGGGGTCTTGAACGCGGCTATTGCATGATGATCGGCGGTGACGACGACGTCATGCGCCATCTCGATCCGATCTTCGACACGCTCGCGCCCGGCGTCGGCACAATCCCGCGGACGCCCAATCGGATGGCGCAGGAAGGCGAGGATCCGCGGGCGGAGAAGGGTTATATCCATGCCGGCCCCGCCGGTGCGGGGCATTTCGTCAAGATGGTCCATAACGGCATCGAATACGGCCTGATGCAGGCCTATGCCGAGGGCTTCGACATCCTCAAGAGCAAGGTCTCCGAGCAGCTGCCCGAGGACGAGCGCTTCGATCTCAACCTCACCGATATTGCCGAGGTATGGCGGCGCGGATCGGTGATCTCGTCCTGGCTGCTCGATCTGTGCGCACAGGCCTTGGCCAAGGACCAGGCGCTCGACCAGTTTACCGGCCGCGTCGCCGATTCGGGCGAGGGGCATTGGACGATCGAAGCGGCAATGGAAGAAGCCGTGCCCGCGCACGTGCTGACCGCGGCTTTGTTCGCGCGCTATCGCAGCCGTGTCGAGCACACCTATGGCGACAAATTGCTGTCGGCGATGCGCTTCGGGTTCGGCGGGCATGTGGAGATGCCGCAGTGACTCAGGTCGGTCCGGCGGTCCGGCTGGTCATTTCGGACGTCGACGGCACGCTGGTGCGCAAGGACAAGTCGCTGAGCCCGCAGGTCATCGCCGCGGTGCATCGTCTGCGTGAGGCGGGCGTCGCTTTCACCCTGATCAGCGCGCGTCCGGTGTCGGGCGTGTTGCCGCTGATCGCGCCGCTGGGGATCGATATTCCCTTGGCAGCGATCAACGGCGGTATCGTCTTCCGCCCGGACGGCAGTGTGATCACCAGGCACGGTATCGACCCCGAGGTCGTGCGCGGCATGTTCGCGCTGGCCGAGGGCGTGGCGGTCGATCGCTGGGTGTTCGCCGATGGCCATTGGTATGCTTCCAGCCTGGCAGGCGTGCATGTCGAGCATGAACGTGTCGCCTCGAACCAGGAGCCGATCCTGCGCGACGATTTCAGCGACCTCTATGACTGTGCCGATAAGATAACCTTCGTCAGCGATGACCCGCCGGTGCTGAAGGATCTCGCCGCTCGCGGCGTTGCGCAATTCGGCGCGCGCGCGACGATCGGGCAGAGCCAGACCTATTATCTCGACGTCACCGACACCCACGCCAACAAGGGTGATGGCGTGACGGAGCTCGCCGCTATCCTGGGCGTCGATCTCGCGCATGTCGCGGTGTTCGGCGACATGGACAATGACGTCGCGATGTTCGCGCGCGCCGGCATGTCGGTGGCGATGGGACAAGCGCCGGACACGGTGAAGTCCGCCGCCGATTTCGTCTCGTCGAGCAACGAGCAAGACGGCGTGGCGCACGCGATCGAGGCGTTCCTGCTGGCGCGGGCGGCGGCATGAAGAAACTGGTCGCGTTCGACCTCGACGGCACATTGGCACTCAGCAAGCAGCCGCTCGACGAGGACATGGCGGGGCGGATCGCGGATTTGCTCGACGTTTGTCTGGTCGACATCATTTCGGGCGGCGACTGGCCGCAATTCGAGAAACAGGTCGTCTCGCGGCTGCCGGAGCGGGCCAAGCTCGAGAATCTCTTCATTCAGCCGACCACGGGGACCAAGCTCTACCGCTGGTCCGGCGAGTGGAAGCCGATCTATGCCGAGTTGTTCTCCGACTCCGAACGGCAACAGATCGAGACCGCACTCGACGACGCGGTGAAGGCGGAGGGCCTGGACGAGGGGCAGACCTGGGGCGACCGGATCGAGGATCGCGGTAGCCAGATCACCTTTTCCGGCTTGGGCCAGGACGCGCCGTTGGTCGCGAAGAACGCGTGGGATGCCGATCGATCGAAGCGCGAAGCACTGCAGAAACGGCTACGCGCAGCGCTCCCCGATCTGTCGATCAATATCGGCGGATCGACCTCGATCGACATCACCCGCAAGGGCGTCGACAAGCAATATGGGCTGAAGAAGCTGCTGCCGGTCGCGGGGGTCGATGCGAGCGAAGTGCTGTTCATCGGCGATGCGATCTATCCCGGCGGTAACGACTATCCCGCCAAAGAAATGGGGCTCGACACGATCAAGGTCGACGAGATCGAGCAGACGCGGTTGGTGATTTCGACCGTCGCGACGGTTTTGAAGGGCTGATTTTGGGAGAGCTGGGTCTGTCCTAGCGCACACCGTCATCCCGGCCTTGTGCCGGGATCCACCGCGCCATCCTCCCGATCGGGAATTGTTGCACGGTGGATGCCGGGACGAGCCCGGCATGACGATCGTCAGTCAATCGCGCAACGCCTTCTCCACCGCGTCGTGGAACAGACGAATCCCGCCCTCCATGCTTCCCAGGGTCAGCCGGTCGATCGCGCCCGACATCAGCCCTTCCTGGCACAAAGCCGCCGCGCGGAAATCCTCCGCGCCGAACACGCCGCCGTCGAGCAAATTCCAGCTTTTTTCCCAATGCGCCAGCGCCTTGTCGGTAGCGGGGGGCTCGGGGATCAGCATGAAATCCTCGACCAGCACGCGGTCGACGCCGCGCGGCATCAGCGTCATCAGGTTCATGTAATCCGGGCTGACCACCAGCACCGTCGCCGGAAACATCTGGTAGGTATAGGTGATCGCGCGGCGCAATGTCGGCCAGTCCTCCGCGGCGCAATCGTCCGCCGACACGTCGCGACCGACCGCGGAGCGCTGGTGCGCGCCGATCATGTCGCCCGAGGCGACGCCATCCTTGAAGAACGGACCGATCGTCGCGGCATGGAGCCGCTGGACGTGATAGCTTTCGAGGAAGGCATCCATGATCTGTTTCCAGTTCGCGGCGACATCGTGGGTGCGGCGGCGGAACAGATGCTGGCCGGCGAGATTGAACGCGTCGAAATCATGGCCAAGCGTTTCCGGCTCGGCGAAATCCGCACCTTCGTCGAACGCGAACCATATTAGGCCGCCCGCTTCGCAGGTCGGCAGGCGGCGGAGCCCGTACTCGCTCTTGTCGAGATCGGGAAAGGCGTCGGTCCGCGGCAGCGCGAGCAGCGTGCCGTTGAGCGCATAAGTCCAGGCATGATAGGGGCAGACCAGGCGCGCGGCGCAGGCCGGTTCCTGACCTTCGACCAGCCGCGTGCCGCGATGGCGGCAGACGTTCATGAAGACGTGCGCCTGGCCCTCACGGTCGCGCGTGATCAGCAGCGGCTTGCCATAGCCATCATGCGGGACCGCCATGCCCGGATCGGGAAGCAGTGCGGACGGGGCGATTACCAGCGGGCGCTTGTCGAAAATCTTGCTGCGTTCGGCCTCATACCGCGCCGGATCGGTATAGGCGGCGGCGTCGACATGGGTGATCCCGCCGCCGCGCCGCTCGCCACCTTCGGCCAGTTTCTTCGCCAGCGCGAGCTGCCCCGCGGTCGGAGCGATCCTGGTCGCCACGTTCATGGGCTTCCTCTCCCGATTTTTGTGTTTAGTGTCTCCCTTAAGAGCATGGGGAGCAAGCCTGAATGAGCGGTACCGTGGTGACACGTCCCAAGGGGTGGCGGCTGTTCGTCGCTGCGCTTCGCACGCGCAAATCGGCGTCGATGCTCGCGCTTGGCTTCTCGTCGGGGCTGCCTAATGCGCTGTTGATCGGCACGCTGACTGCCTGGCTGGGCGAAGTCGGGGTCAAGATGGCGACGATCGGCGTGCTGTCGTGGATCGGCCTGACCTATGCCTTCAATTTCCTGTGGTCGCCGTTGGTCGATCGCCTGCAATTGCCGGTGCTCGCCAAGCTCGGCCGCCGCAAGAGCTGGATCATATTGTGCCAGGCGCTGATGATCGTCGCCTTGTTGGGGATCGTCGTCACCGATCCTGCGCAACAGATCGGCATTTTCGCGATGTTCGCCTTTCTCGGCTCGCTCGGCTCCGCGACCCAGGATATCGCGATCAACGGCTGGCGCATCGACGTGGCGGACGAGGATTCGCCGATCGAATTGCTCTCGGCAGTCAACCAGCTTGGCTATCGCACCGCGAGCATCGTCGGCGGCGCGATCGCGCTCTACATGGCGGCGCGGATGTCGTGGCCGACCGTCTATCTGGTCATGGCGGTGGTCATGGGCGTGATGCTACTGATCGCGCTCACCGCTCCGGATACCAAACGGGTGCCGAGCGAGGCGGTGCAGGCGCTTTCGGAAGCTGGCGAGATCAGGCCGGGCACGCGGGCGATCGCGCTGCTCATCGTCGGGTTGAGCTGGGTCTGGGCAATCGGATCGCTGATCGGCTTCATGATCTCGATGCTGGCCGATACCCCGGCCGGGGCGACCAAGCCGTCGCCCGCCGACTTCCTCAAATATCACGGCCCGGCGATCGTGATCGCGACCGTGCTCGTGCCGCTCGCCGTTGCCGCGTTCCTCAACTGGTTGAAGACGCAGGGACGCCACGTCCAGGCTGAGCGCGACACAACGGTTTCAGTGACGCGGACCGCCGCGAACCATCTCTACGGCGCGTTGATCGCGCCGCTCGCCGACCTCGTCGCGCGGCTCGGCTGGGGCGTGCTGATCGTGATCGGGCTGATCCTGACCTATGCACTGTGCTACAATGTCTGGGGATCGTTTGCTTATCCCTTCTACCTCGAATTCATGCATTATTCGAAGGACGAGGTGGCGTTCGCGTCGAAGGTGTTCGGCATCGTCATGTCGATCATCGGGGTCGGCCTGGGGGGCTATCTGTTCGCGAAGATCGGGCGCTTTCCGACCGTCTTGATCGGCGCGATCCTGCCGATCTTCGGCAATTTCCTCTACGCCGACCTCGCCGACGGATCTCCGCACATCGACCCCGTATTGCATCTCTTCCGGCTCGACTCGCTCGCGGTCGCGCTCGGTAGCGACGAACGGATGGCGCGACTGCTGCTGACGATCAGTTACGAGAATATCTCGACGGGCCTTGCGCTCGCCGCGTTCGTCGCGTTCCTGTCGGGCATCGTCAGCAAGAAGTTCGCGGCGGTCCAATATGCGGTGCTGTCGTCGCTGACCTTCCTGATCGGATCGCTCGGCAAGGGCATGGCGGGCGAGATGATCGACAAATACGGCTATGCCGACGTGTTCCGCTATGTCGCCGCGGTGGGGGTGCTCGCCATTCTGTTCGTCCTGCTCGAATGGTGGCGTGCATCGCGCATCCCGACGGTGGTCGAGGCCGGCAATACCGGCGAGCCCGCCTGATGCTGTTCCTGATCCTGTCGGGCGGGACGATCGTCTGCCAGATCGCCTGCGTGGTGCATTGCGTGCGCAACAGCCGCAACACGTTCTGGATCTGGCCTTTGGTATTCTTCCCGATGGTCGGCTGCATTGCCTATTTCATCGTCGAAGTGCTGCCGGGCATGCAGGGCAATCGCCATGTCCGTACGATGCGGGCGCAAGCAGCCAAGGCGATCGATCCCCAGCGTGAAGTGCGCGTGGCACGCGACGCGCTGGGGCTGGCGGATACGATCGCCAACCGTATCCGGCTGGCCGATGCGCTGTCGGCGGTCAACCGACCGGCCGAGGCGATCCCACTCTATCGCGAGGCGATCGGCGCGCAGCCACTGCCCGACACGCGGACCGAAACCAAGCTCGCCAGAGCGCTGTTCGAAGAAGGCAAAATCGACGAGGCGCAACAGGTGATCGACGCGATCGCCAAGCCATCGGGGCAGAGCGATCGCGATCGGCTCGATCTGCTCCGCGCGCGAATCTACGACCATCTCGGACGGCAGGACGACGCGCTGGCGATCTATCGCGACATCGTCACGCGGATGCCCGGCGAGGAAGCGCGTTGCCGCTATGCCGCGTTGCTGATCGAGCTCGGCCGCAAGCGCGAGGCGCTGGGCGTGCTGGAGGAAGTTGAGGATCGGATGAAGCGGCTTGATCGCCACCAGCGCCAGGCCGAGGGTGACATGTACCGCTGGGCGACCGACAAATTGCGCGAGCTGCGAGCGGCGGGGTAGCAGACGGCTTACGGATTATTGAATGCCGATCGGCAGCCCTGCATCGGCAAATGCTCCTGACAAGGCCGCCGCTGTCGCCACGATCGCATCGGCACGGCGTTGCGCCATCAAATCCGCCAGCAGCAGGCGCGCGGTTTCCGGCCGGCGCTCGGCATGGCCGATCGCGGTGATCATCGTCTGCTCCGCCCAGGTCATCCGAGCACAACAGCACGGCGCGATCGGGATCGTCGTGGTCGAGGTCGCGGCGAGTTCGGCCATGAACGCGCGGGCGAGTAACAGCGGCCGGCGGAACCCCGCACCGAATGCGCTCAGAAAGGTGTTGGCGGCAACGGCGTCGTTGAGCCCGTGCGCACCCATCCGCCGGATCGCGAGCAGCAGGAGCCGCGCGGCCATGGTTTCCGGCAGGCGGTGCGGCAGGGCTTCGCTGACCAGCGACGTGGGCATTAGGGTGGGGGCCATGGGGCGACTCCGTGATGGGAGCCGCATAGTCGGCAACTCGCTATTGATAGTCAATCGCAATAATTCGTCACGCCGGCGCTTCGCCGTTCGCCGCGAGCAATTCGCCCGCCAGATAGAGCGAGCCCAGGATCATCACCGTCACCGATTCCTTGGCATCGCCGCCGATCGCGTGCAGCGCCGCCTCGACTGTCTCCGCAGACTGCGGTGCCATGCCGATGTCGCGGGCGACTGCTCCCAGCACCTCGGCGCTGTGACATTCATGACCACCGACCGGAACGGCATGGAAGCTCTTGGTCAGCCCGGCGAACGGCAGCAGCAATCCGGCGGGATCCTTGTTGGACAGCATGCCGACGATCATGTGCGCGCCGTCCGTCTCGCGATGATCGAGCACCTCGCGCAACGCCGCGGCGACGCTGGCGCCTGCGGCAGCGTTGTGGCCGCCGTCTAGCCAGATCTCGCTGCCGGACGGCAATAGGCGCGTCAGCGGGCCGTCGCCGAGCAATTGCATCCGCGCGGGCCAGGTCGCGTGCTCGGCCGCGGCGACGAAGGCATCGGGCGGAATGGTCAGCGTCTTTTGATGATGGAGCATGGCGATCGCCAAGGCGAGATTGCCCGGCTGGTGCGGCCCGACCAGCACCGGCAGCGGCGTCTGCACCTTCCCGGCGGCGTCGCGATAGGCGAGGTGGCCGTCATCGGCCGCCCAGAACCAGTTCCTGCCTTCGGGTGACACCGGCGCCCCGGCGGTTCGCGCGACCGCATTGACCCGCGCCTCGACCGACGGCTGATAGCGCATCGTCACCAGCGGCACTTGCGGTTTGGCGATGCCGGCCTTTTCGGCGGCGATGTCCTCGATCGTCGTGCCGAGGAAGCGTTCGTGGTCGATGCCGAGTTGGGCGATGCCGGTGACGATTGGCTGCGCGATGACGTTCGTCGCGTCGAGCCGGCCGCCGAGACCGACCTCGACGATACAGGCATCGGCCGGCGTGCGGGCGAAGGCGAGGAATGCCGCGGCGGTCGTTACTTCGAAGAAGCTCGCCCCAATATCGCCGCCGGCGTCGAGCACTTCCTCGAGCAAGGGCGCTAGTTCGGTATCTTCGATCAACCGGCCGGCGAGGCGAATACGTTCGTTGAAACGCACGAGATGCGGGCTCGAATAAACATGCGTCGTGTAGCCTGCCGCCTCGATCGCCGCGCGCAGGAAGGCGCAAGTCGAACCCTTGCCGTTGGTCCCGGCGACATGGAGCACCGGGGGCAAAAGATCATGCGGATTGCCGATGCGCTCGAGCAACTCGGTGATCCGCTCCAGGCCGAGGATGTCGGCGCCGGGCGAAAGCGCCCATAGCCGGTCGAGCTGGCGCTGCACCGCGGGGTCGGAGGAGGTGGCGTGGTCGGGCATCTCTAATTCCCCTCCCGCTTGCGGGAGGGGTTAGGGGAGGGCGTGTCAGTCAGCACGGACGCCACATGCCCTCCCAACTCGCTGCCTGCAACTGGCCGAAATGCGCCCCGCGTATTTCTCAATCATGCCGGGGGCATGATTGACTAGTTAAAGGCAGTGAGTTCCCTCCCGCAAGCGGGAGGGGAGTTTACGCCGCCTTACGCTGCCCACCGATATAGTCGATCAGCCGCGCTAAAGTCGGGCGCAGCTCCGCGCGCGGCGTGACCATGTCGAGCATGCCGTGGTCGAGCAGATATTCCGCGCGCTGGAACCCCTCGGGCAGCTTTTCGCGGATGGTTTGTTCGATCACCCGCTGGCCGGCAAAGCCGATCAGCGCGCCGGGCTCCGAAATCTGCACGTCGCCGAGCATCGCATAGCTCGCGGTGACGCCACCGGTGGTCGGGTCGGTCAGCACAACGATATACGGCAGGCCGACATCGTGGAGCATCTGGATCGCGACTGTCGCGCGTGGCATCTGCATCAGGCTCAATATGCCTTCCTGCATCCGCGCGCCGCCCGCCGCGGTGAAGATGATATAAGGAGCACCTTCGCTGATCGCTGCCTCGACTCCGCGCACGAACGCTTCGCCCACCGCGAGCCCCATCGATCCGCCCATGAAGGCGAAATCCTGGACGCCGACTACCGCCTTGCGGCCCTCGATCGTGCCGGTTGCGTTGATCAGCGCATCGCTCTCACCGGTGGCAGCGCGTGCCGCCTTGATGCGATCGGTATATTTCTTCTGATCGCGGAACTTGAGCGGATCGTCCTGAACCTTGGGCGGAGTCAGCGTCGCGAACGAACCGGCGTCGAAAATCTGCGCGAAGCGGACATCCGGCCCGATCCGCTCATGGAACGCGCAATTGGGGCAGACGTAGAGATTGTCGGCCAGTTCCTTGGCGAACACCATCTGCCCGCACCCCTTGCACTTATGCCAGAGGTTGTCGGGGCTTTCCTTCTTGGGGATGACGTACGACAGCGCGTTGCGGACGTTGGTCAGCCAGCTCATGCCACTTCCTTTCTGGCGGCGCGGATCGCGCCGGCGAGACTCGCGATATAGGCGCGCACCGGCTCGGCCGCATCCTTGCCATGCTGCCCGACCAGTTCGACGATCGCTGATCCGACCACGACGCCATCGGCGACCTGCGCGATCGCCGCGGCCTGATCGGGCGTGCGGACGCCGAAGCCGACCGCAACGGGCAGCTTGGTGGCGGCCTTGAGGCGCGCGACGGCTTCCTCGATCGAGGCCTGCACCGCTTGTTGCTTGCCGGTGATGCCTGCGACCGAGACGTAATAGAGGAACCCGCTAGCGCCTTCGAGCACGGTCGGCAGTCGCGCGGCGTCGGTGGTCGGGGTAGCGAGGCGGATCAGGTCGACGCCATTGCCGCGCAGCGCCGGCCCGAGCGAATCGTCTTCCTCAGGCGGAATGTCGACGCAGATCACGCCATCGACGCCGGCTTCCTTGGCGCGCTCGGCGAACCAATCGGCACCGCGCCGGGTCATCGGGTTGGCATAGCCCATCAGGACGAGCGGGACGGTCGGATGACGCTCACGGAACGCCATCGCGATGGCGAGGATGTCCGCCGTGGTCGTGCCCGCCGCGAGGCTGCGCAAATTCGCTGCCTGAATGGCGGGGCCGTCCGCCATCGGGTCGGTGAATGGCATGCCGAGTTCGATCACGTCGGCGCCGCCCTCGACGAGGGCGTCGAGGATCGGCCCCGTAGCGAACCGCCCGGGGTCGCCGGCGGTGACAAACGCGACGAGGGCGGGATGGCCCTTGGCGAAAGCTTGGGAGAGGCGGGTCATCGCTTTTTCCCGACCTCGATCAGTCGCGAAGCACCGATGGCTAAGCCTATAGCGGCGGCAAAGGCGAACTGGTTACTTCCAAATGCGCCATGATGGAGAACGACACCAACCAAAGCGGCAGCAATACCGCCGATCAGCGCGCTGGTGACGGCTTGTCTCAGATTCAATGTCATATCTTCACCCCCAGCGCTTCGGCGACGGTGAAGATGTCCTTGTCGCCGCGCCCGCACAGGTTCGCGAGGATGATCTTATTTTCGTCCATTTCCCGAGCCTTCTTGGTCACGGCTGCGATCGCGTGTGAAGGTTCGAGTGCCGGGATGATACCCTCGGTGCGGCACAAGAGCTGAAACGCGTCGAGTGCTTCCTCGTCAGTCGCCGAGGTGTAATCAACGCGTCCGATGTCCTTGAGCCAGGCATGTTCCGGACCGATGCCGGGATAATCGAGCCCCGCCGAAATCGAATGCGCTTCGGCGATCTGGCCGTCATCATCCTGGAGGAGATAGGTGCGGTTGCCGTGGAGTATGCCGGGGAATCCGCCGGCCAGGCTCGCGGCGTGCTTGCGTTCGAGCCCTTCGCCCGCCGCCTCGACGCCGAGCATGCGTACGTCGGGATCGTCGAGGAACGGATGGAACAGCCCGATCGCATTCGACCCGCCGCCGATGGCGGCGACCAGCAAGTCAGGCAGGCGATTGATCCGCGACAGCATCTGCGCGCGCGCTTCCTTGCCGATCACCGACTGAAAGTCGCGGACCAGCTCGGGATAGGGATGCGGCCCAGCCGCGGTGCCGATGATGTAGAAGGTGTCGTGGACGTTCGCGACCCAATCGCGCAGCGCCTCGTTCATCGCGTCCTTGAGCGTGTTGGCGCCGCTGGTGACCGGGATCACCTCGGCGCCGAGCAGCTTCATCCGGAAGACGTTGGGCTGCTGCCGCTCGACGTCCTTGGCGCCCATGTAGATGACGCAAGGCAGGCCGAAGCGCGCGCAGACGGTGGCGGTGGCGACGCCGTGCTGGCCGGCGCCGGTCTCGGCGATGATCCGGGTCTTGCCCATGCGGCGTGCGAGCAGGATCTGGCCGATGCAATTGTTGATCTTGTGCGCGCCGGTATGGTTGAGCTCGTCGCGCTTGAACCACACTTGCGCGCCCTTGCCGGGCTCAGATCCCGCGCGGATCGCCGCGGTCAGCCGCTCGGCGAAATAGAGCGGGCTGGGCCGGCCGACATAATGTTCGAGCAGATCGTCGAATTCCTGCGCGAAGGCGGGGTCGACCTGCGCCGCGCGATATTCGCGCTCGAGGTCGAGGATCAGCGGCATCAGCGTCTCGGCGACGAAACGGCCGCCGAACTGGCCGAAATGCCCGCGATCATCGGGTTGGGTACGATACGAATTCGACAAAAGATCAGGGTCCGACATTACCGTTATTTCCTCGTCACAACATTAGTCCAATCGCTTCGAACAGCGATCAGCGCCATCGTTGCGGGATGCGCAGGGCAGGGAGGATCGGCATCAGCATTGCGCGACCGCTTTAAGGAACGCGGCGATCTTGTCCACATCCTTAACGCCGGGCGCGGTTTCGAGCCCGGATGAGGCGTCGACCAAGGTCGCGCCGGTGCGCGTTGCGGCTTCGGCCACGTTGTCGGGCGTGAGCCCCCCCGACAGTGCCCAGGGCATTGCGTGCCGGAACCCATCGAGCAGGCTCCAGTCGAAGCGAATTCCCATGCCGCCCGGTCGGGTCGCGCCGTCCGGCGTCTTGGCGTCGAACAGGATTTTGTCGGCCGCGTCTCGATAGTTGAGCGCGCTGTCCAGGTCCGTGCGCGTCTTGACCGCGATGGCTACCCACACCGGAATGCGCGCCCTGATCGCCGCAGCGCGGGCAGGCGTCGTGCTGTGGAGTTGGACGGCATCGAGGTTGGCGGCGGCAATGGCGGCCTCAAGCAAGGCATCATTCGGATCGACGAACACGCCCACGCGCGACACGCTGGCCGGTATGCGGGCGGCGAGACCCGCGGCCGCATCGAACGATAAATTGCGCGGCGAAGGCGCAAAGAACATCAACCCGACATGACTCGCCCCGCCGGCGATCGCGGCATCGAGCGTTTCGGGCGTGCTGAGGCCGCAGATCTTGGCGGTGACGCGAGACATGGCGGCGCTATAGACGCGTCGAGGGGCGGATGGCCATGCGGGAGTGGCTCGGCGCGAATGGACGGCGACGCGGGACTCAGCCGAGCGGCTTTTCCAGCACGACCATGTGAAGCGGAGGGTCGACTAGGACCGGAAAGTCGCGCGTTCCGACCTGCGCATACCCGCGGCGCTCATAGAAGGCGATCAACTCGGCGCGCTTGTCGATCACCGTCATTTCGATCCGGTCGGCGGCGAACTCCTGGTGCGCTGTGGCTTCTGCAGCGGAGATCAATTGCTTGCCATAGCCGCCCGCTTGCAGCCTGGGATCGACGCATAGCAGCCCGAGATAGGCGAGCCCGCCGCCTGAATTTGCGACGCGGACGCAGCCGACCATGCGATCGCCATCGAACCCGACCAGCAGGCGTTCGGCCGGATCGGCGATCATCGCCCCCAACTCGCCGACCCCGATCCGTTCGCCGTCGAGCAGATCAGCTTCATGCGTCCAGCCGGCGCGGGCGTCGTCGCCGCGATAGGCGCGTTGGATCAGCGGTTGGAGCGCGGGAAGGTCATCGATGGCCGCGGGTCGAACAGTCAAAGGCGTCATGCGTAACCGTTGAATTCGATGTTGGTGATCGCATTGCGATCGGCGTCGAACTCCGCGCCGAAGAACGCGGCCCCGCCGTCGCAAACGACGACGGGCTCGCGACGCCAATAGTTGAATTCGCCGTCAAACCCGGACGGGAAGAAATTGCCGTAGATGACCCGATGCCCTTTGCGGATCATCCCGACATATTGGCGCAGCCAGCCCTTGGGTACCGCTTTGAGAAACGGGTGTTTGGCAGCTGCCGGGGCCAGTGCGTTGGGGAGTGCCGCTTCGAACTGCACGATATCGCTTGGTGAAGGACTCCAACCTTGCTCGCCCAGCAGAGGCGTCGGGCGGGAACATTGCGACAGCAGCGCCTTCGCCTGATCGAACGGCATGACGATATAGCCGGAATAGGACGCGGCTTGCGCCGGCAAGCCCAATGCGGCCGCAACGAGCAGGCCGGCCGTCAGCGCTCCGCGCGCCAACTCCATGATCAGAGCGTTGCGCCGATCTCGCGCGCGGCGAGATCGGGATCTTCCGCCCCGGTGATCGGTCGACCGACCACCAGGATCGAGGCGCCGGCGTCGACAGCCGCGCGCGGCGTCACGACGCGTTTCTGATCGCCGATGGCGCCGTTCGCCGGGCGAACACCCGGCACGACGAAGAAGCCCTTGGGCCATAATTTATGCGCCGCGCGGACTTCCTCGCCCGAACACACGATGCCGTCGACTCCCGCGTCCATCGCCAGCTCGGTCAGCCGCAGCACCTGATCGTGCGACGACCCGTCGACCCCGGTGGCGCGCAAGTCGTTCTCGTCCAGGCTGGTCAGCATCGTCACCGCGACGACCTTGGTATTGCTCGGCGCGGCAGCCTTGGCATCCTCCAGCATCGCGCGTCCGCCGCTGGCATGGACTGTCAGCACCGCCGGCTCGAGCCCGCGCAACGCCTGGATCGCTTTCCCCACGGTGTTGGGAATGTCGTGCAGCTTGAGGTCGAGGAAGATCGGCAGACCAAGCTCGTGCATCTCCAGCACGCCGTGGCGGCCATTGGCCATGAAGAATTCGAGGCCCAGCTTGATCCCGCCGACATGGTGGCGGACCCGCGCGGCAATCGCCTTCGCCTTGTCGATATCGGGCGTGTCGAGCGCGACATAGATGCGGCTGGTCATGGCGTCAGCTCGAGCGGCGGCTGTTTCGGCGGCTTGGGCGGTGCCGGCGGCGTGGTCGCCGGGATCGGCGCCGCAAGCACCGGACCGGGATCGGCGCCCATCGGCACCACTGGTTTCAGATCGGCGATCACGCGCTCCGCGGTCGTCAGCCGCTGCGTCAGGCGCCAGCGGATCGTGCGGTAATAGAGCCAGGTCGGGACCACGCCGGCCAGGAACGTAAGCAGCATCATGAAGGGAAGGTTCACTTCCGCGACCAATCCGCCCCACAGGTTGATCGTCACCCAGCTCCAATTGCCATACGTGAAGATCGCCGCGACGAAGCTGATCAGGCACCAGAAGAGGATCTTGAGGAACTGCATGGAGCGGGACGCTAGCGGGGCCGGTCAAGTTTGGCCAGAGTTCCCGGCAATCCTCCCCATCGGCGATGGGGAGGACCGGAGCCGCGCGCCGAGCCTCACCGAATCGGCGAGTTCGGATCGAGCCGCATATCCAGATACTTGTCCACGCTGCCCATCAGCTCGCCCATTTCGTGTTCGAAGAAATGGTTGGCCTTGGGAATCGTGTCATGGTGGATCGTGATGTGCTTCTGGGTGCGCAATTTGTCGACCAGCTTTTGCACCGCGATCGGGGTGACGACCTCGTCATTCTCGCCCTGGATGATGATGCCCGATGCGGGGCAGGGTGCGAGGAACGTGAAGTCGAACATGTTCGCCGGCGGCGCGATCGAGATGAAACCGCGAATCTCGGGACGGCGCATCAGCAACTGCATGCCGATCCACGCGCCGAATCCGAATCCGGCGACCCAGGTGGTCGAGGCCTCGGCATGGAAGCTCTGTACCCAGTCGAGCGCCGAGGCGGCGTCGCTCAGTTCGCCAATGCCATTGTCGAACACGCCCTGGCTTTTGCCGACGCCGCGGAAATTGAAGCGCAAGGTCGCGAAGCCGCGCCGCTGGAACGTCTTGTAGAGCTCGATCACGATGCGGTTGTTCATCGTGCCGCCCGACATCGGATGGGGATGCAGGATCATCGCGACCGGTGCGCGCGGCTTGGGCGCGGGGGCGAAACGACCTTCGAGACGGCCCTCGGGGCCGGGAAAAATGACTTCGGGCATCGTGTCCTGTTCTTTTAGCCGCAGAGGCGCCGGTGTGGCGCTAAAGGTTGCGCGCTATATAGGCAGCAGGCCCCAACACGCAATTGGAACGAGTCGGACCCTTGGCGACTAAGCGTATCTATCTCGACCATGCCGCGACCACGCCGCTGTTGCCCGCGGCGCGCGAGGCGATGGCTGACGGATTCGCGAACTGGGCCAATCCGTCGTCGCCACACGCAGAGGGGCGCGCGGCCAAGGCGATGCTGGAGAAGGCGCGGGGACAGATCGCCGCGGCTTATGGCTGGCCGGGCGAAGTGCTGTTCACCAGCGGATCGAGCGAGGCGCTGGCGATCGCGCTGACCCGCTCGGCCGTGGTGCGCCGATTGGCGAGCGCGGTCGAGCACGACGCGGTTCTGCGCGCGGCTTACGATATAGCATTGGTGCCGGTTGACGCGGCGGGGCTGGTCGATCGTGCCGCGCTCGATGCCGCGATGGCGGGTGAGGGGCGGGCGGTCGTCGCGATCCAATGGGCCAATAGCGAGACCGGAATTCGCCAGCCGATCGCCGAACTGGCCGAACAGATCCATGCCGGCGGCCATCTGCTGCTGGTCGATGCCGCGCAAATGCCGGTGGGAGCCGATCGCGAGGTGGCGCGACACGCCGATTTCGTCGCGCTTTCGGCACATAAGCGCGGCGGACCGATCGGCGTCGGCGCGCTGCTCGTACGCGACCTTGCAACGCTCGATCCGACCGGGGGGCAGGAGCGGGGATACCGGCCGGGGACCGAGAATATGCCGGGCATAGTCGGCTATGCGGCGGCGTTGGGCGAGCCAGAGGATGTCGCCCGCTATGCGGACCTGCGTGCCTATCTGGACAAGGAGATGGAGGCATCGGGTGGCGAGCCGGTGCTTGCCGGCGCACTCCGCCATCCTGCGATCGGTTCGTACCGCATGCCTGGCGTCGCGGCGACGACGCAGTCGATTCGCTTCGACATGGCTGGGATCGCGGTGTCGGCGGGAAGCGCGTGTGCGAGCGGCAGCATGAAGCCGAGCCACGTCTTGTCGGCGATGGGCTGGGATATCCAGGCATCGCAGGAAGTGGTGCGGGTGAGCTTCGGACGATCGACCACGCGCGCCGAGCTCGACGCCTTCATCGCGATCTGGCGTGAGATCGCGGCATCGCTGGCGCGCGCGGCATGATCTATCTCGATTACCAGGCGACCACGCCGCTCGCGCCGGAGGCGCTCGACGCGATGCTGCCCTGGCTGCGCGACCAGCATGCCAATCCGCATTCGGCGCATGGCCCCGGTCGCGCGGCCAAAGCGGCGATCGAGGTTGCGCGGACGCAGGTTGCCGCGCTGTTGCCCGCCAGCGGAACGGTCAGCTTCACCGGAGGCGCGACCGAGGCGCTCAACTGGGCGATCAAGGGTGTCGGCGGCCCGATCGTGACTATCGCCACCGAGCATGCCGCTGTGCTCGACACCGCGGAGGCTGCGGGTGACGCGGTGGTGCTGCCGGTTGGCCATGACGGTCTGGTCGATCTCGACGCGGCGCGATCGGCGATCAGGCCCGGTGTGAAACTGGTCGCGGCGATGTTGGTCAATAATGAGATCGGGGTGATCCAGCCGATCGCCGAACTGGCCGAACTGGCGCAACAGGCGGGCGCCTTGTTACTGTGCGATGCAGTGCAAGGTTATGGTCGGGTGACGATTCCGGAGGGCTGCGATCTCATCGCGCTGTCGGCGCACAAGATCCACGGTCCCAAGGGCATTGGCGCGCTGTGGATCCGCGACGGCGTTGCGCTGGCGCCATTGCTCCATGGTGGCGGACAGGAAGCGGCGGGGCGCTCAGGCACGCTCAGCCCTGCCTTATGCGCAGGCTTCGGCGCAGCGGCGGCGCTGATGGCGAGCCAGCGTGACCAGGATACGGCACATGTCGAGAGGCTATGGTCGGTCGCGCATTCGACGCTGGGCGCGGACTGGACCGTCAACGGATCGCTCGAGCACCGCTATCGCGGCAATCTCAACATTCGCCGTGACGGGCTGGACGTCGCGCGACTGATGTCCGATCTGCGCGATATCGCCTTTTCGGCGGGGTCGGCTTGTGCCAGCGGCTCGGGGCGGCCGAGCCATGTGCTGGAAGCGATTGGACTAAGCACTGGCCAGGCCCGCAACAGCTTCCGCATCGGTTTCGGCCGCTATACGACCGAGGAGGAATTGGTGAACGCGCTCAAGCGCATCGACGCCGCCGCCCGTGCGCAGAGGATCGCGGCGTGACTCGCGTGATCTTCATCGAGCGCGATGGCGCCACGCGCGAAGTCGAGGCGCGTCCGGGCGATCGCCTGCTCGAGGTGGCGCAGAATGCCGGCGAACCGCTCGAAGGAACGTGCGAGGGACAGATGGCCTGTTCGACCTGTCACGTGATCGTCGATCCCCAGGATTTCGCGAAATTGCCTCCTGCCGTCGAGGACGAAGAGGACATGCTCGACCTAGCGTCGGGCGCCACGCGATATAGCCGACTCGCATGCCAGATCTGGCTGAGCGAGGTGCTCGAGACGCTGACCGTGCGTATTCCGCCCGAGGCAAAAAACATGCAGGGACGCTGACCTATTTAATCCCCGTTTTACCGTGACTAAGCATTATTTCGTTCGTGGAACGGACGCTGCATGTTAGGCGTTTGGATGCGCCGGGGGGCGAAAAAAGCATGGAGAGACACGCCATGAAATTTCTCGCTGTAGTTGCTGCTGGAATTCTCGCCGCGTCGGCACTTACGCCGGTCACTCCCGCCAGTGCGGCGCCTGCGCCCCAGCGCTGGGGCCACGGACATCATGGTTGGAAGTGGAAAAAGGTGTGCACGGTGCGCTGGCGTCATGGCCATAAGGTCCGGACATGCCGCAAAGTCCGCGTTCGCTGGTAGAAGCGGTCTAATGGCTTGAAAGCGCCGCCCGATCCCGCCATATGCGCGGCGGGAGTCGGG
>NZ_BCYU01000026.1 GCF_001598355.1 Sphingomonas asaccharolytica NBRC 15499
GGGCGAGGCCGTGGAGGCCGTGGCTTGGGAGGCTGTGGCCGGGGCGGCTGGATCTGCGGACCGCCCGGGCGGCCCGGCTTGGTCGTCGCGCCGGGGGGCAGTTTCGGTCCGACCTGAGCGAAGGCGGCACCGATATCGGGTAAAATCAGCAGGAACGCGCTGGTAGCCAACAAAAGTCGCTTCATACGTCCTCCCATCGTTCGGGAGCGACAGCCTAGACCCTGACCAGCCGGCCGAATAATTGTTTCGCTATATCAATAAACTGACCGTCGCACGCCTGGCACGCTCTGCCGCGCAGCGGTCAGGAATCGAACCCCTCGACCATGATCAGATCGCGTTCGACCGCGTCGTCGCGATGCGCCAGCGCTTCGGCATAATCGGGAGAGGCATACCAGGCACGTGCCGCTTCGATGCTGGGGAAAGCCAACAGCACCGCTCCTGCGCGCCACTCGCCTTCGAGCACGGTCATCGCTCCACCGCGCGCAAGATACCGCCCGCCATGCCGCGCGATCGACGCCGCAGCGAGCCGTCGATACGCCTCGAGCGCGGGGCCCGGCTTCATCGTCACCCTGGAAATGACATAGGCAGTCATTCGTAATGCTCGATGCCGTCTCCGACGATCTCGAGCCAGCGGTGCTTGCGCGTCTCGTAGACCGAATAGACCGGCTGCGGAAAATTCGGGTCGCCAAAGCCGCCGACCGCCACGGCGACCACGTCGGGATCGAATTCGACCCGATAGAACAAGGTCGAGCCGCAATCGGGACAGAAATCCATTACGCCCTTGCCGCCCTCATCGCCGACCCGCGTCCATTGTTTCGACTGCCCCGAAATGGTGACGCGATCGTTAGGGAACCGCGCCTGCATCGCGAACGCGCTGCCCGAGCGCCGCTGACAGTCGAGGCAATGGCAGACCGAGACGCGTACCGGTTCGCCGGCGCACTCGATCGCGAGTTGGCCGCAAGCGCAAGTGGCGCGGCGTACCGTCGTCTCGTCCGTCATTTCGCTGCCTTCCGCAACGCCAGCCGCACCAGCGCATCCAGACCGGCGCCGGCACCCAGCTCCTCTTCCGCCGCCCCCACCGCCGCATTAGCCTCGGCGGGGCGGAAGCCGAGGTTGAGCAGCGCCGATACCGCATCCTGCGCCGCGCCCATCGCTGCCGAAACCGGGGTCAGGCTGCCCGGGATCACGCCGCCGACCTTGTCCTTCAACTCGCGGACGATACGCTCGGCCA
This sequence comes from Sphingomonas asaccharolytica NBRC 15499, assembly GCF_001598355.1. Taxonomy (GTDB): domain Bacteria; phylum Pseudomonadota; class Alphaproteobacteria; order Sphingomonadales; family Sphingomonadaceae; genus Sphingomonas; species Sphingomonas asaccharolytica. The sequence goes on from NZ_BCYU01000026.1 coordinate 1,232, forward strand.
GTTTGGGTCCGACGCCATTAGCCCGCGCCACCATCGCCTTGTCCTGCGCGGCCACCGCTTTTGCGATCTCGACCGGCTCGAGCACCGACAGAATCGCCAGCGCGACGCGTGCGCCCACGCCCTGGACGCCGGTCAGCAGGCGGAACCAATCGCGTTCGTCGGGACGCGCGAAGCCGACCAGCCGGATCGAATCCTCGGCGACCAGCATCTCGGTGAACAACGTCGCCGCCTCGCCGATCGGGCCGATCGCCGCGAGCGTCTTGGCCGAGGCGCCGACCAGATAGCCGACGCCGCCGACGTCGATCACTGCATGGTCGATGCCGGTCGCTTCGAGGCGGCCGCGGAGGTGTGCGATCATCCGCGGGACATAACCGGAACAACCCGCGCTAGGGAAGCGAAATTCATCCTGCCCGTCGCGCCGCGATAACCTCGACGACGAAATCGATGAAGGCGCGGACACGCGCCGCGCGCTGGTGCCGCGAGGGCATCAGGGCATAGAGCGGAAAGCGTTCGTCCGCCCAATCGGTCAGGATCGGCACCACCGCGCCGCTCGTCACCAGATCCTCGGTCCCCAGTTCGAGAAATTGTGCGATGCCTACGCCGGCGACGCAGGCGCCCGCCATCGTCCCGCTGTCGGAAACCATCAGTCGCGCCGGCGGTGTCACCGGCACCATGTCATCCCCGCGGCGGAATTCCCAGGGATAGGAGCGGCCGTTCGCCGCGTCGTAGAAATCGATACAGGCGTGATCGGCCAGCTCGCGCGGATGCCTCGGCTCGCCATGCGCGGCGAGATAGGCGGGCGCCGCGACGGTGAGCACGCGCGTTTCTGCCAGCTTGCGCGCGATCAGCCGCCCCGCCGGCGGGTCGCCGAACCGGATGGCCAGGTCGAATCCGTCAGCGATCAGGTCGCCGGTGCGGTCGCGCATCACCAAGTCGACGCTCAGCTCGGGATGGCGCGCCAGGAAACCGGCCAGATGCTCGGCCAGCACCGCGCGCGAGAAAAAGGCATCGATATTGACGCGGAGCCGTCCGCGCACGCTAGCGCCGGCACCCGCGACGTCGAGCGCCGCTTCCTCGATCCCCTCAATTAGCGGTCCGGCCTGTTCGTAGAAGCGCCGTCCCTCGTCGGTCAGCGACAGCGCGCGTGTGGTGCGGTCGACCAGCCGCACGCCGATCCGCGTTTCGAGCCGCTGCAGCGCGCGGCTTGCGCCCGACGGCGACAAGCCGAGCGCAGCGGCGGCGCGCGCAATCGATCCAGCTTCCACTACCGCCATCAGCACGGTCGCGCCGGCAATCAGCCGTCCGTCATAGGGCATCGCCCGCTCCTGCTTGTAACGCACGAATGATCTGACATAAGCGCGTTTGAATCACCAGTGCTCTGCGTCCACATCGCGATCCTGCAATCGAGGAGGCGATCATGTTCGCGGTGATGGGAGTGACGGGAAAAGTCGGCGGCTCGGTCGCGCGGCATCTGCTGGCAGCGGGTGCGCCGGTGCGCGCGATCGTGCGCGAGGAGGACAAGGGTGCGGCTTGGTCCGAGGCGAGATGCGAGGTAGCGATCGCGACGCTCGACGACGAGCGGTCGCTGGCGGCGGCGTTCGACGGCGCGCGCGGCGTGTTCGCGATGCTCCCACCGCAATTCGACCCCGCGCCGGGTTTCCCCGCCGCCCGCGCGATGATCGCGACACTCCACGATGCGCTGGTGACGGCGCGGCCCGAGCGACTGGTCGCGTTATCGACCGTCGGGGCAGATGCAACTCAACCGAACCTGCTCAATCAATTGGGACTGCTCGAGGCCGCGCTGGCCGATCTCCCTAGCCGGACGACCTTCCTCCGCGCCGCCTGGTTCATGGACAATGCCGCCGGCGATCTGGCGGACGCGCGGCGCGGCACGTTCCGCAGCCATTTGCAGCCAACCGATCGCGCCATCCCGATGGTCGCATCGAGCGATGTCGGGCAATGCGCCGCCGATCTGCTGCTCGCCGCCTACGCACCCACGATCGTCGAGCTCCAGGCGGTCGACCGCGTATCTCCCGACCAGATCGCTGCCGCCTTTGCCCGCGCCCTCGGCCATGACGTGCGCGCCGAGCCGGTCGCGCGTTACGGCTGGGAAGCTGAGTTCCGCGCCGCCGGCATGGCCAACCCGCTGCCGCGGATGCAGATGATCGATGGCTTTAACCAGGGCTGGATCGATTTCGCCGACGGCGGTGCAGGTGCACTCAAGGCGACGACCACGATCGATCAGGTCATCGCCGACATTGTCGCGAGGAGCTAGCCGATCCGCCGCGCGCTCGCGAGGTGATGCGCATGGCAGATCGCCACCGCCAGCGCGTCGGCCGCATCAGCGCCGGCGATCTTCACGCCGGGCAGCAGCCGCGCGACCATCGCGTGGACCTGCGCCTTTTCGGCATTGCCGACGCCGACCACTGCCTTCTTGACCAGCCGCGCGGCATATTCGCCGGTGTCGATCCCGACCCGCGCGGCACCGAGCAGTACGACGCCGCGCGCCTGGCCGAGCTTGAGCGTCGATTGCGGATTCATGTTGACGAACACTTCCTCGACCGCTGCGGCATCCGGGGCATGATCGGCGATCAGCGCCGCGAGCATGGCGTCGAGATGCGCCAAGCGACGCGGCAAGCTTTCCTTGGCGTCGGTCTTGAGCTGACCGTTGGCGAGGTGGGACAGCCGGTTGCCCTCCGCCCGGATCACGCCCCAGCCGGTCGTGCCGAGGCCGGGATCGAGACCGAGGATGATCAAATTCCCTCTCCCTCTGGGAGAGGGAGGGAGCCGCGAAGCGGCGGAAGGGTGAGGACAGGTGCTGTGGCATAACTGCCCTCACCCTTCCCACTCGCTTCGCGAGCGGGCCCCTTCCCTCTCCCGTCGGGAGAGGGAAATTGGCTCAACCCAGTTTCTCCATCACGTCGTCGGACACTTCGTAATTGCCCCAGACGGTCTGGACGTCGTCATCGTCGTCGAGCGCGTCGATCAGCTTGAACAGCGTCGCGGCGTCGCCCTCGCCGACTTCGACCATCGTCTGCGGACGCCAGGCGAGCTTGGCGCTTTCCGCTTCGCCCAGCACCGGCTCGAGCGCCTTGGCGACTTCGTGGAGCGATTCGTTCGAGGTCCAGATTTCGTGCCCGTCCTCGGACGAGGACACGTCCTCGGCACCCGCCTCGAGCGCCGCCTCGAACACCTTGTCGGCGTCGCCGGCTTTGGCCGGATAGGTGATCAGACCCATGCGGTCGAAACCATGGCTGACCGAGCCCGAGGCGCCGAGATTGCCGCCATTCTTGCTGACCGCGGTGCGCACGTTGGTCGCGGTGCGGTTGCGATTGTCGGTCAGCGCCTCGATGATCAGCGACACGCCGCCCGGGCCGAAGCCCTCGTAGCGGATCTCTTCGTAATTCTCGGCATCGCTGCGGCTCGCTTTATCGATCGAGCGTTGGATATTGTCCTTGGGCACCGACGCCGCCTTGGCCGCGTTGACCGCGGCGCGCAGGCGCGGGTTCATGTCGGGGTCTGGGAGACCCATTTTCGCGGCGACGGTGATTTCGCGGCTGAGCTTGGAAAACATGCCCGAGCGCTTCTTATCCTGCGCGCCCTTGCGATGCATGATGTTCTTGAACTTGGAATGGCCTGCCATTGGGTCCTCTTTGGCGTTTGGCGGGGTCTCTAAACCGCGTGGCGCGAGTGGTCAAAGCGGCGGGGTTGATTTGATTCACGCGGAGGCGCGGAGGCGCGGAGGCGCGGAGGCGCGGAGATATTGGGATCGGCTTAGAGGCCGGGAGACCCATGAAGCGAAATAAGAGCGCTTCGCGCTCCTTCTTCTCCGCGCCTCCGCGTGAATCAATCTTCTATAGCGCTTCGCCGCACGCGACGCCCGAGGCCCAGGCCCATTGGAAATTATAGCCGCCGAGCCAGCCGGTGACATCGACCGCCTCGCCAATGAAATGAAGGCCGGGCACCCCCTTCGCTTCCATCGTCTTTTGCGACAGACCGTCGGTCGCGATGCCGCCGATCGTCACTTCGGCCTTGGCGAATCCCTCGGTGCCATTGGGATGGAAGGCCCAGCCCGCGAGTTGCGCCTCGGCCGCCGCCAGGGCCTTGTCGGGCAGATCGGCGAGGTTGCCGGAAAGCGCGAGCCGCTCGGCCAGCGTTTCGGCCAGGCGGTCAGGCAATGCCTGCCCCAGGGCCGATCGCACCGTCGCGCGCGGCCGCGCGCGTTTCTCGGCGAGCAGCCAGCCGGCATCGCGATCGGGGAGGAAGTCGATCGCCACCGCCTCGCCACTTCGCCAATAAGACGAGACTTGCAGGATCGCCGGGCCCGACAGTCCGCGATGGGTGAACAACGCGGCCTCGCGAAAGCGCCCCTGCCCCGCACTCGCCACGACTTCGGTCGCGACCCCCGACAGATCCCGGAACAGCACATCATCGCCGCCCAGGGTGAGCGGCACCAAAGCCGGGCGTGGCTCGATTATCTTCAGCCCGAATCGCCGCGCGACATCATAGGCGAAGCCGGTCGCGCCCATTTTCGGAATCGATGGCCCGCCGGTCGCGATCACGAGTTTCGGCGCCGATACCGCGCGATTGCCCAGCGCGATGCTGAACATCCCGTCGGCATACCCGACCTCGCCTGCCGCATGCCCGAGGCTCAACTCGACCCCGCCCTGCTCACATTGGTCGAGCAGCATCGCCACGATCTGCTTAGCCGAGCCGTCGCAGAACAATTGGCCCAACGTCTTTTCGTGCCAGGTGATGCCATAGCGATCGACCAGCTCGATGAAGTCGGCCGGCGTGTAGCGCGACAATGCCGAGCGCGCGAAATGTGGGTTGGCCGACAGATAGCGATCGGGCGCGGTGTGGATGTTGGTGAAATTGCACCGCCCGCCGCCCGAGATCAGGATCTTCTTGCCCGGCGCGTCGGCATGATCGGCGAGCAGCACGCGCCGCCCGTTTTGCCCCGCGACCGCGGCCGCCATCATTCCCGCGGCACCGGCGCCGAGGATGATCGCATCATGGGTTGCCGGAGAGTTCATTGCGACGATTCTGCCTCAGGTCGCGGGCGAGCGCCAAATGCACCCATATGAAAAACGGCGACGCAAGCGCCGCCGTCCTCGTCATCCGATCGGATCGGTTCGATCAGAGCATGCCCAGCGCGTGCAGATAGGTTTCGAGGATCGCCTCTTCCTCCTGATATTCCTCACGCTTCTTCTTGCGGATCGCCAGGATCTTGCGGATCGCTTTGACGTCGTAGCCACGGCTCTTCGCCTCGGCCATCACGTCCTTGATATCGTCGGCGATGCCCTTCTTCTCTTCTTCCAGCCGCTCGGCGCGCTCGATCAGCAGCCGAAGCTCGTCCGCCGCGACGCGTCCGCCACCCATGCCTTCGCCACGTTCTTCAGCCACACGTTCTTCAGCCATAAGTCCTCACTGTGAGGCGAGCGTCATGCCCCGCCTGTTCGAATGGATTGCGATATCGCATTGGCGCGGCCAGCGCGCTTGGGCCGCCGTCTAAGCGGTCGAGGCCGGACCCTCAACCGCTATTCGACCGGATACCTATCGATTGGGCTCGGTCATCGCCGGCGGATCGCTCGCCGGGAAGCTGTCCTCGAGCGCCTCGTCGAGCGCGGCGTTCTTTGCCATGCTCTCGTCCATCCGTCGCAACTGTTCTGGCGTCGCCTCTGGCTGGCGCGCCTTCCAGCCGTCATAGGGCTCGCCATAGACGATTTCGCGCGCCTCGGCTTTCGACAGTCCAGCCGCCTCGCCTACCCAGTCGGACAGGCAATTGCGGCAAAAGCCGGCAAGCCCCATCAGGTCGATATTCTGGGCATCCTCGCGATGCCGAAGCAGGCGCACCAGACGGCGAAACGCCGCGGCGGCAGATGCGTCATCGAGTTGATCGAGCTTATCCATTATACGCTCCACGGTTGATCCATCGGAGATAGGCACTAGAGCCACCGCTCGACAAGCAGAGGAACCTCCCCAGGATGACCAAGGCCATCGCTCCTCGCTCGCGCAAGGTCCGCGTTCTCGCGACATTGGGCCCGGCGAGCAATACGCCCGAGATGATCGGCAAGCTGTTCGAGGCGGGCGCAGACGCGTTCCGCGTCAACATGAGCCATGGCGATCAGGCATCGAAGGTCGCCGTGATCGAGGCGATCCGCGGACTCGAGAAGAAATATGGCCGGCCGACCACGATCCTGGCCGATCTTCAGGGACCCAAGCTACGCGTCGGCAAGTTCGCCGAGGGCCGCGTCGAGCTCAAGACCGATTCGATGTTCGTGCTCGACCGCGACAAGACCCCCGGCGACGCCACGCGCGTCGAACTGCCGCACAAGGAAATCTTCGTCGCGATGGAAGCGGGCGCGCGCCTGCTGCTCGACGACGGCAAGCTCGTGCTGCGGGTGATAGAGCATGACGCCAATCGCATCGTCACCAATGTCGAGGTCGGTGGACCGCTCAGCAACAATAAGGGGCTGAACGTCCCCGACGTGGTCGTGCCGATGGCGGCGTTGACGGAGAAGGACCGCAGCGATCTGGCCTTTGCGGTCGAGCAGAATGTCGACTGGATCGCGCTCAGCTTCGTGCAACGGCCCGAGGATCTGATGGAGGCGCGCAAGCTGATCGGCGGCAAGGCGGCATTGCTCGCCAAGATCGAAAAGCCCGCGGCGATCGAGCGGCTCGAGGAGATCATCGAGGCATGCGACGGCGTGATGGTGGCGCGCGGCGACCTTGGCGTCGAATTGCCGCCACAGACCGTGCCGCCGCTGCAGAAGCGGATCGTCGAAGCCGCGCGCCGCCAGGGCAAACCGGTGGTGGTCGCGACCCAGATGCTCGAATCGATGATCGAATCGCCGTCACCGACCCGCGCCGAGGTCTCGGACGTCGCCACCGCCATCTACGACGGCGCCGATGCGATCATGCTGTCGGCCGAATCGGCCGCGGGCAAATGGCCGATCGAATCGGTCGCGATGATGAACGCGATCGGCGAAGCGGTCGAAAGCGATCCGGCGCATGGCGACCGTATCCACTTCACCGTGATACGCTCCGATCCGACCACCGCCGACGCTCTGTCCGAATCGGCCAAGAACATCGCGCGGACGATCGAGGCCAAGGTCATCGTCTGCTTCACCAGTTCGGGATCGACCGCGCGGCGAATCGCGCGCGAGCGCCCCGGCGTGCCGATCATGGTGCTGACGCCCAAGATGGAGACGGCGCGGCGATCGGGCCTGTTATGGGGCGCCTATGCCGTCCACACGCGCGACGTCGATTCGTTCGAGGAAATGGTCGCCAAGGCCAAGCGCATGGTGCTGCGCCATCACCTGGCGGAAGCGGGCGACCGCGTGATCGTGATGGCCGGCGTGCCGTTCAAGACGCCGGGATCGACCAACGTGCTCCACGTCGTGCGGATTATGGGCGACGAGTTGAAGGGGTATAGTTGAGGCGCCTCGCCTCACCCTAAGCGTGGTCACCCCGGGCTTGTCCCGGGGTCCACCGGGAGGCAGGCTGAGGGCTGGAGACTCCAGGCCGACGCCTTGAGGCACGGTGGATGCCGGGACGAGCCCGGCATGACGGATGCAGAAACGCGTCGAGCGCCCGATCGTCACCGATCAGGCGCTCGTCAGGAACTCATGGTTCCGATCGACCAGCACGTTGCCGATAGCGGCAACGGGCAACCGGTTCAGCCCTGGCGGGCCTTGAAGCGGCGGTTGGTCTTGTTGATGACGTAAGTGCGGCCACGGCGGCGGATCACGCGGTTATCGCGGTGCCGGTCCTTGAGCGACTTCAGGGAATTGCGGATCTTCATGATCGATTCGCTTCTTTAAGATTGCAGTGAAACTGGGAAGCGGGCCGCCTATAGTGGGGGTTGCCCGAAGTCAACCCACGGACAGGCAAAACCGGCTACGTCTTACCAGCTATATATCAATGCAACGCGATGGTGGAGAAGAGTGAATGCGTAAAGCGATCCTGCTGACGGCAGCCCTGATGGTGACGGGGTGCGCGACCGCGCCCGCTTCCTTCCCCACCGAAGTGACTCGCTATCGCGCCGATGAGGTCGGCCGCGGCACCATCGCCCTGGTGCCCGATGAGGGCATCGATAACGGTCCCGAATATCAGGCCTATGCCCTGGCGGTCGGCGGTGCCCTGGCCAAGCAAGGCTATACGCTGGTCCCCGACGGGTCGAAGAGCGTCTATGTCGCCAAGATCGGCTTCCATACCGAGGCGCGTCCGGTGCGCGAGCGCTCGCCGTTCAGCATCGGCCTTGGAGGCGGCACCTATAGCGGCAACCGTGACGGCGGTGTCGGACTGGGCGGCGGCATTTCGTTCCCGATCGGTCGCGGGCGCGACCGCGAGGACGCGCTGAGCATGCTGTCGGTCAAGATCAACCAGCGCCAGGGCGATCTCGGCGTGTGGGAAGGCCGCGCCCAGTCGCGCGCGATCGGCGTGGTCGGCAATGCGGTAGCGGACAAGGTCGCCCCCAAATTGGCGGGCGCGTTGTTCACCGGGTTCCCTGGCGAGTCGGGCCGGACTATCGAGGTCAAATGACCGATTCCCTTCCCGCCATCACCGCCGCGTTCGACGGCGGCAATATCCGCGTCGTCGAGATCCAGGGCGACCGCGTCGACCTGGAAATCGCCAAGGACCATCTGTCCGATTTCTATCAATGGTTCTCGTTCCGCGTCGCCAATGCGGCCGGGCGCAAGCTGACTTTCCGCATCCTCAATGCCGGGCAATCGGCCTATCCGTTCGGCTGGCCGGGCTATAAGGCGCGCGCCTCGACCGACCGGGTCCAGTGGCGGATGATCCCGACTCGCTATGACAACGGCGTACTCGAATTCGACTGGGAGTCGGACGCGAAGGTCGCGTGGTTCGCCTATTTCGCGCCCTACACGATGGAGCGGCACGAGGATCTGATCGCGACCTATGCCGCCAAGCCCGGCGTGGCGCATCGCGAGCTCGGCCACACGCTCGACGGCCGCGCGATCGACTTGCTCACGATCGGCACCGGCGACAAGCCGGTCTGGCTCTATGCCCGCCAGCATCCGGGCGAGAGCATGGCCGAATGGTGGATGGAAGGCGCGCTCGAATGGCTGGCGAGCCCGGCCGCCGACGCGATCAAAGCCAAGTGCACCTTTTACGTCGTTCCCAACATGAACCCCGACGGCACCTTCCGCGGGCACCTTCGCACCAACGCCGCGGGCATCAACCTCAACCGCGAATGGCACGAGCCATCGATGGAGAAGAGTCCGGAGGTGAAACTGGTCCGCGACGCGATGGACCGGACCGGGGTCAAGCTCGCGATGGACGTCCATGGCGACGAGGCGATTCCGGCCAATTTCCTGGCCGGCTATGAAGGCATTCCGAGCTGGACCGACGCATTCGGCGAGAAATTCTACGATTTCGGCCGCCGCCTCGCCGCGCGCACGCCCGAATTCCAGACCGCCAAAGGGTATGAGAAGTCGGCTCCGGGCAAGGCCAATCTGACCATGTCGACCAATCAGCTCGCCGAGCGGTTCGGCGCAGTATCGATGACGCTGGAAATGCCGTTCAAGGACCACGATCCCAATCCCGACCCCGAATTCGGCTGGTCGCCGGCGCGCTGCAAGGTGCTGGCGGTAGCGTGCCTGGAAACGATCGCCGAGGTGATCGACGGGATCTGATCGGGGGAAGAGCGGACGGAAATACCCGTGCTCCTGCGAAAGCAGGAGCGCAGGGGCTCAGAACGTTTTCCCTCATTACTCCGAGCTCCTGCTTTCGCAGGAGCTCGGTTCGCCCGTAAGGCGCCTGGCGCCTACCCGAACAGTTCCGCGAGGAAGTCGCTGGCCGCTTTCCAGCTGCGGCGGTCGGCGCGTTCCTCATAGGCGACGCCGGGACGCGTCGGTGGCACGCCCTTGCGGTCGATATCGGTGAAGGCGTGGCCGGCAGTGCCGTAAGCGTGGATCTGCCAATCGGCCTCGCCCTCGCTCAATTCCTTGCCCAGCGCGACCATCGCGTCGGGCGGCGCGATCGGGTCTTCCCAGCCGTGGCAGACCAGGACCTTGGCCTTGATCGGCGTGACGCCGGTATAATCGGGCTTGTCGTAGACGCCGTGAAACGACACGACGCCCAGCACATCGAGCCCGGCGCGCGCCACGTCGAGCGCGCACTTGCCGCCGAAGCAATAGCCATAGACCGCGGTCCTGGCCGGATCGACCAGCTGGAAACCCTTGAGCACGTCGAGCGACGCTTTCAGCCGATCGCGGAGCAGCCCGCGATCGGCATTGAGTTCGTTCATATATTCGGCCGGATTTTCGGAGGTGAAGGTCTTGCGCCGCCCCTGCCCGAACACATCGGCGACGAAGCCGACATAACCGAGCTTGGCGATATTCTCGGCGGTGATGCTGTCCGATTCCTTCTGGCCGAGCACATTGGGGACGACCATCACCCCGGGACGCGCGGTCTCGACCTCATCGTCATAGGCGAACACGCCTTCGAACGGGCCGCCCGGGCCGTCATACACCATGGTTTGCCGCACGATCGCCATGACTTGCTCTCCAGGTTTGCCGTTACCACACGAAGCGCTACAGAGCCGCCCGATCCCTCGCAAGGAGTAGCTTCGTGCCCATGCTCGTCCTGATCCGCCATGGCCAGTCGGCCTGGAACCTCGAAAACCGCTTCACCGGCTGGTGGGACGTCGACGTGACCGAAAAGGGTGCCGAGGAAGCGCGGCTGGCGGGCGAGTTGATGGCGGCCAAGGGCCTCGACTTCGATATGTGCTTCACCTCGCTCCAGACGCGCGCGATCAAGACGCTCGACCTCGGGCTCGAGGCGATGGGGCGGTTGTGGCTGCCGGTCGAGAAGGACTGGCGCTTAAATGAACGCCATTATGGCGGCCTGACCGGCCTCAACAAGGCAGAGACCGCGGCCAAGCATGGCGACGAGCAGGTCCATATCTGGCGCCGCAGCTTCGACATCCCGCCGCCGCCACTGGAAGCGGGCAGCGAATACGATCTGTCGAAGGATCGCCGCTATGCCGGCATCGCCATCCCGAACACCGAGAGCCTGAAGGACACGATCGCGCGCGTACTGCCTTATTGGGACGGGCGCATCGCCCCCGCGCTCAAGGACGGCCAGCGCGTGCTGATCTCCGCGCATGGCAATTCGCTGCGCGCGCTGGTCAAGCATCTGTCGAACATTCCCGATGACGAGATCACCAGCCTGGAAATCCCGACCGGCCAGCCGATCGTCTACCAGTTGGACGACGCGCTCAACGCGACCGATCGTTATTATCTGAACGAACGCTAAGGCCCGGCGCACCAGAGGGTACCGACCCGCGCTCGAATTTGGCCAAGCGGAACTGACATTAAGACGGAGTGGCTAGCTATACCGTTTCCCGGGCGCGCCGCAGCAGCAACTCACGCTCCCGCTTGTTCCCCGCAAGCACCGCCGCCGCTTCGAACGCCGCTCGCGCTTCATCATGTCGCCCGAGCCGACGCAGCATGTCGCCGCGCACGCTCGGCAGCAGATGATAGGTCTTCAATGCCGGCGCATCGGCGATCCGGTCGAGTATGACGAGTGCGGAGGCGGGCCCCTCCGCCATGCCGACGGCAATCGCGCGATTGAGTTCGACGATCGGCGATCGGGTAACGGCGGACAATTCCGCATAGAGCAATGCGATGCGCAGCCAGTCGGTTTCCGCGGCGCGCGCGGCGCGGACATGGCATGCCACGATCGCGGCCTGCAGCGCGTAGAACCCGCCTGCGCCGCCCAATTCCTCGGCACGCGCCAGCGACCGCATCCCGCGCTGAATCTGGAGTTGGTCCCACAAGGCGCGGTCCTGGTCGAGCAGCAGGATCGGCTCGCCCGCCGCGTCGGTTCGCGCCGCGGTGCGCGACGCGTTCAGTTCCATCAGTGCGAGCAATCCGTGCGCCTCCGCCTCGTCCGGCGCGATTGCGATGACGATACGGCCGAGCCGCAATGCCTCGCCGCACAGATCGGGGCGCAGCCAGTCGTCGCCGCGCGCGGCGGTATAGCCTTCGTTGAAGATCAGATAGACGACCTCCAGGACCGATGACAGCCGCGCGGCCAGTTCCCCGCCATGCGGTGTCTCATAGGCCAGACCCGATTCCGAGAGGGTGCGCTTGGCGCGAACGATGCGCTGCGAGACCGTCGCCTCCGGCACCAGGAATGCGCGGGCAATCTCGGCGGTGGTCAGCCCGCAGACCATGCGCAGGGCCAGGGCGGTGCGCGCGTCATAGGGCAGCAGCGGATGGCAAGCGGTGAAGATCAGCCGCAGCATCTCGTCGCCGATATCGTCGTCGAGCATCGCCTCGTAGTCGGGCGGCAGGAACTGTTCCTGCTCAAGCTCGCTGAGGAGCATGGCATGGTTGCGCTCGAGCATCGGCGCCCGCTGCAAATGATTGAGCGCCAGCCGCCGCGCCGTCGTCATCAGCCAGGCACCGGGCCGGTCGGGCACGCCGGCCCGTGGCCAGTGTTCGAGCGCGGCGAGCAAAGCTTCCTGGGTCAATTCCTCGGCCAGCGGCACGTCGCGCAACATCCGCGCCAGGCTGGTGATCAGCCTGGGCTGCTCGATCCGCCACGCGGCGAGCACCGCGCGATGGGTGTCGGCGGCGGTCATTGCCGCCGACAACGTGAAGAGCATGTCCCGATCAAGAATCGGCAAAACCGGCAAAGGCGCGGACTTCGCACGTGCCTTCCCAGCCGGGCATATGATCCTTGTGCAATTGCATGAACTCGATCGCCAGCGCGACGGCTTCTTCCTTGCTCGCCATTTCGGTGATCGAATAGCCGCCAATGACTTCCTTGGCCTCGACGAACGGGCCGTCGAGCACACTCAGTTTGCCGTCGACGATGGTAATGCGAACCGCCTGGTCGATCGGCATCAGCCCGCCATTGTCGATCATCCGCCCGGCCTTGATCTCGCGGTCGGCGAGTTTGCCCATGGCCTCGAGCAGCTCGGGCGTCGGGTGGCCATATTGCTGAGACCGTGGAGCGGTGACGATGGACATGAAACGCATTGGATAATCTCCGGGGCCGAGCCGCGGCGCCATCGCCGCGCGATTGCCTCGCCCATCATAGACGACAAACGGGCGTCGCCCAGATCGACAGTCCGACGACGATTTTTTCCTATCTCCGTCGCCGACAAAGGCGCAGCGCGGCGATGTCGAAGGGAGAATCGTCATGCCACAATTCGTCATCGAACGGGACATGCCCGGAATTGGCGGCGCCAGCGCTGCCGACCTCAAGGGCGCATCGCAGACCTCGTGCAGCGTGTTGCGCGATCTAGGGCCCGAGATCCAATGGGTCCACAGCTACGTCACCGACGACAAGATCTATTGCATCTATCGCGCGCCGTCGGCAGACCTGATCCGCCAGCATGCCGACACCGCCGGCTTTCCGGCCAATTCGATCGCCGAGGTACGCAATGTGATCGACCCGACAACGGCTGATTGAAGGGCGCCGACTGAAGGGATCGAGAGTCGCCGGCGCGCGTTTCTTCTCCTATCGTAACGATCGGGCGATGGCCCGAATGGAGAAAGCGGATGCGCGCGGGTGATGATGGGATGCGGACGAGGTTGATCGCGGGGCTGGCCATGGCCTGCGCCATGGTGCTGCCGCAAGCGGCGATGGCACAGAGCAATGCGCCCGCCGATCCTGCGACGAACACGGCCCCCGCCAACGCCGATCCGGCACCGCAATCGACGCGCGACGAGAAGAGGAAAGAGACGATCGACGATACCAAGGACGTGGTCAGCCAGCCCGCCAAGGACATCGGCATCGCCAAGAACAAGATTCCGCCCTCGCTGGTTGAGGCATCGAATGCCCCCTATTCGCTTGCCGGCCTGAAGACCTGCCGCCAGATCGCCGACGCGGTGCGCGTGCTCGATGCCGCGCTCGGCCCCGATTATTCGGCCGGTGGCCCCAACGACAAGGTCAGCGTGGGCAAGGCGGCGGGCGGCGCGGTAGTCAATTCGCTGATCCCGTTTCGCGGGGTGGTACGCGAAGTATCGGGAGCCGCCGCCGCCGACCGCCGTCTCGCCGCGGCGACCCAGGCCGGCTTTGCCCGGCGTGGCTTCCTGCGCGGCGTGCACCAGACGCGCGGCTGCCGCGACGCGCTATAACAGGCGGTTGCCCTGACTTGCCCCCTTGGCTAGGGGCGGGCGATGCAACCGCTCGTCGGCATCATCATGGGCTCGACTTCCGACTGGGAGACGATGCGTCATGCCGCCGAAAAGCTTGAGGAACTCGGTGTCCCGCACGAGACCAAGGTGGTCAGCGCGCATCGCACACCGCAGCGGCTCTATGATTACGCGACTAGCGCTGCCGAGCGCGGGTTGAAGGTGATCATCGCCGGCGCCGGCGGCGCCGCGCATCTCCCCGGCATGACGGCGTCGATGACGCATTTGCCGGTGCTCGGCGTGCCGGTCGAATCGAAAGCACTGAAAGGTGCCGACAGCCTTTATTCGATCGTCCAGATGCCGGGTGGCGTGCCCGTCGGCACGCTGGCGATCGGCAAGGCCGGGGCGATCAACGCGGGACTGCTCGCCGCGGCGATCCTCGCGACGAGCGATGAGGCGCTGACCGAGAGACTCAAGGCATGGCGCGCCAGGCAGACCGACAGCGTCGCGATCGATCCCGAATGACCCCTCTCCCCCCCGGTTCGACGATCGGCATTCTGGGCGGCGGCCAACTCGGGCGCATGCTGGCGTCGGCCGCCGCCGAACTGGGTTATCACACCCACATCCTCGCACCCGATGCTGAAAGCGTCGCGGCGCAGACCGCCTCGAGCTTCACCCGCGCCGATTATCACAGCCGCATCGTGCTCGATGAGATGGCGGCGCGCTGCAACGTCGTGACCTATGAATTCGAGAATATCGCCATCGAGCCGGTCACCTATCTGTCGACGCGCGTTCCGGTACACCCGGCGCCACAGGCGCTTGCCATCGCGCAGGATCGCGCCAGCGAGAAGGCGTTCGTCGACGCGATCGGCGGCCGCACCGCGCCGTGGCGTCGCATCGCGACCCTGGACGAATTGCAGGCGGCACTGACCGAGATCGGCGCGCCGGCGATCCTGAAGACGCTACGGCTTGGCTATGACGGCAAGGGCCAGGTGCGCATCGCCAACGCCGCCGAGGCAGCCGCAGCGTGGGACGCGATCGGCCAGCGCCCCGCCATCCTGGAAGGGTTCGTCAGCTTCAGCCACGAATTCTCGATCATCCTCGCGCGCGGGCACGACGGATCGATGGTCAGCTATCCGCCGCCGTGGAACGAGCATAAGCAAGGCATCCTGGCGCGGTCGTCGCTGCCGGCACCGGCCGAGATCGCCAATCAATGGGGAGTCGCCGCGGCGCTGACCGGGCGGATCGCCGACCAGCTCGGCTATGTCGGCGTGATCGCCTGCGAGTTCTTCGCCACCGCCGAGGGACCGGTGTTCAACGAAATGGCCCCGCGCGTGCACAATTCGGGGCATTGGACGATCGAGGGCGCGGTCGCCTCGCAATTCGAAAACCATATCCGCGCGATCTGCGGCCTGCCGCTCGGCGACACCGCGCTGACCGCCCCCGCGGTCGAGATGGTCAATCTGATCGGCGCCGAAGCGGACGACTGGGCGACCATCCTGGCCGAGCCCGGCGCGCATCTGCACCTCTACGGCAAGGGCAATGCCCGGCCGGGGAGGAAGATGGGGCACGTGACGCGGTTGAAGCGCGACTGAAAAATTCCTCCCCGTTTACGGGGAGGATTTTGATGGCCGCTAAGCCTTGCCGATCCAGTTCCCGACCAGTTGCTCCAATATTTCCAGCGGCAGGCGGCCATTGGCCAGCACCGCCTCATGGAACTCCTTGATGTCGAACTTGTCGCCTTGCGCCGCCTTGGCCCGGTCGCGCAGTTTGACGATGCTCGAATGCCCGAGCTTGTAGCTGCAGGCTTGCCCTGGGCTCGCGCAATAGCGGTCGATCTCGCGGTCGGCGAACCCCGGCGCTTCGCCCTGCCCGTCGACAAACAGAGCGATCGCCTTTTCGCGGCTCCATTTGAAATGATGCAGCCCGGTATCGATGATGCAGCGGTGCGCGCGGAACAGCGCCTCCTTCAGATAGCCGATCTCTCCGAAAGGATCGCCGTCATACATGCCGAGCTCGGCCGCGACCTGCTCGGCGTAGAGCGCCCAGCCCTCGGCACAGCCCGAAAAGCCGATCGACTTGCGGATCAGCGGCAGGCTGGTGTTCGACAGCGCGAGTCCGCCCTCGAACTGATGCCCGGGTAGGCCTTCGTGATAGACCACCGTCGCCAGCATGAACTTGGGCCATTCCGCCGAATCGTGCAGGTTGAAATAGACCAGCCCCGGTCGCGAGCCGTCGATCGCCGGACCCTGGCTATAAGCGGACGCGGCGCCCGCTTCGATCTCCTTGGGCACGCGCCGCACTTCGAACTTGTACGGCGGCATGCGCTTGAACACCTGCGGCAAGCGGCCGCGGATCGCGTCGAGCCGGCCGTTGCAATAGGCGATCGCCTGCGCCTTGCCGTCATCGGTATTGGGGTAGACCTGCCCCGGCAGCTTGTAGAGGCCCGCCAGCCGCTGCCCGAGCGGCCCCGCGGGCACGCCGGCTTTGTCCATCAATTGCGTGATGCGGTCGCCGATCGCCTTGGCCTGGTCGAGCCCGAATTGATGGACTTCCTCGGGCGACAGCCGCGTCGTGGTCGAGCCTTCGAGCGCCATGCGATAGAAAGCGTCGCCCTGTTTCAGTTTCCACACCCCGGCATGATGCGTCGCCTTGCCCTGCACGGACTTCACCGCGGCGATCTGCCGGTCGATCGCCGGCAGGATGCGCTCATCGTAGATCCGGGCGGCGTCCTTGCCGTAATGCGCGTCGAAGCCTTTGGCGGCGGCACGGCGCTGGATCGAGGTGACCACTGTCGCCTGCGCCGCCGGCACGCGCATCGCGGTCAATTGCGTCAGCGTCTTGCCGATCAGGAAGTCGGGCGGGACCACGCCCGCCGCCACGTCATGCTTCATCTGCGCGGTGTCGTCGTCCAGCTGCTTCCCGAACGCCGCCAGCCGCGAGAGATAGGCGTCGGCATCGGACGCGGTGTCGATCGGATGCTTGGTATCGAGGAAATTGGGCGTCGATTGGTAGGCGCCATCCTGCTGGCTGATCACATAAGGCGAACGCCCGCCGCCGAAATCGAACGCCTGCGCTGCGGCCGCGGCTTTGCGGGTGTAGAGGACGACGTCGTAGCTGACCTTTTCCGCCGGGCTCAGCGCGGCGACGTCGACCGCCGCGAGGCGCTTGAGCTGGCTCTGGGTCAACTCCTTCGCTGCCGCCTGTGCCGCCGGGGATCCGTCGGACAGTTTCGAGCGCAAAGCGGCGTTCGCGCCCTTGTCGAAGCCGAGCAGCGTCGCCGATTCGGGCCGCATTTTGAGGCCCTCGGCAAAGAAGCTGTCGAACAGCGCATTGAGCGCAGGCCCGGCCGGTCGCGCCCATGCCGGCGCGGCGGAGAGCGCGGCCACGGCGGCACCTGCCTTCAGGACCTGACGGCGATCGAACATCGTTTCCCTCCTCACTTCACCACCGGCAGCGCAATGTAGCTTTCGTTCGCGCCGGACACCCACACCCGTTGCGTCGCCTTCCTATAGTCCGCCGGTTTGGTGAGGAAGATATTGGAAACAAAACTCTGCGGGTTGCGGTCGTAGAGCGGGAACCAGCTCGACTGCACCTGCACCATGATCCGATGGCCGGGCAGGAACACATAGTTCGCGGCGGGCAGCGCGAAATTGTACAGGAGCGGCGCATTCGGCGTCAGTGCCTTCGGCTCGGAGAAGCTTTCGCGATAGCGACCGCGAAAGATGTCCATGCCGACCGCGAACTGATAGCCGCCGAACCCGGGACGCCCCGGCACCTGGTCGGGCCAGACGTCGATCAATTTCACCACCCAGTCGCTGTCGGTGCCGCTGGTCGACGCGGTCAGCTTGACCATCGGCCGCCCCGAAATCTTGAGCGGCTGGCTCAGCACTTCACTGGTGAAGGTCAGCACGTCGGGCCGGCTTGACACCGCGCGCTGATCGTCTGCGAGCCAATTAGGCCAGGGATTGTCGTCATAGCCCACCGCCTGGACCGGGCGGTTGCGGAACAGCACCGGATGCGCGGGATCGGAGACATAGTCGGCGGTCTCCTCGCCACTCGCCGCGGCATCCAAACCCAACGTGCCGCCCGGCTTCAGATATAGCCGATCGCCCTCCCCGGTATCCTTCGGCCAGGACTGAAACCGCCGCCATTCATTGGTCCCGCTCTCGAACGCAGTGACCGGCGCGACGTCCATCGGCGCGTCCTTGAGGTAATGCGCGAGGAACGGCGCGAGCACGTTCTTGCGCCACCAGGTCCCGGTGTCCTGCCCCCAGCGCATTTGGCCGAGCGTGTCGGCGTTCTCGATCTCTTGCCCATGGTGCCACGGACCCATCGATAGATAGACCATGTCGTTATTGGCATCCTTGGGTTCGAGCGCGCGATAGGTCGCTAGCGCGCCGTAACTATCCTCCTGATCCCACAGCGAATGGACCAGCATCACCGGCACCTTGAGCGGCAATTTGGCGAGATACGCATCCATCGCGCGGTCCTGCCAGAACTTGTCGTAAGCGGGGTGCGCCAGGATGCTCTTCCAGAAGCCGATCTGGTCGAGCCCCATCCGCTTGCCGAGCTCGCCCGCCGACCCCGCGCGCATGTAGAGATCGTAGACATCGTCGCTCGAACTGACCCAGGGCAGGCTGTTGTCGCGCGTCGCTTCCTGCTCCCAGATATAATCCATGCCCATCTGGCGGAACGCGCCGTTGTGGAACCAGTCGTCGCCCATCCAGCCATCGACCATCGGGTTCATCGGTACCGACACCTTGAGCGCCGGATGCGGGTTCACCAGCGCCGCGAGCGGCTCATAGCCGTCATAGCTGATGCCCAGGATGCCGACCTTGCCGTTCGACTCTTTCAGGTTCTTCACCAGCCAATCGATCGTGTCGTAGCAATCGGTCGCATCATCGACCTTGGTCGGGTTTTCCGCCGTACCGACCAGCGCGCGGTTCATGACGAAGGTACCGCCCGATCCGTATTTGCCGCGAATGTCCTGGATCACACGGATATAGCCACCATCGACTATCACGTCGGTGGCGTTGTCGTAACCGTACAGCGAGGTGCCGAGATCGCCGCTCTTGCGGTTGGTGGTCAGCCCCTCGGCATTATAAGGCGTGCGGGTAAGCAGGATCGGCGCGTCGCTCGCGCCCTTGGGAGTCAGGATGACGGTGTGGAGCTTGGTCCCGTCACGCATCGGGATCTGGACGACGCGGCGCTCGTAATTGAAGCCGTAATTGGGCGCGACCGCCTTTACCGGGCGATCGTCATAAGTTTGCGCCGTTCCGCCCGAAGCGGCGAGCGCCGCCAGCCCCATCGCCACTGCCAGCCGCCAGCGCATGCCTCGCTCCCCTCGCCCGATGTCGGAGCGATCGTGGGCCGGAGTCGTTTCGGGTGCAACTTTGAATCGCGAGTAGGCGTCGATGATCGGGTTCAGCGCTCGAAAAGGTCGCAGAGGAGAGCAATCCGTTCGTCACGTGCGCTCGGCCTGATTCGCCCCGAACGTTCGAGCTCGGCTAGCCCATGAAGGGCTGCCCAGAATGTCTCGGTGGCGATCTCGGCATCGCTGCTTGAAGGCGCGACCGCGACCATCAACGCCGCAAACCCGTCCCTCAATTCCGATTTGGTGTCGGCCTCCGCGAAATGCAGGTTGGTTCGCATCGCGAACATCGCTTCGTAAACGGCCGGATGCTCGCGAGCGAAGGCAAGATAGGCCATCGCTACATCGCGCAAAGCGGTCCCACGGCCGGCCGGTCGTCGCGCCGCTCGTTGAAGCGCTATCGCTATTTCTCGGAAACCCTCGACGGCGACTGCCGACACAATCGCATCCCTGTTCTCGAAATGCGAATAGAGGACCGGTTGGCTGTATTCGACCTCCTCCGCCAGACGGCGGATCGTGACGGCAGCCCATCCTTCGACTTCGGCAATCGAGCGTGCCGACGCGACGATGCGGTGCTCACGTTCGGTCCGCTCCCTGCTCTTTCTCTCCGAGATGCCCAACTCGATCTCCCGCCCGACCCCAGCCAAGTCATAACATGGCTTGATAATCTAGCAACGCTAGATTATCTATCGAAACATAAGGAGACGCAGATGCATTGGTTCTCAAATGGCGTCGCACTGCTGGTCGCGATCGGGATCATCGCGATCGGCATCATGTATCTTACCCGACCGAGGGCCGCGACGGAGAGCTTCGGCCTGCCGCTTCCCGAACAGGGTGCTAACGTCGCATGGTGGCTTCGCCTCAAAGGCTCGCGCGACATGGCTTCGGGGTTGGTCGTGCTGGCCATGATGGCATGGAGCACGCCCCAGACGGTCGGCATCGTCTTGTTGATCGAGGCGATGATCCCGGCAGGCGATATGTCGCTCATCCTTGCTGCGAAAGGCTCTACTAAAAGGGCCCTTGGCATCCACGGCATAACCGCTGCGCTGATGATCCTGGCGGCGATCCCCTTGATCATGGGAGCAGCTTGAGATGTTCTACGCCGTCTCGATCTGGCTAGCCGTCATTGCGTTCTTCGGTGCCGGCTTAGTCAATGCGATCGGCTTGCCGGCGACGCAGGAGACCTTCGTCCGCTGGGGTTACCCGCGATGGTGGTGCCGCGTTACCGGCGGGTCGGAAATGGCGGTCGCGATCCTGATCGCCTTTCCTGCCACTCGAGGGATGGGCCTGATCTTCGGCGCCGTCATCATCGCTGCTGCGGTGTTGACCGCGTTGCGTCATCGCGAATTCGCCCATCTGGCGCCTTTAGCGCTGTTCGCAACCTTGCTTATGCTGACCGAGGCCGCTTCCTCGACGAGTGGTAGTTTCCCGGCCCTCTAACGTTCTGCCATTAGAGGACAGAGTCAGCCACTCACGCCCGGATATCAGATATCAATTGTCGCAGGCGGCGTAGTCGCCCGCATCACACGCTGCCACGGCGCGGCGCCATTCGGCCATCTCCCGCTCGTACCGTGCACGACTGCGGCGGTACTCCGCCATATCGCGTTCATGGTCCTGGGAAGCGGCGGCATAGTCGCCGTCGCCTGCCTCGTCACTGCGGCCGTCACGCACCACCCGCCAGGTCACGCCGCGCTTGAGCACCCTCGAATTTTCCTGGCGGTTGAGCTCGCGGGTCGCCGCGCTGTCACGCACCCGCGCCGCGGCATTGCGCATCGCCGGATCGCGCGGATCGTCGGCCAAGGCGGCCGCCGGTACCGTTGCGGCGACGATGGCCCCGCAGATCAACGCGCTAATCTTCATGACGCTATTCCCTCCCACACGTGGGTTAAGAATATCAGTGGGTCGGGAAACCCGACAAACTAATTGCGATGAAGCGCGCCCCGCTCGTCGCACATGCTGTGCGGCTTGGCGCGCCGATCCCAGCGTCGCGATGACGCGCATCCCGCGTTCATATTTTGCAACCGGTCAAGCAATCTTTGCGATTGGCATTTTGCTGCACTGCAATATCGTTGGTGACGGCGAGGATGCTGACCTGGCTTTCGATAAACGGAAGGAAAGATCATGACCAAGACGTTCTTCGCTTCTGCCGCGCTGCTTCTTGTCACCGCCGCTCCCGCCTTCGCCGGCGAAAAGCCGACCGAGATCACCTTCCAGCACGATGGTGAAACCTATACCTATACGAAGACCGAAAAAGCTGGCCTGATGATCCTCAACGGCCGTTTCCCGACGGGAAACCGCTTCCAGCTGATCGTGCGGGGAAATAAAGTAACCGGCACTGTCGATGGCGTATATGTCTCCTACCCCATCTCCTACAGCATGCCCCTCGCGCCGGCAAAGCCCAGAGCGGCCGAATTGGCTACACGTTGACTATCACCCGGCCCTGCCCGGCGACATCCGCCGGGCAGGGCCGGGAAGCGACGATATCGTCAGATCGACACAAAGCGATTTAAGCGAATTTACGAAAAATTTGGCGGGCCTCGGCAGACGGCTGAATGCGGCCATTCCGTTGCCCACAATCGAGACAGCCCGGTAGCGAAAAGGCCCGCCCCCACACGGGAGACGGGCCTTCTATCCAGGCAGCGGCGCGTTAATTCCGCCCCATCGGTCGCGTCGGAGCCGCGCCGGCCGCCGGCCCGCGTCCGCTACGCGGACCGCGGGCTAACTTCGTCAGCCCACGCGCGTGCCGGTCAGCGGAAAGCTGCCGAACGCGCCGGCCGTCACCGATCCGGTGATCGTGTCGCCGTCGATGGTCGCTTCGTTGGTCAAGGTCATCGGCATCGGCACGGTGATGTTCATCGACCATTTGATCGTGTTGCCGTCGACCACGCCGTCGGTGATCTCGGCGGTGCCCATCGCTCCCACCTGGGTACCGGTCCAGCTGGTGCCGTCCGCCTTCACCGTCAGCGTCGCCTTCTGGTCGCCCATCGGCGATTTCACGACCGTCTCGTACACGCCATCGACTGCCATTTATTCTCTCCCGTGAATTCCGTCAGCGCGCGCCCAGCGACGCCGCAGGCACGACCTCGACAGGCAGCCCGACCTTGTCAAGCTGGGGCCTGACCGTCTTGGCATCGCCGACCACGACCCAGACCACCTTCTTAGGGTCGATCGCCTGGGCGATGACGCTACGGAGTTGGGGCAAAGTCAGCGCGCGATAGCGGTCGGCGATGGTCGCGTAATAATCGTCCGGCCGTTTATAGATAAAGTTCGACACCATCGCGCCCATCACCGCGCGCGAGGTCTCGAAGCTGCCCGACAGCGAGCGAATCGCCCCGGCGATCGCGCGATCATATTCCTCCTGGGTCATCGGCTTGTCGCCGACATAGGAGGCGACGTCGCCCATCGCCGCGACGATCGAGTCGCCGGTGCGATCCGCCTGAACCCCCGCCGATATGATGAAGGGAGTCGCTCCCCGCGCGCGGGAGAAGCGGCCGCTGGCGCCATAGGTCCAGTGCTTGTCCTCTCGCAGGTCCATGTTGATCCGGCCGAGAAAGCCGCCGCCCAACCCGTCATTGGCGGTGTTGACCGGGAGCAACTCGTCGGTCCCGACCAGGCTGGTCGGGATGCCGCCATAGATCACCGATTGCGGCGAGTCCGGGCGATCGACCAGCAGAATCTTCGGCGCGGCGGGCGCGATCCTGACGACGTCGCTTTTGGTCCCGGCCGCGCCGTCCATCGTCCAGTCGCCAAGGACCGCATCGAGCGCCGCCTTGACCTCGCCGAGCGGACGGTCGCTGATCACGAACAGGGTCGCCTTATCGGGGCGCAGCCACGCCTGGCGGAAGGCGATCAGGTCGTCGCGAGTCAGTTTGGCGACCGCATTGGCGTCGCCGCCCCCGAACGCCTTGGCATAAGGCGATTGGGGACCATAGATCAGCCGCCCCATGGCGCGGCCGGCCAGTGCATTGGCGCTGGTCAGTTCCGATGCGATCCCGGCGAGCTGCTGGTTGCGCAGGCGATCGACCTCCGTCGGCGCGAAAGCGGGGTTGCGCAGCACATCGGCGAACAAGGCCACCCCGGGCTTCAGGTTGGGGCTGGGCACGTCGATCGAGAAGGCCGTGCTGTCGCTGTCGATCCCGGCAGTGATGTTGGCGCCCAGCCGCTCCTGCGCTTCGGCGTAATCGAGGGAATCCAGGCTCGTCGTGCCCGAGCTCATTACCGCCAGGGTAAGTTGCTGCGTCCCGAGCGCGGTCGGCGCATCGGCGGCGACGCCGGCGTCGAAATTGACCATGATCCGGGTGACAGGCGTCGCGGTGCGCTGCGCGTAGATCAAGGTCACGCCGTTCGCCAGTTTGGCGCGCTCCACCTTGGGAAAGGTCAGGTTGGCGATCGATCCGACATCCGGCAGCGCGCCGCGCGTGCCCTTGGCGGCGGGTTCATCGGCGGCCTTGACCGCGACGGGCTTGGGCACCGCCGCTTCCTCATAGGCATCGCGCGGGCCCGGCACGATATCGACGCCATAGACCGGGCGGCGGAGCCATTTGCCGGCGACCGCCTTGACCTTGGCCGGAGTCTCGGCGGCGAGTTCGGCCATCTCTTTCTTGTAGTGCGCGGGATCGTTCGAATAGAGCGCGCCTTCCGCCAGGGTGACGGCCTTGCCGCCGAACCCGCCGACCGCTTCCAGCCCCCGCACGCGGCCGCTGATGCTGCGCACCTGATAGCGCTGGACTTCGTCGGCGGTCGGGCCGGTCGCCAGGAAATCCGCGACGATCGCGTCGAGCCGCTTCGCGACCGCCGCGGCATCGACGCCGGGGCGCACATCGACGTTGATCTCGAAGATACCGACTTGGCTGAAGCTCTGGTTGCCCGCGCTGACGCGCACCGCCAGCTTCTCCTTGCGCACCAGCGCGTCATAGAGCCGCGAGCTGCCGCCGCCGCCCAGCACGCCCGCCGCGACGTCGAGCCCAACACTGTCGGGGTCGTTGAGGCCGGGCACTGCCCAGGACCGGGTAATGCGAGTGGCCGCGACGCGATCCTTCATCGTCTCGAACTTCGCCGTCGGCAGGGTCGGTACCGGCGCATCGGGCAGCACTGTTTTGGGGCCCGCCGGGATGCCGCCGAAATATTTCTCGACCAGCGGCCTGGCGGCGGCGGCGTCAATATCGCCGGCCAGCACCAGCACGGCGTTGTTCGGGCCGTAATGCTCCTTGAACCAGGCCTTCACGTCAGCGAGGCTGGCGCTGTCGAGATCGGTCATCGAGCCGATCGTCGAATGCTCATACGGATGCCCCTTTGGAAACAAGCCGCTCAACTGGCGATACTCGAATAGGCCATAGGGCTCGTTGTCGCCCTGGCGCTTCTCGTTCTGGACGACGCCGCGTTGCTCGTCGAGCACAGCCTGGGTAATCGCGCCGGTCAGATAGCCCATGCGATCGCTCTCGAGGAACAAAGCGCGCTCGAGCGCCGGGGTCGGCACCGTTTCGAAATAATTGGTGCGGTCGAAATAGGTCGTGCCGTTGAAATCGGTCGCGCCGACATTCTTCAGGGGTACGAAGAAATCGCCCGGCGCATTCTCGCTGCCGTTGAACATCAGATGCTCGAACAGATGGGCAAAGCCGGTCTTGCCGGCGGGCTCCATCTTCGATCCGACATTGTACCAGACGCTGACCGCGACCACCGGCGCCTTGCGATCGGTGTGGACGATGACGCGCAAGCCGTTCTTGAGCGTGAACTCGGCGAAGGGGATGTCGACCGACTTGGCCAGCACGCTGACCGGCGCGGCTGGCGGCGGGGCGGCGCGCTTGGCGGGTTTAGTCGTGGCAGGCTTCGACTGTGCGGCGACAAGATCGGGAATGGCGATCGCGAGCAACGCGACGCCGGAAAGCGCGAAAAGCTTGATGGTCATGAATGCCCCTGGTCGATCGGGAAGGAAATCGAATGACGCGAGGCTAAATCGGCTTCACGTCACTGGCAAGTCACGGGCGATACAGGCGCTCGATATTTGCTTTGAGATCACGCGGATAGAACCAGACTGGTTTTAATTTGTGCGCGACGAACATGGCCGATTGGTCGGTATAGTGCGGAGAGTCGGGCCGCGTCGTCGCGGCGCCGAACGGCTGGATCGATCGCGACGACACCCGCCCGGTTTTGTCCCATTGGACGAACATTACGAAGCTGTCGCCATGCTTGACCGCGAGCCGGCCGTCGGGCGCCTCGTCCCAATTGGCCGTGGCGCGCAGCACTTCCGGCCCGCCGTCGAGCGGCAGATCGACCTTGCCCTGGCGCAGTCGCAGCATATCGCCGAGCGGCGGGTCGAGCCGGCCGAACACGCGGCGGAGATAGGTGGTTGCCTCGATCAAAGTCGCGCGCGGATCGGACTCGGGCAAGCGCTGATAATGCCACTTCTGCCCTTCCTTCATCATCAGCGCGCCGAGCGCGTCGGCGGGGCCGTTGCCGTCGAGCATCCAATCCCATTGCCGGAGCAGCGCCTGCGCCGCGGCTACCTGTTTGTCGCCTTTCGGATCGGCGGCGATCAGGTCGGCGAACCATTTGCCGGTCCAGCCGCGATGGCTGACCCCGGTATCGAACTTGATCGCCTCGAGATCCGCCTGGCTGATGACGGGATTGGCACTCATCAGTTCGAGCGCGCGGTTGTCACGATTGGTCGTGTCGGTCTCGATCCCGAGGAGCGGTGACCAGTCGGCCGGGTGCATTTCCGACCCGGCGCCCGCCGACAGGAACGGCGTCGAATTGGCGTTGACCAGGAAGCCCGATCGCGGATTCACGTTGCGCGGCACCATCGACCAGGTGACTGTTCCCGGCGCGAAATCGGCCGAGGTGTCGCCCGGCAGCACCTTCGAATAATCGTAGCCCGGCTTCCTCTTCAGGAACGAGGCATTGTAGAAATAGGCGATGTTTCCGGCGGCGTCGGCATAAAGGAAATTGGTCGCCGGCACCCCCTGCATCGCCATCGCGCGCTGCCAATCGTCGAACGTCTTGGCGCGCGTCAGGCGGTAATATTGCTCGACCATCCTGAGCTGGTCGGCGCCGGCATAGTGGATGGCGTAAGCGCCGGATTTGGCCTCGACCACCGGTCCCTGCACCGCGCGATAGACGGTCTTGGGCACCGGCAGCACAAAAGGTCCCCACAATTTGACCGGCAGCCACACCGTCTCTTTTTCAAGCGCGCGCCACTGCCCGTCGAAACGGTAATGCGTGCCGCCGCCGTCGAGCACGAGCTTGTAAGTATCGATCAAGTCCGGACGATTGACCGTATTGGTCCAGCCCAAAGTCTCATTGTGGCCGAGCAGCGGATAGGGCGACCCCGGCAGCATGGCACCGGCGAAGTTCCAGCCGGTCTTCGAATGAACGACAAGCTCGTACCAGGCGACCGCGCCGCGCCATGGCTGGTGCGAATTGGAGACGAGCCGCGTGAACCCGTCCGACGATCTTTTGGGTGCGACGACGAACGCGTTGGATCCGTTTTCGCGACCATCAGGACCGACCGGCGTGACGTCCGGCGCGTCGGGCTGCGGCTCGGCATTTTCCTTCGGCAGCGGTTTGTCGCCAGTCAGCGCGCCCAGCGTCGCATCGAGCCCGAAGAAGAAGGGCGATCGCATCACGAAGCCAGTGGCGATATCCTGTCCGTTGACTGGGAACAACCTGGCCAGCTTCACTTCGCCCGGATGCCGCGCGGCATAAGCGTTGAGGCCTGAGGCATAACCATCGAGCAGCAAGCGAATGTCGGCCGGCTGCTTCAGATAATCGCGGTCGACCGTCTCGCGCGCATGGAGCAGGTGGAGGACGTAATCGGTCTTCGCTCCGTCGGCACCATCGAGCACGCCGAGCCGCCCGCGCGCCATCGCGACGACCTCTTGCAGCGTGCTGAAATCGTCCTCGGCATGGGCATAAGCGATGCCGTAAGCGACATCGGGATCGGTCGCCCCGAAGATGTGCGGCACGCCAAAATGGTCCCGCGCGATCACCGTGTCGTAGTGATGCGCGGGTGGCGCCTCGGCGCGAACGGCGGTCAGCGGCTCCCAGGTCGCCAGGCCGATTGCCGCAAGCACCAGCAGCGCGGCGATACCCATGCCGATCCGTGTCAACATCCTCAAATCCCCGCGCTCCCCACGGTGTTCGCGGCGGGGTGTGCGCGAAGCGCGGAGGTTTGTCACGCGCGACCTAGGCAGCCGGCATCGCCGCAAGGCAGAACGTCCACCGACGCCCCCCACCGGGTCGCGACGCGACTGTCCGTCGCTGATCGTCGAGCTATAACGGCACCCCGGTGGACGGGAGAAACTCATGCGTTTGGCTGCGGCGATATTGGCGGTGACGGCGTTCACGGCGACTCCGGCGGACGCAAAAGGGATGGCGGCCGCGGCGCGACGAGCGATGGCGGAGACGCAGGCCAATGGCCTGGCGATCGCGGTGATCGATCACGGCCGGGTTGTATCGGTCGAGGCATTCGGCAAGCGCAACGCGAAAGGCGATCCGCTGACCGTCGACACGGTGATGTACGGCGCATCGATCACCAAGGCGGTGTTCGGTTATCTGGTCATGCAGCTGGCCGACGAGGGCAAGGCCGATCTCGATCGCCCGATCGCGGCGATGCTGCCGCGGCCCATCCCCGATTATGGCAATCTCGACGCTTATGGGAATTGGGGAGATCTGACCGGGGACGATCGCTGGAGGGCGATCACGCCGCGCATGGCGATGACGCATTCGACGGGCTTCGCGAATTTCTCCTTTCTCGAGCCGGACCGGAAACTGCGCATCCATTTCGATCCCGGCACGCATTTCTCTTATTCGGGCGAAGGGATCATGCTGCTCCAGTTCGGGCTGGAGCAGGGCTTGGGCCTGAATGTGGGTGCGGAATTGCAGCGGCGGTTTTTCGGCCCGTTGGGTATGACACGAACCGGCTTGATGTGGCGGCCGGACTTCGCCGCCAATCTGGCCGATGGCTGGACCAGCGACGGCAAGGTCGAGCCGCATGACGAGCGCAGCAAGGTGCGCGTCGCCGGGTCGATGGACACCACAATCACCGATCTCGCCAAATTCGCAGCCTATATGGTCCGCGGCGGGGGACTCTCCCGCGCGGCCGCGGCCGAGCGCGTGCGCGGCAGCTTGCCGATCACTACCGCGACGCAATTCCCCAACTTCCTGCCCGACGCCCCGGCCGACAAGCGTGTGCCCGGGCTAGCCGCGGGCATCGGCGTGATCGCCTTCACCGGGCCGCAGGGGCCAGGCTGGTTCAAGGGCGGTCACAACGAAGCGACCGGCAACACCCTGGTATGCGTCGAACGCCGCGAGCGTTGCGTGCTGATCCTGGCCAATGACGTCCGGGCGGAACGGGCTTTCCCGATGCTGGTGAAAGCCGCGCTGGGTGAAACCGGCGCGCCCTTCGGTTGGGAATATGGCGACTATGCCGGGCGCTAGTGGGGTCTGAACCGCGCGCGGAAATCCAAAAAAGGGCGCGCCGCAAGGACGCGCCCTTCCCCTTTTCACCCGAAACCAGTCCTCAGAACTTGGTCTTGAGCGTGACGAAAAATTGCTGCGGTGCCCCCACCAGCAGCGTCTGATTGTCGCCGCGATTGCCGAAGCCGTTCGAGCCGATCGTCGCGATATATTTCTTGTCGAACAGGTTGGTGGCGTTGCCCTGGAGTTCGAACTTGCGGCCGCTGATGTCCAGATGCACGCCCACCGTCGCGTCGACCAGCACGCGTCCGGGGACCGACTGATCGTTCTCGTAAGTGAAATAGCGCTTCGACATATAGTTGGCGCCGATCCGTCCGAAGAACAGCTGGCCGTCATAGGTGATTTCGCCCGATGCGATGTGCTTCGGTGAGTCGACCACGGTCTTGTCGGCGGTGTTGGCGATCAGCACGCCCTTAGCGTTGAAGACGTTATCGCGATAGGTCGAGTCGTTATAGGCGTAGGAGGCGAACAGCCCGAAGCCGTAGGGCAGCTTGACCTGGCCGGTCGCCTCGATGCCGTAGGAGCGGACCGATCCGACGTTCTGGAGGATAGCCGGATTGCCGATGATCCCGGCGCCATTGGCGAACGCGATCAGGCGATTCTGGAAATCGATATAATAGCCCGCGATCGATCCGGTGAACGGCCCCGACCGCACGCGCGCGCCGAGTTCGTAGGTATCCGAGCTTTCGGGTTTGAGGTTGCCGAGATTGTTGAATCCCACCTGCGTGGTCGCGAACGGACCGCCGGTGGCCGAGGCGACGAAGGCGCGGGTCACTTCGGTGAAGCCGCCGAACACTTCGGCCTGGCCGCCGAGCTTGTACACGAAGCCGGCATGGGGCTGGAACCAGTCTGTGGTCTTGATCTTGCCCTGCGCCAGCCCGCCGGAAACGATCGGCGTCGCCGTTGCGCGGACGTCATAGCCCTTCCAGCCCAGGTTGACCGTCAAATTGCCGAAGGTGAGCTTGTCCTCGACATAATATTGCACGGTGTCGGTGTGGTATTGGAAATCCCATTGCGTCGCGAACGGGTAATCCTGGAAATCGAGGCTGTCGCGGGTCGAGGCCGTCAGGCTGTCGAGCCCGTAATAGCGGCGCGCCTGGCGGAAATCGTTGCGCTCGTACCAGCCGCCGACGGTCAGCTCGCCGAACATGCCGAGATCGCCGCCGACCGAGCCGAACACGCCCTTGCGGCGGATATCATATTCGGTGGTGCGAACCGAGATCGGCACGCCCGACGGCGACGGCACGTATGGGGTGAACCAGATGCCTTGCCCGTGGTTCGAATGGTAATAGCCCTTGAGGCTCCATTTGATCTTCGAGTCACCCGAACTCTCAGCGCCGAGCGAGGCGAGATAATCGTTCCGTAGGCCCGCCGCGTCGTAATAAGCGTCATCGGCGTTGGCGAAGGGCGCCGGCCAGGTCGTCCCCGCCGCCGGATTGGTCACCGGCGCCCCGGTATAGCCGGTGTTCGCGCCGACTTGCGCGACCTTGACCGCGAGCGGGAAGTTATTGCTGATATTGTCCAAATTCCAGCCGAGCCGCTTGATCATGTCGAGCGACATGTCCTGATAGTCATTCTCGCGCCGTGCCGAGAAGTCGAACGTGCCGACCAAACGCACGTCGGTCGTGACGGGCGCGACGAACTTGGCGTTGACTTGGCTCTGGCGCTGCGAGCCCCAGCCCTTCCACTTGTCGGTGTCGGCAAAGGCATAGGAGACATAGGCCGACGGCCCGTTTTCCCCCAATGTGCCGGTGTCGAGGCGGAAGAAGGCGCGCACCGCGTTGTTGCTGCCATAGGTGCCGTTGGCGGTGACACCGAACGTGTCGGTCGGGTTCGAGGAGAAGAATTCGACCGTGCCGCCGAGATTGTTGGTCGCCTGCGTCCCGATCGATCCGGCGCCCTGCGACACGCGGGTTTCGCCGATATTCTCAGAACTGATCGCGCGACTGATATGGAGGCCGTTGACGTTGCCGTAGCTGCCGTCGCCGAGCGGGATGCCGTCGAGGGTGAAGCCCAATTGGTTCTGGTTGAAGCCGCGGATCGAGACGCGTTCCGACCATTCATAGGCGCCGAACGGGTCGGCTGACTGGAAATTGACGCCGGGTAGTTTGGAGATCGCCTTGAGCGGGCTGGTGCCCGAGGCCAGGATGTCGATGTCCGCGGCGCCGATCCGCTGCACTTGGCGCGATTCACCGCGGCCGATGACGACGATGTCGGTCGTGTCGGTAGCGGCAGGCGCGCTATCGTCGGCCGCCGGGGCCGCGGCCGCGGATTTGTCGTCGGCAGCGGGCTTATCCGCGGCTTGAGCGGCGAGGGGCCAGGACAAAGCGGTGCCGGCGAGCAGACAGGCGGATACGATGCGGATCATAAACATTCCCTTTGGGCTACGTGGATCGTTCCCTCTGGGCTCGCGCCTAGGCATGCTGCGTTGCACAATGGCGGCATTTGGGTTGCAGTCTGGAGAAAGGTCCGTGACGGACCCGTGACGATCGCAACCCAGGGCAGTTACGAATTGTGCCGACAAACCTTGTGTTGCAAAGATGCAACACTAAATTCGTGGCAAGATTCGATCAGGGACCACCAATGAACCTCGAAAAATTTACCGACCGCGCCAAGGGATTCCTGCAATCCGCGCTCACCGTCGCGATCCGCATGAACCATCAGCAGATCGCTCCCGAGCATCTGTTGAAGGCATTGCTGGAGGACGATCAGGGCCTAGCCGCGGGCCTGATCCAGAAAGCCGGCGGCGACGCGAAAAAGGCGACGAGCGAGACCGATCTCGCGCTGGCCAAGATTCCCGCCGTTTCAGGCTCCGGCGCGCAGACCCAGCCGGGGCTCAACAACGATGCGGTGCGCGTGCTCGATCAGGCCGAGCAGATCGCGCAGAAAGCGGGCGACAGCTATGTCACTGTCGAGCGGCTGCTCGTCGCGCTCGCGCTCAGCCTCAACACCGCCGCCGGCAAGGCGATCAAGGCGTCCGGCGCGACACCCGAGGGCATCAACGCGGCGATCAACGAACTGCGCGGCGGGCGCACTGCCGATACTGCAGGCGCCGAGGACCGCTATGACGCGCTCAAGAAATTCGCCCGCGACCTGACGCAAGCGGCGCGCGACGGCAAGCTCGACCCGGTGATCGGTCGCGACGAGGAAATCCGCCGCACGATCCAGATCCTGGCGCGCCGCACCAAGAACAACCCCGCGCTGATCGGCGAGCCCGGCGTCGGCAAGACCGCGATCGCCGAAGGGCTGGCGCTGCGCATCGCCAATGGCGACGTGCCCGATACGCTCAAGGACCGGCGGCTGATGGCGCTCGACCTGGGGTCGCTGATCGCCGGCGCCAAATATCGCGGCGAGTTCGAGGAGCGGCTGAAGGGCGTGCTCGACGAAGTGAAGGGCGCCGAGGGCGACATCATCCTGTTCATCGACGAGATGCACACGCTGATCGGCGCAGGCAAGACCGATGGCGCAATGGACGCGTCGAACCTGTTGAAGCCGGCGCTGGCGCGTGGCGAGCTGCATTGCGTCGGGGCGACCACGCTCGACGAATATCGCAAATATGTCGAGAAGGACCCGGCGCTGCAACGGCGGTTCCAGCCGGTGTTCGTCGGCGAGCCGACGGTCGAGGACACGATCTCGATTCTGCGCGGGCTCAAGGAAAAATATGAGCTGCACCATGGCGTGCGGATCACCGACGCCGCGCTGGTCGCGGCGGCGACGCTCAGCAACCGCTACATCACCGACCGTTTCCTGCCCGACAAGGCGATCGACCTGATGGACGAGGCGGCGAGCCGGATCCGCATGGAAGTCGAGTCCAAGCCGGAGGAGATCGAGACGCTCGATCGCCGTATCATCCAGCTCAAGATCGAGCGTGAGGCGCTCAAGAAGGAGACCGATGCGGCGTCGAAGGATCGCCTCGTCAACCTCGAAGGCGAACTCGCCAATCTCGAGCAGCAGTCGAGCGAGCTGACTCAGCGCTGGCAGGCCGAAAAGGACAAGATCGGCGCCGAGGCCAAGCTGAAGGAACAGCTCGATGCCGCGCGCATCGCGCTCGACCAGGCGCAGCGCTCGGGCGATCTCGCCAAGGCGGGCGAGCTCTCCTACGGCACCATTCCGCAGCTCGAAAAACAGCTTGAGGCGGCCCAGGGCGCCACCGTCGGCGCGATGCTGCGCGAGGAAGTGACGGCCGAGGACATTGCCGGCGTCGTCAGCCGCTGGACCGGCATCCCGGTCGACCGGATGATGGAAGGCGAGCGCGCCAAGCTGCTGCAGATGGAGCAGCAGCTCGGCAAGCGGGTGATCGGCCAGGCCGATGCCGTGCGCGCGGTGTCGACCGCGGTGCGCCGCGCGCGCGCCGGTTTGCAGGATCCCAACCGCCCGCTCGGCAGCTTCCTGTTTCTCGGCCCGACGGGCGTCGGCAAGACCGAGCTGACCAAGGCGCTGGCCGAATTCCTGTTCGACGACAGCGCGGCGATGGTGCGGATCGACATGAGCGAGTTCATGGAGAAACATTCGGTCGCCCGCCTGATCGGCGCGCCTCCAGGCTATGTCGGTTATGAGGAAGGCGGCGTTCTAACCGAAGCGGTTCGCCGGCGGCCCTATCAGGTCGTTCTGTTCGACGAGGTCGAGAAGGCGCATGGCGACGTCTTCAATATCCTGCTGCAGGTGCTCGACGATGGCCGGCTGACCGACGGTCAGGGCCGGACGGTCGATTTCACCAACACGATCATCGTGCTGACCTCCAACCTCGGCAGCCAATATCTGTCGAGTCTGGGTGATGGCGAGAGTGTCGCTTCGGTCGAGCCGCAAGTGATGGAAATCGTCCGCGGGCATTTCCGCCCGGAATTCCTCAACCGGCTCGACGAGATCGTGCTGTTCCACCGGCTCGGGCAAAGCGAGATGGCGCCGATCGTCGACATCCAGGTCGAACGCGTGAGCAAGTTGCTCGCCGACCGCAAGATCACGATCGACCTGACCCAGGCGGCACGCGACTGGCTCGGCCGTGTCGGCTACGACCCGGTCTATGGCGCGCGCCCGCTGAAGCGCGCGGTCCAGCGCTATCTGCAGGACCCGCTCGCCGACCTGATCCTGTCGGGTGAGGTCAAGGACGGGCAGACCGTCAAGGTCGATGAAGGCGATGGGAAGCTGAGGCTGACGGTCGTCTGACCCGCCATCGGCAGACAAAAAAGGGGCCGCTCCATCGCTGGAGCGGCCCCTTTCATTTGCCTCTCTGGCAGGGATCAGAACTTGAAGTTCGCCCCCGCACGGAACATGCGTCCGACGACGCCGGCCTGGGCAAAGGCCGGATTGTAGTTGGTGCCGCCATAAGTGTTGGGATCGAACGGCGCCTTGGCGTCGAACAGGTTCAGCACGTTCACATAGAAGGTGAATTTGTCCGTCACCTTCACCTGCCCCGTCATATCCACGTCGATGAAGCTCTTGACGTGGCACTGCTCCGCCGTCGCGCCGTCTGAGGCGACCCCGATCGCGTTATCGCAATTCGCGGGCACCGCGTAATCGGGCGCATAGCCCTTATATCCGCTGGTGTAATAAGCGGTGCCCGTCAGCGCGAATTTGCCGACCTCAAGCGTCGTCGACCAATTGCCACGCCATTTCGGCGTGCCAGAGTCCGACGTGTTGATATACGGCCCCTCGGTTCCGGCGAACTTCTGCAAAACTCCGCCGCTCGTCAGGTTGAGCTCGAAGACACGCGTCGCCTCGATCGTGCTGGTCAGCTTCACGTCCGACCCCAGCCGCTTCGAGAAGGTCGCCGACATGTCGAGCCCCGACGTCACCAGCGACGCGGCGTTGACGAAACTAGCGGCGACGATGTCGACAGTGCGGACAGCGTTAGGGAAGTTGGGATCAACCGGGTTCGGCGTGATCGTGTAACCCGGAAGCGGCGTCAGATTAGTGCCGCCGCTCGCATAATAGGCCGCGATCGCGTCCGAAGCGTTCGGCCCCTCTACGATGACGTTGTTCTTCTTGATGTGATAATAATCGACCGTGAAGCTGAGCCACCGCGCCGGCTGGATGATCGCACCGCCCGTGAACGACGTCGACGTCTCCGGCTTCAGGTTCGGGTTACCGGTGTTGAACTCGCCGAGCGCGTATTGCTGCACATAGGCGTTGTTGCCGTGCGCGGCGACAACGTCGGCCGGCGGCGTCGTGTTGACGAAGCCGATGACCTGTCCCTCCATCTCGGGAATGCTCGGTGCCCGGAACCCCTTCGAGAAGGTGCCGCGCACGGCAAGCTGCGGAATCGGGGAGAATTTGACGCCGACCTTGGGCGAGAAGTGCGAGAATCCTTCCGAATAATGGTCATATCGGCCCGACACGTTGACATCGAGCTCCTTCACGATCGGCGCGTCGAGCTCGAACGAAGCGGATTCGTTGTAGCGATGACCGGCTGCCGTGAAGAGATTCACGTTGAGGAACTGATAAGGCGAATAGGTGCCGGTCGGATCGAGCGGGTCCTGCACCGGGTTGTTGATCTCCTCGTAGCGGATCTGACCACCGACGCCGAGCTTCAACGCGCCACCGGGCAACTGGAGCAGATCCTTGGTCACGGTGCCCTGGACCTGCCACAACTGCGAACTGGAATTGCCGATCAGCGGATGCGAAATCTGATCGCGCACCGCCTGGCTGTTGGCGGACGGATTGGCGAAATTATATGCGCCCGTCTCGATCGCGTCCTCCAGGCCGGCATAATCGATCAAACCGATCTGGGTCTGCTTCACGTTGCTCTTCATGTAGGTGGCGTCGAGCGCGAAGTTCCAGCCGTCACCGAACGAGCCGTTGAGCCCGCCGGCGATGCGATAGGTCGTCGACAGCACCTTGGTGCTCGAGGGGATGTCGCTGAACTGATAGTTCAACAGCGCCGATTCACGCTGCCCCGAGACCGGGTCGATGATGTTGGCATAGGGATCGTAGGGATTGATCGACCCGTCGCGCAGCAGGGCCGGAAGCGAAAGGAAACGCGCCGTCGTCGGCTGACTGGCGCGCGTACCGTTTGGCGCACCGGTGAAATACACCTGATTCTGATAATAGGTGCCCATCAGATAGGCTTCGACATTGCCGCCGATCTTGACGGTGCCGCGGCCGGTGACGCCGAACCGCGTCTGCTCCGGCTGGAGCACACCGTAGCGGCCGGCATTGTTCTGCTCGCACCAGGAGCCACTGGTGTCGCTATGCTGGATCAGGCCCGTTCCGCAGTTACCCGCCAGGATGACCGACGGAGCACCGCCGCTGATGGCCTGCCCGCTCCAGATATTGCCAGCCTGTGTCAATCTGGCGGGCTGCACGACCGCCGCGTCGGTATTGGCGTGGACATCGATGCCGGTGGCGCCTGAATTGGTGTTGGCGTCAGGGGTTTGGCCGTCATCGGCCAACAGGCTCGACAGATCGTTGGTATTGTAGGGAAAGCCGCGGTCCGAATTCATCAGCATGTCGTCGCGCTGATATTCCCCGTTGATGTAGACGTTGAAACCCTGCGTCTGCAGATCGCCATATCCCGCAGTGAGGCTCAGGCGCTGGTGACCGGCATCGCCACGTTGCGAGATACCGCCTTCGACAGTTCCTTCGATGCCGGTGATCTGCTTCTTCACGATCACGTTGACCACGCCGGCAACCGCGTCCGCGCCATAGGTCGACGACGCGCCGTCCCTGAGCACTTCGACCCGGTCGACGATCGACTGCGGAATGGTGTTCAAATCGACGAAACTGCGAACTCCATCGTCGGCAAGCGGATAGTCTGCGGCGCGTAGGCCGTCGAACAGCACTAGGGTCGAGTCGGTCGTCAGGCCGCGCAGCGACACGGCCGAGGCGCCGGCCGCGAATGCGCCGTTGGCGGAAAAAGCCGTCGGCAGGTTGGAGCCGTTATTCGCGGAAAGCGACTGAATGGCGTCGGTCACGGTGGTGATGCCGCGACGCGCGAGATCCGTGGAGGACAAGACGGTCACCGGTGACGGGGTCTCGGTGTCCGCGCGCCGGAACAACGTGCCCGTGACGACGATGTCGCCCGTAGGAGCCGATTCGTCGGCCTGAGGTGCGGCGGCAGCCGGCGGAGCGGATGTATCCTGAGCAAAAGCGGGAGCGGCGAAGAGGGCAGCCGATGCGCCGGCACCGCACAAGGTCAATGCGCGCAGCGCTGCGCCCCCGCGAAGCGAGCGCGAAACAATGGAATTGGAGATCACGAGATAGGTCCCTTTGCCTGGCTCGTCCGTCCCCATCGCGGCTGAGCGTGCCAAGCCCCTGCGAACCACCCTCCCAGGTACGTTCGAGGCAGGGGGCGGCAGATGCGCCGCCTCGGAAGGACTGTAAAGCCAGTCCATACAGCCACTTGAAGCTTTGCCAAAACCTGTAGCAAAATGGCCACAGACGCTGCCAGGTGGCAGAACGCCGACCTAAAACGAGGGATTTTAAAGAGGTCCGCCTCGATCATTCAGGCAAGCGGCCCTCTCGGACAAAGAACTCGGCACGACGAAAAGAGCAGCCGGCAAGTCCCCGCATTCCCGAACTCCATCTCGGTCGGAGGCGGGGTAGCAAGCCATTTCGAATCTGGGCCCGCGCGGCCGCGGGCGGGTATCAACGTCGGGCCACGCCAGGCGGCGAAAAGATGGAAACCGGCTATCCGCGATCATGCCGATCGCAAAAATCCGGGCACTAGTTACCCCGCGAACACTGACCCCCGCTCGCGACGCAAAGCTGGGTTTGGCTGCGGTCGACCAGCGCACGGTCGTCACGCCGCTTCTCCGCCCATTGCGCGCGGGTCATGCAGACGCGGCGCGTGGCAAGGCGGCTGCCGAGCACGTCTTCCTGCTCGCACACCGTTTCGTTTGGATCGCGCGCTTTCTTCTTCGACTGTTCCTGCTGGTCGCCCGGCCGGGCAAAACCCGGCGAGGTGAAAGCAACCGCGGCCAGCGGCAATAGTGCGACGACGACGGCTATGCGCATTCTCATCTCTCCCGATCTGGCGCTATTCTGCCCCCGATCGGCGGGAAAGCCAACACCGCCATTGCGGTGGCGCGATGTGTCTTGCGCTACGGATGATCCGGCCGCCGCGGAGGAACGAAATTCTCTCGGCGCCAAATAGCATCGACCGGCTCTTCGGGGTCGGGAATGGCAAAACCGAGATAGCCGAAATAGGTCTGGATCAGGCGCTCGCCGGGATCGAGGATCGCCGTTCGGCCATGCATGAAACGCGTATTGTCGAGCATGAGGAGATCGCCCGGTTGCCAGTCGATCGCCACGCTCAGCCGGTCGCCGGTCGCCTTGATATTCTGCAACCACGCCTCGGGCACCAGGCTGCCGTCGTCGAGCACGGGATGATCGGGACGCCCGTGATTGAAGCGCGCGAAGAGCAGGAAATTCCCGAACGCCGGCGCGTCGATAAACATCGGCCGGTGAAGCGCCGGCCGCGAAAAGAATGCGACGATCCCATTCTCCGGCCCATTCTCCGGCCCATTCTCCGGATAGCGGCGAAATTGATAGGGGCATCCCGCCGGCGGTGCCGCGAGCTGCCGATCCGTCGGCGTCGCCGTTCCCAGCCAATATTCCAGCAATGACGGCCATGTCGGCTTGAGGTACAGCAGTCGCCGGTCGGCAAGCGCACGCCGCACCGGCTCGGACATCTCGCGCGCCAGCGCCACGCCGTCGCAGATCGTCGTACGCCCGCCGTAACTTGGTGCCGACAGACATCCGAAAAAAGCGACATCGGGCTTCCACGGCTCGCGCGACAATTCGGGGTGAAGCGAAAACTCGCTAACGCCGCCATCGACCGTATGAATATTGGCGTCGGCGTCGATCGCCTGCCGTCCAGCGCTCTCGTTGGTCACCGAGGTCGTACAGAACTGCCGAACGAAACGGCCGAAATATCCGACATCAACGCCAAAGCCCCGAAACAGGATGGCCCCATGCGATTTGTAGAGATCGACGATCGCCGCAGGATCAAGGTCGGTGATCGCCCGTTCTTCGGCGGCTTCGATCACAACCTGCGGTCGACCTGTGACGGGCAGGTGGATATGGGGCATGACTGCCGGAATAGCCGTCGAACGCGCGCTAGGCTATAGGATGGGCCCGTGCCGCCGACCATCGACGACCTCTTCGCTACCCCGGACCATTATCTCCATTCGTTCGACGGCGATGCCGCGATATTCATGCCGATGGATCGCGCCGCCTATCATCGTTCGATCTTTCTCGACCAACGGATTTCGCCGGCCGCCGCACGGACGATAGCATTCCCCGTCCAGACGCTCTTGCAACACCCGTCGCCGGCCGCGTCGACCGCCTGGATTTTCCATATGGCGCATTGCGGATCGACGCTGCTCGCGCGCGCGCTGGATAATCCGACGGCCAGCCTGGTGCTGCGCGAACCGTTTGCCCTGCGCCAACTCGGACTGAGACCGGACACCGAGCGGTTGAACCTGGTGCTGGCGATGCTCGGCAAGAGATACCGTGCCGATGCGCCGACATTGGTGAAGGCGAACGTGCCGGTCAACTTCCTGTTACCGCAATTGGCAGCAGCCGATCCGGACGCCCGCACAATATTCCTGTACCTCCCGCTCCGGCCTTATCTGCTCGCGATATTGCGGAGCGAAGCGCATCGCATTTGGGTGCGCAACGTAACCGTTCAGCTCAAGCCGTATCTTGGCGACCTGTCCTCGGCGCCCGATGCCGAGCGCGCCGCGACGCTCTGGCTCACCCAGATAGAGGCATTCGCCGGGGCTCTCTCGGCCATGCCCAACGCCGCCGCACTCAATGCCGAGCGGTTGTTCGCAGAGCCGCTCCACGTCCTGGAAGCCGCGACGCGGCATTTCGGCATGCCGATATCGGATGCAGCGCTTGAGGCGACCGTCGCCGGACCGCTCTTCTCCACGCATTCGAAAAACCCGTCGATCGCCTTCGAC
Source organism: Sphingomonas asaccharolytica NBRC 15499 (assembly GCF_001598355.1). Taxonomy (GTDB): domain Bacteria; phylum Pseudomonadota; class Alphaproteobacteria; order Sphingomonadales; family Sphingomonadaceae; genus Sphingomonas; species Sphingomonas asaccharolytica. The sequence continues at coordinate 41,104 of NZ_BCYU01000026.1, forward strand.
AATACCGCCAGGATTGCACTTGCCGCCGAGACCGAGTGCAAACTCCAAGCGGAGATCGCTGCCGCTGAAGCATGGATCGCCGAGCGGGGGGCGACACCGTCACCAGATGTCCGGTTCGGGCAGCGCGAGCTCATTCACTGAGGCGAAGAGCGCTTTCCGGTGCGCCGCGCCGGCGTATCGGCAAGAATAGCAATGCGTCATCGCGGCTGCGCGACGTCGAACGCGACGGTCAACCGCTCGCCATGCGCAAACGGCATCGTGCCGTGCCACATGGTCGACGGGAACAAGACGAGTTGGCCCGGCTTGGGCTCGATCGTCCGCACGGGCGCGAGGTCGAGCCCCAACCCCGCTTGCGGCTGCCCAAGCGTTAGCCAGCCCGCTTCACCACCGCCCCGCTCGGCCTCGTCGGGCAACGCGACATAAAAAGCCGAACTCAGCCAGCCTTGCGGATGGACGTGATTGGCATGATGGCCCTGCCCGGCAAGCCGTACCGACCAGGATCCCGCAAAGCGTATGCGCCGGTCGCGTGCCTTGGCCAGCGTCGGGTGACGTGGATCGGGCGCCGGCAGGTGCGCGACATGCCGTTCGACCGCGCGCACGATCGCCGCGCGCAAGGCGCGTAGCTCGGGCTCGGTCCGCGAGAAGAGCGGGCCATCGGTCTGCGTTCCGCCCCGCACCGATTGATCGAGATGTTCCGCCCGGGCGAGATGCAGGCCGCGGAGTATGTCCGCCAGCCGATCAAGCGGCGGCAGGTCGCCGGTCAAATCGGCCACCGAGACAAGTCCCGGCTGGCCATCGAGCCATTCCCAACGCGGATCGCCGGTCAGTCGCCAAGCGATCGCCCCATAGGGCCATAACGCCGGGTCGGCGGGATCGAGTCGCGCGTCGATCAGCGGCAGAACTTCGGTAATCCGATCCGACCGCAGCAGATGCCGCACCCGCCAGACGGTGGCTGCCGGATCGTCGATCGCCGCGAACAACGGTTCGGCCGGTTCGATCTGTCCCTGTTCTGATAACGCGATCGCTTCGTGCAGATCGAACCATGGCGACGCGCCGAATTGCCGGCGCGCGCGGCGGACGACGTCCAGTGCCTCGCGATACAATTCGCCGGCGACCAGCATCGCGATCCAGGCTTCCCACAGCGCGAGTTGATCGGACCTCGCCGTGACGGCCTCGGCGAACGATAACCCCGCCGCCGCCTTGCCCGACAATAAGGCACGGACCTGTGCCAATGCGCGATGTCCGTCGATCCAACCGGGATTGTTCTTCACCACCAGAGCCAGTTGATCGGCTGCGGTATCCCCCTCCCCGGCGGCGAAGCGCGCAGAGGTCAGTCCGGTAAGGATCTCGCCCGAACCGGGATTGAGCCGCCACGCCGTCTCGAACAGCGCCACCGCCGGCAGTCCCGCCTCGAGCGCGACATAAGCGCGGCCATGCGCGATACCGGCATCTCCTGGCGCCAGCCGCGCCGCGCGCGCAAACGCATCGATCGCCGCCTCATGCCGGTCGAGGCTGCGCTGGAGCAATCCGACCCATTGCCATAGGCGCGCAGTACCGATCTCAACCGCCGCCCGTTTCAGCCTGTCGAGCACAGCCTCTTCATTGCCGGTTTCGAGCGCATTGCGCGCCAGATCCTCCAGCGCAGCCGGATCGGCGATCACAAGCTGCCCGGCGTTCCGCCCTCGGCGCCGATCAGCGCGGCGACCGCGGCGCGCTCGATGGCGGTGAGATCGGGATGCCAGAGATCGACAATCAGCACGACGCGGAGCTGCGACGACGGATTGGCCGCCTCATGCTCGATCGTATCATCGAACACGAACGCTTCGCCGCGGCGCCATTCGCGCGTTTCGCCGCCGACGCGAAACCAGCAGCCTGCGGGGACGATCAACGGCAAGTGACAGACAAGCCGCGCGTTGCTGACCCCGACATGCGGCGGGATCGCGACGCCCGGCGCGAGCAGCGAAAACATCGCGTTGGGCGATGCCCCGGCAATGATCGGTTGATCGATCGCCTCGATCGCCGCCATCGTATGGGGGCAGCGATCGGCATTGGTCTCGACCCGCCGCCCGTTCTTCCACAAATGGATCGCGGTCCAGTCGGGATTGCGGTTGAGCGGCTGCCATTGCCGCATCGGCAAGTGATCAGGATATTGGATATAGGGCACCAACTCGCCGCGTTCGCTCGCCAACAGCGCCGCGAACTCGGCGGCGATGGCGTCGGTCTGCGCCTCGAGCCCGGCGAGCCATGGAAAGCGAGCCCGCGGGTGGAATTCGCGCTCGCTCAGCTCTGGAAAGAAGAAGTGGGTCGGCTCACTGTGATAGGCCCGCGTGCGGCGTAACGCATTGCTGCGAAACCGCGCGATGCGGCGGCGCTCATCGGCATCCGCGGCATCTTCGGCGTCCGCCATTGCCGCTTCGAGCCTTGTCGCGCGCTGATCGATCCATGCCGCATGCCGCCTCTCGCCCTCGGCCAGGACCCCTGCGAGTTGCGGGGGCAAGTCGCCAGCAGGCTTTTGCGCGATCGCATGGCCCCAGGCTTCGCCCATGCGTGGATCGCCGGCCGCATCGAGCAGGCTCGCGCGCATCATCAGCGCAGTGAAATCAAGCGGCGCCAGCGCCAGCGCGCGATGTACCGCGTCGAGTGCCGCGTCAGGCTGGCCCGCCGCACGGCTGATACCCGCCAGCCTGAGCAGGATCGCGCTATTGCCGGGATCCGCCGCCGATGCCTCCCGCAACAGCGCCTGTGCTCGGGCGAAATCGCGACCGGCTGCAGCTCGATCCGCTTCGGCGACGAGCTGCGGCGCCTGGTTCAAAGCGTGTACCCGAACTTTTCCACCCACGGTTCGAGCACCGGCAGGATCGGGTCGAGATGCGCGCGATATCGTTGCCACCTTCCGGCGGCGCGCCGGTAGATCGGCTCGGCTACCTGCGAATAGCTTGCGGTGGTGATCAGTCCACGCGCCTTGGCGGTGCGGGTGTGATCGAGCGCTTCCTCGTGCCAATCGAGCCCGAGGAAGTCGAATAGCGGCCGCACCTCACCTTCGACATCCTCGATCAGATGCTCGTAAACGATCGGATGCACGGCCAGCGGCAACAGCGAGCGTGCGGTTTCCCAATGACGAAAGGTGAGGTCGTAGAGATCCGCCGCGTCCTCGACCCGCAAGAAACTGGACGTCGCGGTGTTGAGCTTGAAATTGCTCATGAAGCAACTCAACACGACGTCGCAAGGATGGCGCAACGCGAGGATGAAGCGTGCCCGGGGGAACAGCCGCTGGATCAGCGGCGCCTCGTGGAGGAACAAGGGCGACTTGTCGATTAGCAAGGTGCCGGGATCGAGCGGCTCGATTTTCTCCACTTCCTCGAAATAGCGTGCCCGGGCAGCGAGGATTCCCGTATCGTCGAGCTCCGGAATGGCGGCGAACCCGCCAATCGCCTCATCGACCAGATAGAGCGGCGGCTGCTCTTCGAGCACGGTCGTGCCTGGATGGCCCATCAGGATGGTATCGAGCAACGTCGTGCCCGAGCGCGGGAAGCCGACGAGGAACACCGGATCGGGCCTTGCCGGCGCCGGATCGGCAGGGGACCAGCTCGCGAACCATGCCGGGGTCATTGCGGCGATCTCCTGACTCAGCGCCTGACGATAAGCCTCGGCCTGCTTCAGTGGTTCGTCGGAACTGGCGGCATGGAGACGATTGGCCTCCGTGAACCAGTGAAACGCGGCGTCGGTCCGACCCAGCCGGTCCAGCAATGTCGCGCGGAGATGGGCAGTGCGTTCGGGCTCGACCGAGGCGGGTACCTCGGAGAGGCTGGCCAGCCCTTCCTCGAACCGTTTGGCGCGGCGATGATCGAGCGCACGCAGGAAACCGAGCGCCTCGATGCTCACCCCTTTCGCTTCCGCCTCGGCGATCAACGCGGGGAATTCCTCCTCGCGATTGGTGTGTTCATACTGAATCGCCAGGCCGAGCCACGCATCGTTCAGCGCCGGATCTCCCGCGATCGCGTTGCGATAGGCGGCTTCGGCATCATCGAGACGGTTCAACAGACCATATTCGACCGCCGCCTTGAACTGGAGGTTGGCGTTGACCGGGTCGCGCCCGATCGCCTGTTCGAGCGCGGCGAGCGCGGCGCGATCGTCGCCCTCCTCCTTGAGCAGCACATAGAGATCGTGCAGCGGGCGGGCATCATCGGGAAAGTCGGCGGCCGCCTGGCGCAGCGTATCGGCCGCGTCCGCGCCCCGCCCGGCGGCGCGCAGCGCGGTGGCGAGATTGAGCCGGGTGGGAGCCGCGCGGGGGTCGAGCGCGACTGCGCGCTGCAACGCGTCGACACTGCGCTCGTCAGCCAGTGCCGCACGGGCATTGCCGAGATTGTTCCAGCTCTCGAAATCATCCGGCGCGCGCGCGACGACATAGTCGTACGCCTCGGCGGCTTCGCCGAACCGGTTCAAGGATTGCGCCAGGAAACCGCGATACCGCGCGACGCGCAATGTCGGGTCGGCAAACGCCAAGTCACGCGTCGCCACGTCGAGCGCGCCGGCCAGATCGCCGGTTTCGGTCAGCACCGCGATGAGGTTGCAGGCAATCGTAACGTCGCTCGACCGGGCTTGATGCGCCGCGCGCAAATGCCGAGCCGAGCCCGGAACGTCCCCCGAACGGGCGAGCAGCATGCCAAGAAAGGCATTGAGCGCGACGATATCGCCGCCCTGCACCAGCGCGCCCTCGGCAAGGCGCCGCGCATTGGCGATATCGCCCGCCTGCGCCGCCGCCATCGCCTGCCGGATGACGTCGGCGGTCTGTTGATCAAGTGTATTTACGCTAGCCACCGCGATTGTTGTAACCCTGCTCCGGCGTCTTGCAATCCGGTTTCGGTTTGTTCTCCGTGCACGAAAAAGGCGGCCGATCCGAGGATCAGCCGCCCTTCGTTGCAGGTCGAAACCCGACTTAGAAGTCGAGCGTCACACCGGCGAACAGATACCGCCCCAGCGCGTCATAGACCGCCGGATAGGTGTTGCCGTTGCAAGGACCGGTCGGGCACAGGTTCGAGCCGTCGCGGTTGCCGTTGCCGCTGGTGACGAACGGCGGCTGCTTGTCGAACACATTGTTGACGCCAAGCCGGAAGTTGAAGCTCTTACCCACGTTCGCGGTGATAGCGAGGTCGATATAGCTGTACGGCTTGAGGTGCAGACCCGGGTTGTAATTGAACGCCCCGTGCAGCGCTTGGTAGCTTGTCAGCGTCTCCGCCTTGACTGGGCCGATATAACGCCATTGCGCAGAGAAGCCGAGACCCATCGGAGTCTGCCAGGTCAGGCGAGCCTTGTGCCGCCAGCGCGGCATCGGCGAGCCGGCGTCGGTCGTGCCGCCCTTGCTGCAAGTCGGACCATAGAGGCCGGCGCAGTCATAGGGCTGGGTTACGCCCGAGCTCACCTTGTATGAGTCGAGATAGGTACCGATGAAGGTCGCCGAGAGGCTGCCAAGGCCACCGATCGGCTGGTTGTACGACCCGTTGACCTCGACACCGCGGGTTTCCTGCGTTCCCAGGTTGCTCGGCAAGTCGACGACATAACCGTTCGGGCTAAGCCAGAGCGATCCCGCCGTGTCGCGGTGGACCAGGCTGCACGACACCGGGGTGAAGGTCGCGGTGGCGTTGGTGACGCAGTCCGCCAGCAACGAATCCGGACCCGCCGAGCGGATCGCATTCTTGATCTTGATGTCGAACCAATCGACCGACAGCGCGAAGCGCGGCAGGAAGCGCGGCTGGAGCACGATACCGACCGACTTGGTCGTCGCCTTTTCCGGGGTCAGCGTCGGAACGCCGCCGATCAGGCCGTTATACTGGCCGGCCGGGTTGGACGCCGTCTTCTGATTAACCCGCAGCCCTTGCGCGAGGCAACCGTAATTGGTCGCCGTGATCACCACGCCTGCGCAAGGATCCTTCGAACCGTCGAGCGCGACCGTCTGAGTCGCGAACAGCTCCTGGATGTTCGGCGCACGCGCCGCGCGGTTATACGACCCGCGGAACTTGATGTCGCGGATCGGCGCGAAATCGACGCCGATCTTGTAGGTGTCGGTCTTATAGGTGTTGTCGGACGTCGTCTTGTAGGACGAGTAACGATAACCGGCGCTGAGGGTCAGGTTGTAGAAGAAGCTATCCTGGACCAGCGGAACCTGCGTTTCGCCGAAGAACTCGTAGACGTGGAAGCCGCCCTTGATCGGCAAGGTCGCGCCGCCTTGGCCGGTCAGATCTCCAGTCTGGAATTCCTGGTCGGTCTGCAGGTCGAGCGTCTCGTTACGGTATTCGAAACCAACGTTCACGCCGATGCCGTCAGTTGCCCATGGCGTCTTGAGGCCGTATTCGCCGAGCCGGCCGGTGAACGACACGTCGGCAATCTGCTCCGTGGTCTGACCGCGCTGGAAGCCGGTCGCCGACAGATACTTGACCGACGCCGCACTCGCCGCCCCTGCGCCGCCGAACACGTTATAGGGGACGCAGTTGGGATCGGTTCCATCGCGCACCGACCGGCAGATCGGCGTGCCGCCGGGACCGGCGACAACGTCGAGCGCCCTTTGCAAGCGGGCAACCGAGAATTCATTGGTATAGACCTGCGAATAGACGGTCTTGCCGTATTGGTAATAAGCGTCGTACGACCACGCCTTGCCCAGATCGCCCTTGGTCCCAAGCACGGCGCGATAATTGGTGTGTCGCAGATCGGCGTTACGCGAGCCGCCTTCCACATTGCGCCGCAATAGCTGGAAGAACCCCTTGTTGTAGGTCGCACCGGTGACCGGGTCGATATAGGTAAGGGGCGCTCCGCCCGGGCCGGGAGTGCCGTTCGTACCATCATTGTACGGCGCACCAGCTGCCAGCGGGAAGCCGCCGAGCTCGCCATTGATCAGGTTCTCATCGGCGCAAATGACGCCCGCCTGGGTAGCGGACATCAGCGGGTTGCGGCCTCCACCCGCCGCGTTTCCGGGTGCGCCGCAATTGATCGTCAGCGTATTGCCGAAATCGCCCGATGCCGCGATCTGCGCATTGGTGCGGTCGTCCATGAACATGAATTCGAGATACGGCTTGATCGCGTCGCTGATTTCGTAGTTCGCGAACAGACCGGCCGTGTAGCGCTCGTCGTCGCGCTGATAATAATTGGTCGGCGCGAAATTGTAGAGGCTGGTCGAATTGGCGAAGCCGCCATTCGGCTTGAAGGTGAAGATCGTCGACGTACCGCCGGCGAAGACGACCGCATTACCATTATCCGAGGTCGCCGAGCCGCCGCAACGCGGCACGCCCTTGGTCGTGTTCTGAAGCACGCAGGCGGAATAATCGCGATTGGCCTGAACGACCGGGTTCACCTTGCGATAACCGAAATAGACCACCGCATGACCGCGATCGTCGTCGAAGCCCGAACCGATCGACATCGTGCCGTCAAACTGGCCGCCATCCGCGGACGGGCCGGTCGGATAGCCGTAGCCCGACAGACCCTGCCCCTGACGGTCGTTAAGCAGCGGCGTCAGGAACTTGTCGCGGTTATCGTGCTGGTAGAAGCTGTATTGGCCATCGAACCGGACACCGGTGAAGTTGGTGTCCATGATGAAGTTGACGACGCCCGCAACCGCGTCCGCGCCATAGGTCGACGAGGCGCCGCCGGTCAGCACTTCGACGCGCTTGATCATCGAGGCCGGAAGGATGTTGATGTCGGCCGCCGAACCGCTGGTGGGGCTCGGATCGCCCGGCAGCAGGCGGCGTCCGTTGACCAGCGTCAGGGTACGCGTGGTGCCGAGACCGCGAAGGTCGATCGTCGCCGTGCCGTCCGCGCCATTGGAGAGCGAAGACGCCTGGCTGGCGAACACCGACGGCAAGGTGTTGAGCAGATCCTCGACCCGGCCCGTGCCCTGCAGCTTGAGATCTTCGTTGTTGACGACGGTCACCGGCGCGACCGACGTGATGTTGGCCGACTGCGGAATGCGCGAGCCGGTAATGACGATGTCCCGGTCCGGGGCCGCATCCGTTTGCGGATTCGCCGGCAAGCCAGCCGGTGCATCCGGAGCCGGCGTGGTCTGGGCGAAAGCCGGAGTAGCGAAGAGCGCCACGCCGAGCACGAGCGGAGCTGCGCCGCCACGCAGCGCGTTCTTGGTCCTGTTGGTCAACCCCATTTCCTTCCCGATTCTGACGCTCTGATTTCCCCGCCATTTTTCTTCCCAATGGCTAGGGCACGTCTATCGTTATGTACTTGCAACGACTGCGGCCGCTTGTAAACGCGCAGAAAGCGCCGAAAGATAATCAACTGTCCGAGTGTAGCGCCGTTGCAACACTCGATATCGGGGGGAAGGCGATGCCGAGAAGCCTCAACAAAGCTGCGGTCGTCACAGCCATAGTGCTCATGGCCACTGCAGCCGACGCGCGCGACGAGATCAAGCCGCGCGCCAAACTGCTGCAACAGACGCTCGATTGCATCGCGATCAAGGCCGACGCCGAACGGCTGGCTTGCTACGATCGAACTGTGACCGCGCTCGGCAAAGGCGAGGAGACGCACGAGATCGTCGTCAGCGATCGCGAACAGATGCGTGAGACGCGACGTTCGCTGTTCGGTTTCCGCCTGCCCTCGCTGTTCGGCGGCAAGGATGACGGCGAACTCGATCGGATCGAGACGACGATCTCCAGCGTATCGCGGTCTTATGACGGCGGCCTGGTCCTGGCCGTCGACGGCGGAGCACAATGGGTGCAAGTCGACTCCCGCGCGATCGTCGGCAAGATTCGTCCAGGCGACAAAGTGACGATCAGCCGCGGCACGATGGGCGCCTATTTCGCGACGCTTGCGGGCCGGCCATCGTTCAAGGTGCAACGTCGCGAGTAAGTGCTGGTCACGGCTCGGCGCGTAATACCCCCGGCATCGGCCCCGCAACCAGCAGCGGATCGATCTTCGCATTGCGCCAGCGCAGGCTCCAATGGAGATGCGCCCCGGTCACGCGCCCGGTCGCGCCGGAAAACGCGACGATCTGCCCTCGCTTCACCGCCTGGCCAGGTGTCACGACAATCCGGGACAGGTGCATCAACGCGCTGTTGAGGCCCATGCCATGGTCGATCATCAACAGATTGCCTTCGAGCAGGAAGGGATGATCGGAGGCCAGGATGACGACGCCGTCGGCCGGCGCCAGCACTGGGGTTCCCGCCGGCACCGCGACATCGGTGCCCGAATGGTACGATCCCGCCTCGCCGTTGCGATAGATACGCTGCGATCCGAACAGGGTCGAAATACGCCCGGTCGCCGGCCACATGAACGGCTGGCGCCACCCCACCGACCCCGTATCCTGCCGCCGCGCTGCGTTGATCTGGGCGATTTCGGCCGGACGCAATTTCTCGAATTGCGGCATCGGCACGGGATATTTGGGCAAGGTCGACAGGCGCGATATGTCCCACGCCCGTGGATTGATCGTCAGCGTGCGCGAGAGCGAGCGGCCATCGTCCAGCGTCGCGGTCACGGTCGCCGCCGGCCCGGCATCGCGGTCGAACGCGATCACGAAGCTGCCGTCGGGCGCCACCGGCACGTCATCGCCATTGAAACTGACCCGCCGGGCCCCGGCCGGCGCGGTGCCGATCAGCAGGCCGCCCTGGATCATGCTGCCCTTGAAGCTGAAATCGCCGAGCGGGACCGTCGGCATGCGTGACGCGGGCGGCGGCGGTGTGGTGACGACCACAGGCGTGGGACGCGTGGCGGGCGGCGAGCCCGGCTCGACGCAGCTACCCAGCACGGTCAACGCGGCGAGGCCGAGGACCCAGCGCCGCGCGCGCCTCACTTCCGTCCTTCAGCCTCTAGCGCGAGGTCGGCGCTGGCATAGGCTTCCTGTCGCGCGACACTCCAATAACGCAGATCGTCGAGCGCGATCGGCACGCCCGATATTGCGCAGGTAACATGGCCGCCCGGCACCAGCACGCGAAAGCCATTGGCCATATAGTGGAGGCGCGCCGGCCGATCGGTATTGGACATCAGCATTGCAGCGATCCTCTAAATCTCAAAAAAGTCAGGCCGGCCCCGCCTATTGTTACAGCAAAGTCGGCTGTTCCGGCTTGTCCTTTACATATGCTTTGCCGCCCGCACCCTCAACCCGCGCTGCAACGTCACCATCACCAAAATGGAGCACCAATGCGCCGGCCTTGCGCGCCGCCGCCGCGCTGGTCAGCACGCCACCCGTCTTCGCCTCGACCCAGGCATAGCCGCGGTCGAGCACGTGGCTGGGATTGAGCGCCTCAACCAGTTTCCAGGCGCCCGCCAACCGATCGCGCGCCGCCGACAGACGTTGCGCCAGCATCGCCGGCCGCAACGCCCCGGCGCTACGGTCGAGCTGGCCGCGCGCCAGCGTGATGCGCCGTTCGAGCGCGCGGTCGAGCCGCTGCGCATTGTCGTCGGCACGCTGGCGCTGCGGCCCCAGTAACGCGTCGCGTTTGGGCAGCAACCGCGCTAACCCGTCGCTCTGCTCGCGCCCACGCTCGACATAGCGCCAGGCGCACCGCTCGGCGCGTTGCGCGTACGAATCGAGCCCCAGCCGCAAGTCGGCGAGCACCGGCACCGCGATTTCGGCCGCCGCGGTCGGCGTCGGCGCGCGCAGATCGGCGGCGTGGTCGGATAGGCTGGTATCGGTTTCGTGCCCCACGGCCGAGATCAGCGGGATCGAGCAAGCGGCGATCGCCCGGACCACCACTTCCTCGTTGAATGCCCATAAATCCTCGACCGACCCGCCACCACGCGCGACGATGATAAGGTCGGGACGCGGTACCGGCCCGCCCGGCGCGATGGCGTCGAACCCGGCGATCGCCGCGGCGACGTCGCGCGCTGCGCCGTCGCCCTGCACCTTGACCGGCCACACCAGGACATGCGTCGGGCAGCGATCGGCGAGGCGGTGCAGGATGTCGCGGATCACGGCGCCCGTCGGCGAGGTCACGACGCCGATCACCTTCGGCATGAAGGGCAGCGGCTTCTTGCGGCTCTGGTCGAACAGCCCTTCCGCGCCCAATTGCGCCTTGAGCTTTTCAAGCAGCGCCATCAGCGCGCCCTCGCCCGCCAGCTCCATGCGGTCGACGACGATCTGGTATTTGGACCGGCCGGGATAAGTGGTCAGCTTGCCGCTGACGATCACTTCGATCCCGTCCTGTGGGCTGAACGGGATCAATGCCGCCTGCCCTTTCCACATCACGCCGTCGATGACGGCCTGGTCGTCCTTGAGGCTCAGATAGCAATGGCCCGAAGCAGCGCGCTTCCATCCGGAAATCTCGCCGCGCAAGCGCACGCGGCCGAATTCGCCCTCGACCATCCGCTTCAACCGTCCCGATAGTTCGGACACGCTTTCGGCGGCGGAATTGTCGCCGGGCATGGCCTCGGCTACCAGCCGCGGCGAATCTTCTGGAAAAGGGTCGGGCATGAACGTCCTGCTGATCGGGTCGGGTGGACGCGAACATGGCCTCGCGTGGAAGCTCGCGCAATCGCCGCTGCTCACCAAACTCTACGCCGCACCCGGCAATCCGGGGATAGCGGAAAGCGCCGAGCTCGTCGCGATCGACGTCACCGACCATGATGCGGTGATCGATTTCTGCCGCGCGAACCATGTCGAGTTCGTCGTGGTCGGCCCTGAGGCGCCGTTGGTCGCTGGGATCGCCGACAATCTGCGCACCGCCGGCTTCGCGGTGTTCGGCCCCGACAAGGCGCCGGCCCAGCTCGAAGGATCCAAGGCCTTCACCAAGGCTTTGTGCGACCGCGCCAACATCCCGACCGCAGGCTATCGGGCCGTTCACTCGCTCGACGAGGCTCGCGCCGCGCTCGCCGCATTCGGCGCGCCGGTCGTGGTCAAAGCCGATGGCCTGGCGGCCGGCAAAGGTGTCGTCGTCGCGATGACCACCGCCGAAGCCGAGGACGCGGTCGAAACATTGTTCGCCGAGCCGGGCGCTAGCGCGGTGATCGAGGAATTCCTCGAGGGCGAGGAAGTCAGCCTGTTCGTGCTGACCGACGGCCGAGCGATGGTCGCATTCGGATCGGCGCAGGACCACAAGCGTGTCGGCGACGGCGACACCGGCCCCAATACCGGCGGCATGGGCGCGTATAGTCCCGCCCGCGTACTGACGTCTGAGCTCGAGGCGCAGGCGCTTCGTGAGATCGTCGCGCCTACCATTGCCACGCTGGCGGCGGAAGGCATGCCCTATTCGGGCGTCCTTTATGCCGGGCTGATGCTCACTAACGATGGTCCCAAGCTGATCGAATATAACGCGCGCTTCGGCGATCCCGAATGCCAGGTGCTGATGATGCGGCTCGACAGCGACCTGCTGCCGCTGCTGCTGGCGATCGCGCAAGGCCGGCTGGCAGAGGCGCCCGCGCCGGTCTTCGGCAACGATGTCGCGCTGACCGTGGTGATGGCGGCGGCCGGCTATCCCGGCACGCCCGAAACCGGCGGCACTATCGACGGGATCCAGGCTGCTGAGACGGCCGGAGCGAAGATATTCCAGGCCGGCACCAGGATCGCCGAGGGCCAGTTGGTCGCATCTGGCGGCCGCGTGCTCGCGGTGACTGCGCGCGGCGCCGACGTCCGCGCGGCGCAGGCTGCCGCCTATCGCGCCGTCGATGCGATCGACTTCCCGAGCGGCTTTTGCCGCCGCGACATCGGCTGGCGCGAGATTGCACGCGAGGGCTGATCGGCGGCGGCGCGCCGAGCGGCGGCCGCCCTGATCCCGATCACTGGCGAAACGGCCGCTCCGCCTCTAGGATAGAGGGCGTTTCGTCGTTCAGGAAAACTGTTCATGGCCTCCGCCTCTTCCTCGCCACCAGTCGGTGCCGCCTCCTATATCTTTCACGACTGGACGGTGATCGTGCTGATCCTCATCGCGGTGTTCGCGGTGCTGGTGATCGCCGGCATGATCTGGGGCCAGAAGAAAGCCCGCGAGCGCCACCGTGTCGAGGAAGCCGCGGAGGAACGCGCGGAGGAAGCGGGCACGACCTTGCCTCCCGCACCCGCGCCACCACCGGCGGCTGCCGATACCGGCTTGCCGCCCGATGAACCGCGCCTAAAGCCGGAGCCGGAAACGCTGCCGAGCTCGCCGTCTGCTCCGCCAGCAACCCGCAACGTCGAACCGGAGCCCCTGGCGGCGCGCGAACTTGCGCCGGAACCGATCGCGGCGTCGGCAGCCGAGCCCGAACCGGTCGTGGAGCCGGTAGCAGAGCCTGCCCCGGCACCAGCCGCCGACGCTCCGACCGAACCGCCAGCCCCACCGCCGCCGGAACCCGCGCCGGTGCCAGAGCCCGTCGTCACACCGCCGGAACCTTCGCCGCCACCCGCGCCCGCCGCACCTGCACCGGATGTCGCCGGCGCGCTCGCGCTGACCGCGATCAAGGGCCTGGGACCCAAGGTCGCGGCGATGCTCGCCGAGCGCGGCATCACCCGGGCCGATCAACTCGCGGCGCTATCGCCCGACGAGGCGTCCGCGCTTGACGTGCAATTGGGCGCGTTCACCGGGCGGATGGGACGCGATCGCTGGGTCGAACAGGCCAAACTGCTCGCGGCCGGCGACACCGCTGCTTATGAGGCGGAGTTCGGAAAGCTGGGTTAGCCTTGCGCTAATCGGATAAGTGCGGTGACGTGAATCACTCCCCGCGCGCCCTCGATACCAGCAATTTGTCGATCCGGCGGCCGTCGAGGTCGACCACTTCGAACCGCCAGCCCTGTTGCACGACGCTCTCACCTTCCTCGGGCAGCCGCTTGAGCGCTGCCAGCACCAGACCCGCGGCGGTCGCGTAATCGCGATCGTCGGGCAGGTTGAGGTCGAGTTTCTCGGCGACCAGGTCGGCCGACGCCGAACCGGCGACCAGATAGCTGCCATCCTCGCGCTGGACGAAATCGGGGCTTTCGTGCGGATCGGTGTCCGACGCGAATGCCCCCGCAATCGCCGCGAGCAGATCGGCCGGGGTCACGATGCCTTCGAAATGTCCGTATTCGTCGTGGATCAGCGCCATCGGCACTTCCGCACGCCGCAGCCGCACCAGCGCGTCCATCGCGTCGAGCTGATCGATCACGATCGGCGCCGAGCGCATCAGCACCTTGAGATCGAGCCGATCGCCACGGATCGCCGCCGCAACGATGTCGCGCGCCTGGACCACGCCGACCACCGAATCGACCGACCCCTGAGCCACCGGCAACCGCGTGTGCACCGTCGTTGCGAGCTTCTCGCGAATGCCGGCATCGTCCAGCCCGATATCGAGCCAATCGACTTCCGTCCGCGGTGTCATCACCTCGCGCACCGGCCGGTCGGCGAGGCGGACCACCCCCGAGATGATCGAGCGTTCATGCTCCTCGATCACGCCCGATTTGGACGCCTCGGCGACGATCAAATGGAGTTCCTCGGCGGTGACCGGGTCCTCGCTGTCATGGCTCAGGCCGATCAGCCGGAACAGCATCGAGCTGGTCGAATCGAGCAGCCAGACGACCGGCGCCGCGACCCGCGCGAGCCAGGTCATCGGCAGCGCCATCACCGCCGCGATCGGCTC
>NZ_BCYU01000027.1 GCF_001598355.1 Sphingomonas asaccharolytica NBRC 15499
CCCCAGCTTTCGCTGGGGTGACGGGAGGGTGCGCTGGGGCGACGGGAGGATTTCGCGCAGATGACGACCGAAATTACAGATCCCCAACCCAGCCTAAACGGCGAGGCGATAGTCGAGCGCCGGATCCACCGGCGCGATCTCCTCGCCGCGTTCCTGGCCTCTGGCCTGGATTTCCGCTGCGGCGACGCGTAGCGCTTCGAGCATGGTCGGCATGGCCGCCTCGGGAATCCAGCCCGACAAGCCGATCGCCGCATAGGCTGTCTGCCCGACGGTGATCGCCACCGTATGCTGCTCGCGCTCGTCCTTGACGCGCAACCGGGCATAGCCTTTGCGACGGATATCGGTCAGCGCCAGCAGCAGCGCGTCGGTATCGGCATAGCCGGGTATCTCGCCCTTGCCGTAGATCTCGTGAATCTCGTCATCTTCCAGCGTCGCCAACAGCGCCATGCCGATGCCCCCCCGCGTTGCCGGGTAAAGGCCGATGCGGCCCAGCGCATCAGTCGCCGGCATGTTGGGGGGCGCATGGAAGAGATAGCTGACATTGTCCCGCCAGCGAACCCCCATGGCCACGGTATGGCCGAAATGACGCAGTTCCTCGAGTGCCGGCAAAGCGCGCCGCAACAGGCCCGAGGCGAACAGGCTCTGGGCCGCCAGCACGGTCATGCCGGCGCCGGCGCGATATTTGCGATCGGGCGTCTGGCGCGCGATGCCGAGATAGGTCAGCGTCTTGAGCAGCCGGTTGACCCGCGTCGTCTCCAGCCCGACGCGGCGCGCGACCTCCCGGCAGCCCACCGGCTCCGTCGAGATGGCGAGAGCCTGGAGCACTGTAATGCCGTCGATCAGGCTCTGGTTGGGCTGCGCCCCGGCCTTGTCGCTGCGTACCCGGGTTCCACGGTCGGCGGATGCTGGTGATTGCGTTGCTACCATCGCCGTCGACGCTACCGCAGCGCCGACGGCACGTCTACACTTCCGGCTCGATTAAAGACTGGCGGCGCTCAATATTGTTGCTAATAGAGATATAGAAATGAAAAACTGAACCGCGCGAGAGGGATGTTCGATGGTTAGTGATGCGATCAAGGCGATCGACATATTCTCGGTCCGCATTCCCCAGGATGACAGCTATCTCGGCGGGCTGGGGCCAGGCGAAACGGTCAACGACCGCGGCTACGTGGTACGCCGCGGCAACCGCACCATCTACCCGCAAACGATGCGCTCGGCGGTCATTCGCGTGACGCTCGAGTCGGGCGCCGAAGGTTGGGGTGAAACCTATGGCCTGGTGGCGCCCAATGCGATCCACGCCTTGGTCGATGATATCATCGCGCCGATCATCGCCGGCCGCTCGCCGTTCGACGTGCAGGCGATCTGGGACGACCTTTACGACCTGATGCGCGTGCGCGGTTATACCGGCGGCTTCTGGCTCGACGCGATGGCCGGGGTCGACATCGCCTTGTGGGACCTGATGGGCAAGCTCACCGGCCTGTCGCTGCCGCAATTGCTCGGCGGTCGGCATCGCGATCGTATCCCGGCCTATGTTTCCGGATTGCCGAGGCCGACAATCGCGGAAAAGGTCGATCTGGCCAAGAGCTTCGTCGACCGCGGCTACCGCGCGGTCAAGATTGCCGCGGTGGTCAGCTATGAGGGCGTCGAGCGGGAGATCGCGGCTCTGCGCGAAGGCCTACGTCCCGATATCGGCATCATGCTCGATTGCCATTGGATCTATTCGCCCGCCGAAGCGATCGCGCTGATCGACAAGCTCGCGCGCTACGACCTCACGTTCGTCGAGGCGCCGTGCAAGACCGAGGATGTTCAGGGCCTAGCGGAAATCGCCCGCCACTCGGTCATCCCGGTTGCCGCCGGCGAGGAATGGCGAACGGTGTTCGATGCGCGCAGCCGCCTGGAGGCGCGCGCTGTGTCGATCGCCCAGCCGGAAATGGGCCATACCGGCATCACCCAATTCATGCGCATCGCCCAACTGGCGCAGGCGCATCATGCCCAGATCATCCCGCATGCGACCATCGGCGCCGGGATTTTCGCGGCGGCAAGCCTGTTGGCGTCGTCCACCATCCTCAACCTGCGCTGGCACGAATATCAGCACTCGATCTTCCATCACTCGGCATCGCTGATGGATGGCCGGCTCGAATGCTCGGACGGCCACTTCCTTCTTCCCGAAGGGCCGGGGCTCGGCGTCACGCCTAACGCGCGGTTCTGGGAGAACGCGACCCGGTTGGGTGGCTGAAATGCGCCAGGCTAACGCTTGAGTCAGCACTGGCTCGCGATCAACCGGCTCGGTATCGCGAGCACCCACGCTTGATACCGGCGATCCCGCTAGCTTGAGATCGTGGCGCTGCACACGAACGCCGAGACATATCCTGCCGTATCCTTGCCGCCATGGCCCTTGCCGGGCTGCGGCAGGAAATTTCCGTCAGGGTATGCCGCCGACAGCTTCATGAGCAACGCGCGCTCGGCTGGCTGCTTGGGATCATAGCGCATCAAATTGTTGCGCACGTTGAAGCCCTGGTGAAAGTTCTTGTTTTCCGACAGGAAGCGAATGCGCAGCCGGCCGATCCCGAATTCATCCGCCCGCGCCGCGATCTTCACCGCCAGCGTCTTGGCATAGGCAAAACGCTGACGCTCAGGCCCGCCTCCGCACCAGAAGATATCGAGCTTGGTGCCGGGCGTCCCCTCGCGCCGGAACGTGGCTTCGCCCGGCGCTCCCGGTCCGGCCATGGTCGGAGATGGCGTCAACGCCCAGGTCGGCCCATCGGGCGAGGTGCGTCCGGGCAAGCCCAATGGCGTCGGACTGAGCGACGTGATGCCGGCACCGGGATAGGTATCGGCGATCGTCCCGCGCTGGCCGTCCACATATTGGCGATAGATACGGCTATTGACCCGCGCCATAACGTCGCGAACGTCGCGCCGCGAATCCAGTTCGGCGATGAGCGCCTTGGCATAACTGTCGTCATCCGGTGCGGTATCGCCCGGGCTCGTCGCATATTGGACGATCGCGTTGTCCGGCGACCGGATTGTGACCGCATTGTTATAGACGCCATTGTCGCCAGTGGGATCGTCCCGGCAATTGTCGAGCGACACAAGGGCGACCACGCCGGGATCGCCCGGTAGCCGCTCGAATAGATAGGAGAGCTCGTCGGCGTTCAGTCGGTAATAGCGAAGTCGCGCCTTTTCCGACGCCGCGTCGGGCCCGGTTTCTTCCTGAAACATCACCGGCAAGAGGAAGGGGTTGCCGTAGAATTGGCTGCCATGGCCGGCATAATAGACGAACACCACCGAGCCGCGCGGCATGGAGGGATATTTCCGCTTGAGCGCGTCGACCGCGGCCTCGAACTGCTGGTGGGTGAGATTGCAATAGTCCAGCACCGTGAAGCCGGCGGCGGCGAGCTTCGGCTTGATCGCCGCGACGCGTTGGCAGGTATGCGGCAAATCGCGTTCATAGCGCCCCATGGGCGCGCTATCGATTTGGCCGTTCAGATTGTAATCCGAATTACCGAACAGCAACGCGATGCGGACTGGCGGCGGGGCCGGAGCGGCAACGCTGGAACTGCCCAAGGCGATCGCGCCAACGAGCGAAACAATCGAGAGCCTGCGCATCGTCGTTCCCCAATCCATAGCGGATGTCCAATCAGCCGTGCGCTGCGAGCCCTTTGCGGAACAAGGCTGCTTCCGCCATGCGCCGAAGCTTTACGCCACGGGTCTTGGGCGTGGTCCACAGCCGAGTCATCGCTTCGAACTCGGCCGGGATACGGTCGATCTGGCCGGTCTGGACGTGCCGCTTGATGGCGCGCATCTCGGCATAACGTGGCCCGGAGGCGCCGAAGCTCGCACCGCGATTATAGACCAAAGATACCAGCGCCCCGAGGCAGTCGGACGGCAGGTTGTCATCTACCGGAAGATGCTTGAGCGTTTCTCCGACGTATCGCGGCAGCACAACCGTCCGGAACTGCGGCTCGGCCTGCGCCCAGGGAATACGGATGTCCTTGAGCAGCGGCTTAACCGGCTTTGCCTTCGCGCCGGTCTTCTTGCATGCCTTCGCCAGCACGGCGAGTTGCGTGGGCGATAGCCACGTGCCCCAATCCTCGCGAAGCCAGGTTTCCGTGACATAGCCCAGGTCATATCCCATGCCGATCGTCAGCCCGGATGGTGGCGCCGGCAGAACGGCGCCTTGCAAGGCCGCCTCGTAATGCGACGCGCTCGAGACTTCGAAACCGATGAGCAAGCGGATGGCGTCGCTTGAGATCGGCCGATTCGATGGCGGGGTGCGCAAGCGCGGGCCCTGCGTTAGATTATACTCGATATAGACGCTGCTGCGCCCTTCATTGGCGGCGCGCGCGTCGTAGACCAGCGCGGGATCCGTTTCCGCCTGGCGCAGCAGATCCTCGAAACTGTCGGGTGCCGCGAACGCCGCGCTTGGCAATACCGATAAGGCGCCGATCGCGAGTGAGCCGATCAGCAGGTCGCGCCTGTTGTTCATGGGTCCCCCCGGTGCTTAGAAATGCCTAGGGGGTTGATACCATGGAACGGGGGGAAAGATCGCGCAGGGAAGCCACCAAAGCGGACGTAATAGTGTTACCCGACCGATACCGTAGTTACGGCTCGGCACCCGAGGCGATCAGTCGTGGGATTAAGCGGACTCCATTGTCCGGAGCCGAGTTCGCTAAGCTGACGCCTCGTCAATAGGCGTTGCGATGCACCATCACGACCACGGTCGACGCCAGGATGCGCAGATCGCGCGAGATCGACCATTGATCGAGATATTCGAGATCGGCGGCGAGTCTGCGTTCGAGATCTTCGCGTTTTTCGGTTGCGCCGCGGTGTCCGCGAACCTGAGCCAGACCGGTTATGCCGGGCTTGAGGGCGTGGCGGACCCAATATTGGTGACTGACCTCCCAAAATAGCTGGTCGCCCGCCAGCGACCCGAGCGCATGGGGCCGCGGACCGACCAAGCTCATATCGCCTTCCAGCACGTTGAACAGTTGCGGTAACTCGTCGAGGCTGGTGCGCCGCAAAAAGCGCCCGACCCGCGTGATCCTGTCGTCCGTGCGGCTGGCCGAGCGATTGCCGGCGGCGTCGCTTTCCTCATGCCGCATCGTGCGGAATTTCACGATCTTGAACAGCTGATTGCGCCGGCCGACCCGGTCCTGCCGGAAGAAGACCGGCCCGCGGCTATCGAACTTGATCATCAGCGCGATCACCGCAAGCAGCGGCGACAGCGCGATGATGGTGGGTACCGTCAAGGCGAGATCGAGCAGGCGTTTCGCCGCGCGGTTGCTCATGCTCAACGGCCCGCGCGATACGATGTGGGTCGATTGCCTCCCGGCACGCCCGATGCCGATCACGTCGGAATAGTTGCGATCGTGAACGAGCAGTTCGCCGTCGATATTCGCGCCACGCAACAACGTGGTCCATGCATGTCGGCGGTCATCGTCGCACGAGACGATCACCCGATCGAACCCCGCGAGCACGTCGCCGATGCGGTGCAGCATCACCGGGTCGCTGAGGTCGGGCAAAAGACCCATAGCGCGCGCGTTGATGCGGTGGGCCCAAGCGACGCCAGGCGCTTCGACGCCATCGACGATCAGCAATTCATTATACAGCGATCCCTCGAGACGCCGCAAACCATGCTCCACGAAGAGCAGCCGACCGCCGACGAGGAACAGCAAGGCGAGCGGCGACCCGATCGCGAAATCGACGCGCGAGATCTCCTGGCTGGCATGGGCGATATAGGTAAGGAACACGACAGCGACCAAGGCATAGACGAGCGCCGTCGCCGATCGCTTGAGGCTGAGCTTGGGATTGGTGAATACCGTCGCGTTATAGACTTCGGCAGCAAGGGCGATGCCCAGATAGCCGGTCAACACCATCAGCGACAATTGCCAGCCGTCGAACGTGCGAGGCCCGGCGTGCAATGCGTGGGCCGTCACGAACGCGACAATGATCGCCAGGCAATCCACCGCGAGGAGTTCGGTATAAAGGCGAAGGCGCTGCAGACGCTTTGAGCGTACGCGCGGTGCCACGAATTCCCCAAGCGTAGAAACATTCATTCCCGAGTTCCCCTTTGACTCTGCGCAAAAGCGCCGATCCGGGTCTTTCGGTATAAATCAGTTATCTAGAGCGGAGTGGCAATGGAGGTGCGGGTCAAATTCGCCGAAGGCAAGACCACCCGGTCTGTGAAAAGGACGACCGGTTTTCAATTATGCCGCGGTGCAGCGTAATCGCGGAATTCGGATACCTCAGCGAATCACCAGATAGGCGATTCCGGCCACCGCTGCAGCCAGCGCCAGATAGCCGGCGACGCGGGACACGCGGCGGACCGTGAGCTCGATCCAATCACGCTCTGCCGGGGTTGATTCGGGATTGGCCTGGATCTCGACCCGATCCAGCGCAGCGCCGAGCGCTTGTTGAGACATATCGTCCATCCTCTCCCCGCCCACGCTTATGCCGCTGAGGCAGACTGTGGCATAGCCGGGTTAAACTGTTCGGTGAAGACTAAAATAATTAGCCGAGCTTGATCAGCCGCTTGAAGTCCGGAACAAACCGGCGGCGAGACTGTTTACGGGGCGCGAGCCAGGCGGACAGAACCGCGGCCGCGATATCATGGTCTTCGGGTCGCGCGACATGCGTGACGAGGGGGGATGGGCGCATCGCGCGAACTCCTTGTGATCGCGGCGCTTATGCTTCCGGCGGAGCTTCGATGGCGTTAAATGACATGCTTTAACACGAATTAAGCATCGGTTGGCCGACTGTGTCTCCCGAACTGCCGCAGGCAGCTAGCCGGTGACGCCGGTATCCCGATAATAGAGCGATGCCGTTCGATGCACCCGGCCGGACCCAGATCGACGCTCGCGGCGAGCCGGTTTACCATGCCAAGGACCGTGCGGCCTATCGCCATGTCAGCGCGCTTGACGTGGGGAACGGCCTGGTGGTGCTCGATCGTCCGACGACCGGCGTGGTGATGGACGATGTGCGGGTCGACGGCGGCTATCGCGTCATCGAGAATACTGGGATCGATCGCGCCGAGGCGCGCGTCGTCGGCTTGCGGGTGTCCAACGTTACCGCGACCAACCTACGTCGCGGCTTTGCCCGGATCCGATACGACAGCCGGGACGGACTCTTCTCCGACATCACCGCCAGCGGCATGCTGACGACGGGCGCGCATGACCTCCCATGCGGGATCGCGATCGCCGACGATGCATCGGATTTTCGCTTCGAGCGATGCACGATGCGCGGCTTCCAATGGAAGCGGAACGACCGCCAATATTGGAATGGCGATGGGTTTTCGGCCGAACGCGGCAACCGGCGGCTAGTGTTCCGCGCGTGCGCTGCCTGGGACAATAGCGACGGCGGCTTCGATCTGAAGGCGAGCGATTCGATGCTCGACGACTGCGTTTCAGGCCGCAACGCGCGCAATTACCGCTTATGGTCGAGCATCAATGCAAGCCGCCTGACCAGCATCGAGCCGGTCAAGGTCGGCGGCATCGGCGATACCGTGCATTTCGCGCTGATGGGCGCCAAGGCGCCGGGTGGGGCGCCGATCGTCATTCGGATCGCCCATTTGGTAGTGAAGAGCGCGCATGGATGGCCCGTCTTCGACGTGCATGACGGCCCGGTACGGATCATCATCGATTCGCACGACATCCAGGTCCCCCCGGGCACCCAATTGGTCCGTCCGCGGGGCAAAGGCAGCGTGCCGGGAGGAATCACATGGGGCGGTGCGCCGCCAAAGCTGTGATCCGAGTTGAGCAGTTGCAGCATTAGACGCGATGTAGGCACGGCTCAACGTTGCGCTCTTGTTGCGATGCAGCAGAAAGGCACAGGTAAGGCCTGCCCGTCTTAAGCCGACCATTGGAGTCTTGGCGTGCCGGGCACCTGTCGACAACGCTCTACAAAAGGGATCGATATGGACAAGGTGCGCAAAGCGGTGTTTCCGATCGGCGGACTGGGGACGCGTTTCCTTCCCGCCACCAAGGCGATGCCCAAGGAAATGCTGCCGATCGTCGATCGCCCGCTGATCCAATACGCTATCGACGAAGCTCGCGAGGCGGGGATCGAGCAGTTCATCTTCGTGACGAGCCGCGGCAAGTCGCTGATCGAGGATCATTTCGATCATTCGTTCGAACTCGAAGAGACGATGGAGCGACGCGGCAAGTCGCTCGACGCGCTGGTCGACACGCGGTTCGCGCCGGGCGACATCGCCATCGTCCGTCAGCAGGAACCGCTTGGCCTCGGCCACGCCGTATGGTGCGCGCGGCGTCTAGTCGGGGACGAACCGTTCGCCGTGCTGCTACCCGACGACCTGATGATCGGCCAGCCCGGCTGCCTGAAACAGATGATCGAAGCCTATGAGCAGGTCGGCGGCAACCTGATTTGCGCCGAGCAGGTGCCGCACGATCGGACGCACAAATACGGCATCATCACGCCTGGCGCCGCCGATGGCACGCTGACCCAGGTTCGCGGCCTGGTGGAAAAGCCCGCGCCCGAGGAGGCGCCATCGAATCTGGCAGTGATCGGGCGCTATATCCTGCAACCGGCGATCATGGACATCCTGGCGCAGCAGGAAGAGGGCGCCGGTGGGGAAATCCAACTGACCGACGCGATGGAGCACCTTATCGGCCGCCAACCGTTCCACGGCGTCACCTTCGCGGGCACGCGCTATGATTGCGGCGACAAGCACGGCTTCGTGAGCGCCACGATCGCGGTCGCGCTGTCGCGGCCGGACATGGCGTCGGCAGTTCGCGACTGTCTGGCCGGGGTTTGAACCATATGGATGCAGCAACCCGGCCCCGCCTTCACCCGCGGCCGCTCGGCCCGGAATCGGACGTCGACGAATCGACATTGATCGATCTGCGGCGAATCGGCCGCATCCTCCGCCGGCGTGCGTTATTGATCGCGATCATCCTGGTCTGCGCCGCGGTGATCGCGGTTATCGCTTATATGATGGTGCAGCGACGCTATGTCGCAACCGCGCAGGTGGCGCTCGAGCGAACCGCCGAAAAGGTGATCGCCGAGGATCAGGTGACGCCTACCGTCGATCCCGATTCGGCGGCAGTCGATACCGAAGTCCAGGCGTTGCAATCGCCTGCGCTGATTGGCCGGGTGGTCGATACGCTGCGGCTCGATCGCAATCCCGATTTCAATGGCCATATGGCGCTCTCGACGGCCGCGAACGCGAAGCCTGACCCGCTCGCGCGTGCTCGTGCGATCGGAAATGTGTTCGGCAATTTGACGATCAAGCGCGATGGTTTGTCCTACGCGATCAGCATCTCGTTTGAAGCAACCTCGCCGGTGCTCGCCGCGCAGGTCGTGAACACGCTGGCGCAGACCTATGTCTCGGGTCAGGTCGATACCAAGTCCGGCGCGACCAAGCGCGCCAGCCAATTCCTCGAAGGGCGGTTGCAGGAAATGCGCGGCCAGGTGCTGACGGCGGAAAAGGCAGTCGCCGATTTCCGTGCAGCGAACAACCTTTTCGCGGTGTCGAACCAGAGTGCGACAAGCCAGTCGACCAGCCAGGAAGCCTTGTCCAACCTTTCCACTCAGCTCGCGCAGGCGCAGGCTGAAAGCGCCGCCGCGCAAGCGCGTCTGTCGACTGCTCGCGCGCAACTCGCGCGCGGAAAAAGCGGCGACGAACTTGGCGAGTCGCTGGATTCGCCCGTCATCAGTGCGCTTCGCGGGCAACGCGCCGAGATCGGCCGCGACGTTGCCAGCCTCGAAAAGCGATATGGCCCGCTTCATCCCGATCTCCAGCGGGCGCAGCGGGCGATGGCGAATACCGACGCGCAGATCGCCGCCGAGGTCAGCCGCATCGTCGCCAATACCTCGATCCAGGCCAATATCGCCAGCCAGCGTGCCGCTTCGCTCCAGGGATCGATCAACCGCGCCGAAGGTAAATTGGCAGCGGACAACAATGCCACGGTGAGGCTGAACGAACTGGAGCGCAACGCCGATTCGGCGCGCACGCTCTACCGCTCGTTCCTCGACCGCTATCGCCAGACGATCGCGCAGGCAGGCCTCGAACAGAGCGACAGTTATATCGTCGCCGCGGCGCGCGTCCCGGGGTCGCCGAGCGCGCCCAATTTGCTGATCTTCGGCGCGGCGGGATTGGTCGGCGGGCTCGGTATCGCGACGTTGGTCGTGCTGCTGCTTCAGCTGCTCGAGCGCGGCGTCGAGACAAGCGAAGCGATCGAGCGGAAGCTCGGGTTGCCGGCGCTGGCGTCGATCCCCGACGCGGCGACGCTGCCGGAATATAAAAAGAAGGGACTCCCCGCGCCGCCGATGGAGCTCGTCGTGCAACGGCCGCAATCATTGTTGGCCGAGGCTTTTCGCTCGCTCAGAACATCGATCTCGTTCGCGCTTCCCCATCAGAAGCACCGCATCATTGCGATCGCCTCTTCGGTACCGGGCGAAGGCAAGACGACGACCGCGATCTGCCTGGCGCGATCGGCCGCCGCTGCAGGCGTGAAGACGCTGCTAGTCGATTGCGACCCGCGCCGCCGGGCGACGAGCCGGCAGTTCGGCGGCAATGTGAAGGTTGGGCTCAACGAGCTGCTGCGGGGGAGCGCGTCGCTCGATCAGGTCCTGGTCCAGGATCAGGCGACCGGCGCCTGGCTGCTGCCGCAGCGGGTCGATGCCGACGACCTGACCCTGACCGAGGGCGGCCGCTTCGCAGCGCTGCTGACGCAGTTGCGCGAACGGTTTGATCTGATCCTGCTCGACACGGCGCCGCTGCTGGCGATCGACGAGGCGCGCGTCGTCGCCAGCATGGCCGATGGCGTCGTGTTCTTGCTGCGTTGGCGCAAAACCGCCGCGAAGGCCGCGGAAATCGCCCTCGATCGGCTCGCCGATGTCGACGCGAACGTGATCGGCGTCGCACTGACTCAGGTCAATGTGGTCGAGCAGGCCCGCGCCGGGTTCGGCGACGCCGGCTATTACTACAAGGACGTTGAAAGCTACCACACAGCCTGAACGAGCAGTGACGTGAACGAAGCCTCCAGTTTCGGCCCGTCCTTCGGGCTGCAGATCCTCGTTCCCGTCACGATGCTCCTGCTCGTGCCGCTCGCCATCGCCTATGTGCGGTCGGGCAGCGCCGCGGCGCGTTTCGTGCTGGTCGCGCTGTGGCTGCGCTATATCGCCGGCGCCTATCATCTCTGGATGTTTCGCCCCATCGCCGCGGGTTTTTCCGGCAATGCGATCGTGTCGATTGCAACCACCGGCATCGGGCTGCTGTTCGTGGTCCGCTTCGCCAATCTGGCGATTCGCTGGCTGGTGCCCGTTTATCTGATGATGGCGCTCGTGCTGGTCAGCGCGATCCTCAATCATGATCCCAGCGGCGCGATCAACGCGGTCGTCAAATATCTCTATTTCGCCGTCATCGCGCTGGCGGTGCTCCAGGCGCATCGGCGCGATCCCGAGGGGCATTTCATCGGCTGGTTGATGGTCGCTTTCCTGCCGCTGACCGTGTTCCAGTTTCTGTCGGTCGTGCTCCATTTGCCCAAGGGGTCCGAACTCGACGGCGGCCTGGTATGGATCGGCGGCTATAATCATGAGGCGGCCTTCTCGGTCGCGCTGGTGGCGGGGTTCGTCGTCGGGTGCTTCGCCCGCGCCGCGCATCCCCTTCCCCGGGTGATTTTCCTGCTGGCGATGCTCGTCGGCATCCAGCTCGCGGGGTATCGCACCGCTATCTTCGCGATGGGGCCGCTGGCGGTGGCGACGTTGTGGATCGGCATCACCACCAGCGTCCGGCGCGACCAGCGTCCCTTCATGGCGGGAGTCGGCGCCGCGCTCGCCGTGCTCCTGGTCGGGGTCGC
Source organism: Sphingomonas asaccharolytica NBRC 15499 (assembly GCF_001598355.1). Taxonomy (GTDB): domain Bacteria; phylum Pseudomonadota; class Alphaproteobacteria; order Sphingomonadales; family Sphingomonadaceae; genus Sphingomonas; species Sphingomonas asaccharolytica. The sequence goes on from NZ_BCYU01000027.1 coordinate 11,817, forward strand.
GGTCGTCTTCTACGCTGATAAGTTCGCCGACATCGCGACTATCGCTGCCAATCCTGGCGCGCTGATCAAGCCCCCGAGCGAGTTTACCTGGGCCGACAAGCAGGTGTTGTCGGCACGCGCCTATATCTGGAGCAGCTATATCTACGCCTGGAAGGCGGGCGGTCCGATCCAGCATCTGTTCGGGTTCGGGCCGGAGAGCTGGGAGGGATTGTTCAAGGTCTATCCGCACAACACTTTGGTAGCGACGGTATACGAACTCGGACTCGTCGGCGTGCTCGGCATGCTCTCGTTATGGCTGACGATGCTGTGGGTGGCGATAAATGCGAAGGGCGAGCGCCTGATGCTGATCGCGGCGCACGCGTCGTTCCTGCTGCTCAACATGGCGACGATGCCATTCTGGCAGCTCGAAGGGCTCGGTCTCTACGGATTCCTGTGCGGCTACACGATGTACCGTGCCCGCGCTTTGGCGTCGCCGCGGCGCGAAGCTATCGCCGTTCGATCAGCGGATTGGCGCCCGGCACCATCCTGAAGCCGGGATTCTGCTCGAGAAAGGTGTCCACGGCAGCGCGGCAGCCGGGATAATCGTGATAATCGTCGATCACGATCACGCCATGCTCCGACAGTTTCGGCGCGACGGCATTGAGGCAATAGAGCACCGGATCGTGCCAATCGCAGTCGATATGCGCGAAGGCGACGCGCTCGACGTCGAGCGTGGGCCAGGTCTCCTCGAACAGGCCCTTTACCAACCGGATCTGGCGACCGTCGACCGGTGCACCGACGCTGGCGAGAACCTGGCCGACATGATCGAGCAGATCGTCGCGATAGCCGTAATAGACGTCGCCGCCGATTCCGGTCGCCTCGCCGGCGGCGATCACGGCATAACGTTCGCGCGATTTGGCATCGTCATGCTCGGAGGTGGGCGGCGGAATGGTGGCGAAGACGTCCAGGCCGACGAAGCGCGCATCGGCGCGACGCGCGGCCTGGGCGATCAACGCGGCGGTCCCGCCGAGCGCGACGCCGAATTCGAGATAGTCGCCCGCGACGCGGCGCTGCTCGAGCCGGCGCAGCGCCGTCTCGATCCGGACGAGCTTGACCGGGCGCAGATAAGTCAGCCCGTCGCGCCGCATGAGTTTCGCGACCGGGCTGAGGCGCAACAGCATCCAGCGGCGGACGATGCGGCTACGAAGCGACATGGCGCATTTCCTTCTTGGTGGTCGCGGCAAGCGCCAGGTCGATCGCGGTCTCGCGCGAGGTCGCGCGCGACAGGCCGGCATAATCGGCGGTCCATTGATCGGCGAACCCGGCGACCTTGCCGTAACTGTTGTCGAGCAGCACGTGCGGAATATCGAGCAGGAGCGAGAGGATGTGCGCGTGGAGCCGGTCGGTCACGACGGTTTCGCCTTGGGCCAGCATCGCCAGCCCGCGTTTGACTCGCCATTCGGCAAGCACGCGCTGGCGTAACAGCCGTCGCGCCTGCGGATCGCGGACCAAGAGCCGGCGGAGCTTCAGTGTCGCCCGAATCCGGTCCCTCGCCCCCTTATCCTCCTCGAGCCAGTCGTCGGCGATCACGCCCGCCGGCGGCTCGGCATCGGCACCGTTGGCGCGTTCATGGTCGGTGCGCAGCAGCGCGAATACCGACGCCACGGCGGGTGCGGGCCGAGGTAACCGGCCGAGCATCAGCGCGGCATCCGGGCACAGCTCGACCGTGCAATCGAAGCGCGCGCGGGCGAAGGCCAGCGATTTCGCGTCGCGGACGAGCAATGTGAAGCGGCCGTGGTCGCGGATCGCCGCGGCCATCTCGTCGGCGCGCTCGGGCGCGTCGTAATGGATCGATTGCGGCATCTGCACGATCGCGCGGTCGCGATGGCGCCGCAGCATCTGCAACCGAAACGCCTCGTGCTTCGGCCAGAGCGTTCCGAAATTGCCGCCGCCATGGATCAGGATCGTGCCGTCGCCGATCGCCGCCACCATCGCGGCGTCGTCATGGTCGCCCAGCGCGGAGACATAAACGGGCATCCGGCCGGCGCGCCGCAGATAGGCGATCTCGCCCAGCCAGATCGCAGAATCCCCGACATTGCTGTGATCGGGAAAATCGACCAGCGCGAGCCTGCCCGGGGGCAAGATGCCGCCGAGCGTCGATGCGAAGCGATTGGCGAGGGTGGCGACGACCTGATCGGCGCTGAGCGGGGTCAAATGCGGGCCTTTCTCAAGCGGTAGGCGCGATCCAGGATCATCGTGCGCCATTCGGGTCCGACCGCGAGAAGCACCGCGGCGTAAAGCGCGACGCCGAGCGGCACGAGCGTCGCGAGGGTCAGGAATTTGCTGATGCCGGCAGCCTCCAGGGCGCGCAGCCCGACGAACAGCGCGACCCCCATGATGGTCGAGGCGGCCAGCGGCGCCCGCACTGCCGCGAGCGTCGTCCCGGGTCCGATCCCCGATATGCGGTGCAGCAGCCAGACCTGAAGCGGCAGCGTGACATAGGCGCGCGCCACATAGGAAATTGCCACCGCGAACAGGCCGTAAGGCAGCGACAGCAAGGTCAGGACGATGCCGAGCACGAGTTGCGCCGTGGACAGCATGATCAGGCTCCGCCCAGCGCCAAGCGCGGACAGCGACGGCGAGGCGAAGAAGTTGAGCGTGAAGGGCAGCGCCATGAAGGCGAAAATCTGCGCCAGAGCGCCGGCATCGGCCCATTTCGCGCCGAACACGAACGGCACCGCGATCGGCGCCAGCGCGCCGAAGCCGACCAGTGCGGGAAAGGAAATCGCGGCGGCCCGCCCGATCATCCAGCGATAGGCGCGGGCGAGTTCGACGGTGTCATCCTTCACCCGCGCCAGCGTTTGCGTCGCGACCGTGGTGAAGGGCTGGATCGCGCCGCGAGCGATCAGCTCCACGGTGCGCCAAGCGGTCCGGTAGACGCCGACGGCAGCTAGGCCGATCCCCGCACCGATCGCCATCTCCTGGACGCGGACGGTCGCCAGGAAGATCAGCTGGACATAGATCAGGCTGGCATTGAGCATCAGATTGCCGCGCAGGATCGGCCATTCGAACCGCCATCCCGGAGTCCAGTCATAGGATTGGCGTGACAGAACGACGCCGACCGCTTCGGTCACCAGACGCTGGATCACCAGCGCCCACAGACCGAGCCCGTAAAAGGCGGCAAGCACGGCGGCCCCGCCGCCGATCACGCCGCCGACCACCGAGCGCAGCGCAGTTGTGCGATGCCCGAATTCGCGCAGGCGCAGCGCCATGTGGGTCACGCCGAACGAGGCTAGGGGGAGGACAAGACTCTGCACCGCGAGCGGCAGCGCGATGCCGGGCGCCCCCATCAACTCGGCGATTGGGCGCGACAGCAGGATGATGGCCCCGCAAGACAGCAAGGAGAAAGCCTGTTGCGAGCGGTAGATCGTGTCGAGGAACGCCGGGGTCAGCTCGCGCCGTCGAGCGACCGTCTGGAGCAGGCCGGCGGTCGATATGATCCGGAACGCCTCGGACGTGACCGCGACGACCGCGAACGCACCGACTTCGGCGCGCGACAGCAATCGTGCCAGCATCACGAAAACGATGAACGACAGCACCTGGTCGGACAGGAAACGCACCAGCGTCCAGCCGACCGAGCTCTTGCTCCGTTTCCGGAGCTCGGTGTCGAAACGGGCCTGATCAATATCCAAGGAAGCGCCTCGCCTTCATCATCCGCATGCGGGTGCGTTCCAGCTGACGCCAGGCGCGCTGGCGCAGCGTGCGGAATGCGGGATCGTTCTTGCCTGCGAACCGCGCCGCGCCGATCGCCGACGGCACGGTCGCTTCGAGGATCGGCGCCGGGAACAGCGCGAGGTTGCGAACCCCGTGCGCCCAGGATCGATCCATCGCGTCGTCGATCGGCCGGCGAATAATTCGGCACTCGTCGATGAACGCGCGCGCACCGGCCAGCGTGATGGCATAGCCCTGTGTGCCGTAGGCCGGGCCGATCAACTCGACCACGGTACGCGAGTGCTGAAGGAAGTCGGTCGCGACGATCCGCTGAAAGGTCGGCCGCTTTGCGTAGAGCCGCAGGTAATCGAAACCACGCGCGGCGAGGTCCGTCTCCGCAAGGCGTTCGATATAGGCCCAGTCGATAATTGTATCGTCCTCCAGGACGATGGCCTGGGCGACGTCGCGCGCGACCATCTCTTCCCAGATCGAGAAATGGCTGGCGTAACAGCCGATCTCGCCGCGGGTCAGGATACGCCCTTTGTTACGCCGGATCGCCGCTTCGTCGATGGCAAGGCTGTCGGGGCGCTGGGTGCAAGCGTCGAAGAAACGCCATGACAGCGCGGTGTCGCGGGCGCGATCGGAGAATGCTGCGCGACGGTCGCCGGCGTCGGCCAGCGACACCACGAAGAGCTCGGTCCGCGGGGGCGTGCCGGAGGGCTTCCCTCGCTCAACATGGTCTGGGTCCGACACCACACACTAGGCAGAGATTATTTTGCAGTGCAGCGCAAGACGGCGCTGCGACGACCCGAGCGGCACGAGCGACGGACCCAAAGTCGCGTATCCAAGCTTCTCGCGTCGTCGGCATAATGGGGCATTTCGCCTTCGCAGGTGCAGCAAGACATTGACGCTGACCGCGCAGGGAGGGAGGCAGTGCCCATGCTTGACGTCAGACGAGGAGACGAGTCGTGACGCGTGTTGCGCTGAGCGTCATCGTGCCGGTGTGGAACGGCGAAGCGGTGATCGCGCGCTGCCTCGACGCGCTTGCGCGCCAGACGGTCGATCGCGCGCGTTACGAGATCATCGTGGTGGATAACGGATCGACCGATCGCACCGCGGAGATCGTGCGGGGCTATCCCGGCGTGACCCTGCTCGCCGAGCCAAGGCCGGGATCCTATGCCGCACGCAATATCGCGATCGCGCAGGCCGCGGCGCCGATCGTCGCGTTTACCGATGCCGATTGCGTGCCCGATACCGATTGGCTCGCCACCGCTTTGGCGGCGGCAGAGGCGAATCCCGGATTCGGCGTCCTGGCGGGCAAGATCGATCTGTTCGAAGAGGGCGAATCCGGCGCACTAGTCTATGCCGACTATGAAAGGCTGTTCAGCTTTCCACAGGCGCATGCGGCGCGAGGGAATTGCGCGACTGCCAACTGGATCAGCCGCGCAGAAGTGTTGCGGGCGCTGGGCGGGTTCGACGCCAGTCTGAAATCGGGCGGCGATCGCCAGATGGCGCTGCGGATCCGCGCCGCCGGCCACCCACTCATCTACGTCCCCGACATGATCGTGCGTCACCCGGTTCGAGCCGACCGCAGCGAATTGGTGCGCAAGCGCCGCCGGCTCAGCGGCGGTCGCTGGGATCGGACCAGCGCTACGCCCCGCCTGGCGCGAGTGCTGGGCGTCACCGCGGTCGACACCGTGCGCCGGTTACGCCGCGCAGCGATCTCGCGCGACCTGCCGCTCGGCCGGCGGCTGGCAGTGATGAAGCTGACGCTCGAGCTGGCCGGGGTCGCGACGCGCGAATTCCTGCGGCTGGCGGGCGGACGCGAAGCGGCGCGCGACTGATGGTTGACGTTCGCTTCTCGGTGGTCATGCCGCTGTACAACAAGGCCGCGCATGTCCGCGACGCGATCGACAGCGTCCGTGCGCAATCTCATGCGGCCTATGAAATCATCGTGGTCGACAATCGCTCGACCGATGGCAGCCGCGAGATTGTCGCAGCGTTCGACGATCCGCGCATCCGCCTGCTCGATCTCGCGACACCGGGGCCGGGCGGCTATGCCGGCCGCAATGTCGGAATCGAGGCGGCGCGGGGCGAATGGATCGCCTTTCTCGACGCCGACGATCTGTGGGCACGCGACCATCTGGCGTTATTGGCGCAGGCTATCGCCGAGGACCCCAGCGTCGCCGCGGCTGCGACACGGTTCGACCATGTGTTCGCGGACCGCCGCCAGCCGCAACGCATCGCGGCCCGGCTGGAAAGCTCCGTCACGCTCGATTTCGCCGGGTTTCTCGAAAGCTGGCTGGCGGTGCGCGAATGTCCGATGTGGACCGGCGCGATCGCGATTCGCCGAACCGCGATTCTGGCGGCGGGCGGCTTCCCTCACGGCAAGGCGGTGCGCGGCGGTGACAAGGATTTGTGGCTGCGCGTCCTCCGCAAGGGCGGGTTGCGCTATTCTCCCGTCATCAGCGCCGACTTTCATCGCGACTCCGAGAACAAGGTCAGCAAGTCGACCACCACGCTCGACCTGCCGTTAATCGTGACGACTGTGCGCGGCATGATCCCGACCGCGAACCGGCGCGAAGCCGCGTTGCTGCGGCGGCTGGCGAACCAGGAGATCGCGCATTACGCTCGCTACGCGATGAAGCATCCGGGCCGCACCGCGATCCGCGCGCGCGACGTCTATCTGCCCGAAGGTTGGACGACCGCGGCGCTGGTCTTCGCTGCCCGCACGATCCCGGCGGCACTCCGGCAACGCGGACATGAGCTGCGCACCCGGTGGAGCGCGCAGGCTTGACGATCCTTGCCAATATCGGTCGGCTGATGATCGCCGGCGCGGCGATCGCGGCGTGGCTCGCCATCCTCGGGGCATGGCTTCCGAGCCTGGACGTGCTCGCGTCGTTCGTGCCGCTGTTCGCCGTGGCGCTGGCGGTCGGGCTCCTGATCGCGCGGCGCCGCGTTCGCTGGACCTTGCCGCTCGCGGCGATCGGCATCGTACCGATGGCGATGGCGGCGACGCCGGAAATCGTTCGGACGATCCCCGCCGCGCCCAAGGGGGCACGCGAAGTGCGCGTTCTGACCCATAATGTCTGGGTCGACAACGCGTCCCCCGCCGCGACCGGCGCGGCGATCGCGGGGACGGACGCCGACATCGTGCTGTTGCAAGAGGTGTCGCGCGCGAGAGAACCACTGGTTGCCGCGACTTCACGCCGCTTTCCCTATCGCACGGCGTGCCCCGGCGGCGGCTGCGGCCTGGCGATCCTGTCGCGCTGGCCGATCCGGGCGTCGGGCTATTTCCTGAAAGATGCGCGCGGACAGAAGTTCGGACCGCCGCTCCTCTGGGCCGAGATCGCTGTGCCCGGCAGCGCGCCGGTGACGGTCGCGACGCTGCATTATCCGCGCCCGATTCCCGCCGGCCGACAGGCGGCGGCGCGCGCCGCGCTTGCCGCCGCCTTGGCGCGCATCGATCGCGGCGGCCTGATCATCGGAGGCGATATGAATTTGACCCCATGGAGCGCCGCGATGCGCGCACAGGATGCGGCGTTCGCGCCACTGACGCGGATGACCCGCGCGATCTGGAGCTGGCCACGCACTCTGCCCTTCCTGCCGATCGACCAGCTCTATGCCGGCCCGGCCTGGGGCCTGGTGCGCGCCGATCGCCTGGCGGCGACCGGCTCCGACCATTTCCCCGTGCTCGTGACGCTGGGGCGCCGATGACGCCTCGTGTGATCCTATTGGCCGGCCTGATCAACGCCGCGATCACCGGTACCGCCTTCGCGCAGGTATCGGATGCGACCGACAGCGTCGGCCAGGCCCCGCCATCAAGCGCGTTCGGCCGCGACCGCAACGTCAGCGTGATGGAGCGCGAGCATCCCGAATACGACCCGGTCCCGGTCCATGTCGGCGTGCTCGAGCTCACGCCGTCGGTGGCGATCGGCACGGGGTATGACGACAATTTGTACGCGGTGAACGCGCCACGCATCGGCGATGCCTATCTCCATATCGTCCCGCGGCTGAAGATCGTGCGCCCGTCGCCCAATTTGAAGCTGACGCTGAACGGCGAGTTCGATCTGACGCGCTACGCATCGCGTATCAGCGAGAACCAGACCAACTATCGGCTCGATGGCGGTGCCCACTACGTCATCAGCAACGACACGACGGTCGATCTGACCGGGCTCTACGGTCGCTTTGCCCAAGAGCGTACCGAGCCCGATTCTCCCGCGCTGGTGCAACGTCCGATCCGTTTCACGATCAGCGAAGCGACCGGAGCCGTGACACATGTCTTCAACCGATTGCGCGTGCGCGGAGTGGTGGACGTCGAAAATCGCAATTACCGGGACGGTCGCGATGCCCTGGGCAACGTCGTCGATGAGGATTTTCGCGACCGCACGACGGTCACGGGCACCGGCATCGCCGAATATGCGCTCAGCCCAAGCATTTCGCTGTTCGGTGTGGGATCGTACAACATCCGCGATTACCGCACGCGGATCGGCCCGGTTCCGGCGCGAGACTCGCAAGGTTATGAGGCTGCGGTGGGATCGAGTTTCGAACTCGGCGCCAAGATACGCGGGTCGCTGCGCGTCGGCTATCTTCAGCAGAATTATCGCGACCCCTTCTTCGCGGATATCCGCGGCGTGCTGGTGCGGGGCGATGTCGAGTATTTTTTGACGCCGCTCGTTACGCTAACGGGGACGATCGATCGCCGAGTCAACGAGACCGGAATCCTCGGCGCCGCGGGCTACCTTTCGACCACCATGACGCTCCGCGCCGACTATGAACTGCTGCGCAATCTCATCCTGAGCGCGAGCGTCGAAAAGGAGGCGCGCAACTTCAACAATATCGATCGCGACGACGACCGCTGGACCTACCGCGCATCGGGGACGTACCGGCTCAGCCCGCGGATAGCGCTCCGCGCGGACTTGCTGCGGCGTAGCCAGTCCAGCGTCGGTACGGTCCTAGGCCGCGAATTCGAGAAGACGCGCGTGTCGTTCGGCGTGACGCTGTCAGGTCTGTAAGGCACCGACGACGGCTGGCTGCGCCGTTACCCGACGTTGGCCGGGATAGGCGTCGGCGCAGGCGGCCAATAGCGCCTCGGGCGCCATCCGGTTGATATAGCCTTCCGATCCCTGGTCGGAAATGAGCTTGGCCGGAATCCCGACGACCACCCCGCGGTCGGGCACATCCTTGGTGACGACGGCATTGACGCCGATCGCCGCCTCCTCGCCGACATTGATGCCGCCGATGATCTTCGCGCCCGACCCCAGGAAGCTGCGGTCACCGATCACCGGCGCGCCCTTGCGCGCGCCGCGGTTCATATAGCCGAGCACGACTCCGTGAGTCAGGTTGACGTTGCTCCCCAGCACCGCGTCGCCATGGATGTAGAAGCCGCCGAAACGGTTGAGGAAAAGCCCCGGCCCGATCTCGGTATATTCGGGGATGGCGAAACCGTATTTGTAGCGCGCGCGCAGCAGCATCAGCTTGGCGAGCGGATAGAGGCCGAACGCCTTGGCCGGCTTGCGCTTCAGCCACCCGCAGGTGCGCATCAGCACGGTATATTTATATCCCGGCGTGAAGGCATAATGCCGCACGAAGCTCTTCAGATCGGCCCGACCGGCATAGCGGTAGAGGTCGGCGGCAAGCAGCGCCTTGAGCTTCGTGAAGCTGACTGCACAACCGCGCAGATGCGGCTCGCCCGTTTCCTCCATCAGAAATAGCGCTCGGAGAAGCGCACCGTGTCGCCGGGCATGACCGCGAAGTCGGCGGTCAGCGGATATTCGGTTTCACCCGCCTCGCCCGCGCGTTTGACGAACACCTTTTTCTGGTTGGCGCGATAGGTGAAGCCGTCCGCTTTCGCCACCGCCCCGCGGATCGTGAGGCCCGGCGTATAGGGATATTCGCCGGGCTTCTGCACCTCACCCAGAACGTAGATCGGGCGGAAGGTCAGCACTTCGACCGCAACCTTGGGATTGAGCAGATAGCCCGCGCCAAGCTTGGCTTCGAGCGCTCCCGCCAGCGCGGCGGGCTCGAGCCCCGCAGCCGGCACGTCGCCGATCAGCGGGAAGGCGACAGTGCCGGCGGGAGTCACCTGAAACTCGCCCGTCAGCGTCGGCTCGCCATAGGTCGTGACCTTCACCTTGTCGCCCGGCGCCAGCTTCATCGCATCTGCCGCGGGCGGAGGACCGCCGCCGGCGACCGGGGTCTGCCCGACACAGGCAGAGAGAAACAGAAGGGTCAGAGCAAGCAGAAGCTTCATCGCGCGATTCCTGAGGACAGGGGATAGGGAGACGCGGGCGAGCCGCTGGTTCGAGGGGGTTGCAGTGCGGCGTCGATGCGACGCCAATAACGTTCGGTCGCCTGGGCAACGCCATAATCGAGCGAGCGTTGGCGCGCGGCATTGGCCGAAGCGGTACGGCGCGGTTCGCTCGCGACTTCACGCAAGGCCGATGCGAAGGCGGCGACGTCGTTCGGCGGCACCAGCGCACCTGCCGGAACCTGGCGCGCATCGACTACCGATTCACGCGGCAGATCGGCGAGGATCTCCGACGGTCCCGATGCGCAATTGGTGGCAACCACCGGCAATCCGCAGGCCATCGCTTCGACCAGGCCGTTGGGAAAACCCTCGGCATTGGAGGGCATCGCGAACAGGCGCGCGCGCGCCAGCACCGCGAAGGGATTGGCGACGAAACCGGGGAGCAAGACGCGCTCCGTCAGTCCCTTTGCCGCGATCTGCGCTTCCAGCGACGCGCGTTCGGGTCCCTCGCCCATGATGACGAGCCGATGCGGCAGGCCTGACGCGGCGAACGCATCGACGAGCAGCGCGAAGTTCTTGTTGGGGACGAGCCGGCCGGCCGCGACGACATAATCGCCGTCGATCGCCAATGGGCAGGGCGCGGCGGCCTGAGCCGCGATCGCGTCATGGTCGACCGGGTTGGCGATCGCGCTGACGCGGTCGCGGGCGACACCGAAATTTTGCACCAGATCGTCGACTACACCATCCGACACGGCAATGACGTGCCGCGCCCGTGGGTAGGCGAAGCGCACCATCGCGCGCGCTACGATCGCACCCGCGCCGCTCCCCAGATGTGCGCTGGTATTGACCCGCTCGCTGATCAGCCACGGCCGGCCGCGCCCGGCCATGGCTACGGCTGTCGCCACATTGGCACGGGTCAGGAAAGCGAGCGCGGCGTCGGGATTCAGGCGGCCAACCAGCCGACGCAACTGGGCGATGCTCGCGCCCAATCGATGCCCCGCGTCGAGCTGGGCAACGGTGATCCACTCCGGAACGGCATAAGCGCGCGGCTCGTCATCGAGCAACGCGAGATGCACGTCATAACGATCCCGCCACGGCGCCGACGCGCCAAGGATCGTCGTAAGCACACGTTCCGCCCCGCCGCCGACGAGCGAATTGATGACGAACAGGATCGTCGCCTTTTCGGCCATGTATCCTCACGTTCGGCGCTACCACCGGTTATGGTTGCGGAGCATAGCATGCGCATCTGCTGCAATGCACCATTCCGGGGGTTGCCCGTCGCTGGGAGCGGGCGGCCCGTCGCTACAGGAGGATCAGATCGTAGGGATGGAGCGTGACGACGTCGTGCAACACGATCGTACTCGCGCCGACATGAATCGAGAGTCCGTCGGCCGTGAGCGTGGTCGTGAAGTTCCCAGCCGCGGCGCCGAATCCCGACAGATCGATCCGATCGCCGTCAGCGGACGAGAAATCGAGAATGTCGTCCTTCCCCGATCCGGGCGCGAAGACGAAGTGATCGGCACCGGCTCCCCCGATCAGAGTGTCATGGCCGCCGCCGCCGATGAGCACGTCATTGCCCGCGCCGCCGTCGATCCGATCGTCCCCTCCGACGGCGCCGATCGCCATGATGGCGCCGTCGCCGTACAGTATGTCGTCGCCGTCATTGCCGTACAGCACGTCGCCAGCGCCAACCGAGCTGCCGGTCATCGTCATGGCATCGCCGTAAAGCACGTCGTTGCCGCTGCCGCCCGACAGAGTGTCGACCCCGCCATGCGCGGTGCCGCTCATCGTCTCCGCATCGCCGAATAGAATGTCGTTGCCGTCGCCGCCGCGAAGTGTGTCGCGCGCGCCGGTCGTGCTCAGCCAAGTGATGTCGCCGATCAGCCGATCGTCGCCGGTGCCGCCGTCGAGCGTATCGCCCTGCCACCCGCCAATCAGCATGTCATTGCCATCACCGCCGTTCAGCGCATCGGCGCCTTTGCCGCCCTGGAGCGAATCGGCGTCCCCACCGCCATACAGCGTGTCGTTGCCATCGAGCCCCAGAAGCGTGTCGTGGCCGGCCCCGCCGGTGATGGTGTTGGCGAGCGCGTTGCCGGTGCCAGCGAAATCTCCCAGGCCGATATGGGTCAAATTCTCCAGATTGGCGCCGAGCGTGTATTTATCGAGCGTCGTCGCGACGTGATCGATGCCGGCCGATACCGACTCGACGATCATATCCTTGATGGAATCGATGAAATAATGGTCGTTACCGGCCGTCCCGACGAAGTGATCAGCGGATACGCCGTAGATCGCAGAGCGGACCGCCGCGACAACTGCCGGATCGTCGATCGACCATCCCGCCGAATTGGTGCCGTCCGATGCCACGACGCTTTCCGAAAGCGTCGGCAGACCCTCAAGCGAGAGCAAGGTATCGGAGGTCATCAGAATCGAGTCCGCCGCGTGGACGATGTGCACCCCGTCGAGCAGCAGCGTGCCCTCGGACGAGAAGACTTTGGTCCGCGATCCGGCGTCGGTGAAAGTGCCGTCGATGATCGTGACATGCGCACCGGCTGCGATCCACACTTGGTTCTGCTCGGACGATCCGCCGCGCCAGACCGGATTCAGGCCGACCGAGTCCGACATCGTGATGTCGCCCCAAAGCCGATAGTTGCGCGCATTCTCCGACGCGACCGCGCCGACCAACACGGTATCGATGGATTTCAGGTCATAGCCGCCATCGCTATTGCCAGTGGCGAGGGTATTTTCGAACCGCACGCTGTACACGCCGCGTTCGGTCGCGAAGCCGTCGCCGTTCAGATAGGTGCTGTCGTTGCCGACGCTCTGGACATTGGCCATCGTCGTGTCGCGGATCAGGACGTTGTGGACGGTGCCGTCGAGATGGATACCCTCGGGCAAGTCGTCGCCGACCTGGCCCGCCATGTCGCCGCGAACGTTGTCGATCAGGACGTCATGGGTGTCATATTGCAGCCGGATCGCCTCGCGTGAGAAGCCGGTGACGGTGACGTCGCGGATAGTGAGGCCGCTGATCGACGCGGTGCCGTTGCTCGCCAGATCCTCGAAAAAGCGTCGGGCATTGTGGACATCGACGTGCTGGACGGTGATGTCGGCAATGTCCGCGCTGGCGCGGAAGGCGGTACCGACATTGCTGACGTCGATATCCTCGAACGTCAGGTGGTTCGCGCCGCTGCCCATCTTGAACAGCTCGTTCCCGGCCGCGTCGCCGGCCTGCCAATCGGCTGGGCGGGTACCGCTGAACTGCGCCGCCATCGTGTTACCGAGATGGTCGACGCCGCGGATCGTGACCGGCAGGCCGTCCGCGCCGCCATGCGACACCCCGATCGTCCCAGCAACCTGGTAAGTGCCCGCATCGGCGATCAGCAGCACTTCGCCGCCCGCGCCGGCCTTGACGATCTGGGCATCGAGCGCCCCGATCGGCGCGGCGTTTTCCAAACTCGATCCGGACTTATCCCCCGCCCCGGTCGGCGAAATATAACGCGTACCCATACACCCACCGCATCACGGGCGCCGCTCGTCGCGTCGCCCTGTCCAGATTTTACGAAATTGCGGATGGTTGGCCCCCCGGCCGCGTCAGTCCGCCGCTTGCAAGGCTCTGTCTGCCATGGCGGGCGTGCCCAAAGGCTCAACAGGCATTATTAGCGGGCCGCTAAGCATGACGGAGACGCGCGATGGACTTCTCGAGACGTAGCCTGTTAGGCGGTGCGCTCGTGGCGGTGCCCGCGGGATCGCTCGGTGCGATAGCGCCGTCCGATTCTTCGCGCCCGCCTTTCCATATCGCGCGGGAAGGCCCCGGCGTGTGGCGGTTCCGCAGCTGGACCTGGGCCAAGGGGGCGTGGCATCCCCTGACCGGCCGGATCACTGTCGAGGGTACGGCGCTCCAGGTTTCGGGCAAGCCCGATCCCCGCGACGCGCGCGCGTTTCAGGCCGCGCTTGGCCGGATCGTACGCGACCGTTCGGGCTGAAGCGCACGGTACAGGCGGAGCGTCTCCACCGCCGCCTTGTCCCAGGAGAAGCGCATGCGCACCGCCTTTGCGTCCGCACGGAGCAAAGCGGGATCGGCCGCCAGCATAGTCGCGAGACGATCGACGTTACCCACCGGAAAATAGTTCGTCGCGGGCAAGCCGATGTCACGATTGGCGGGAATGTCGCTCAATATCATTGCCGCGCCCTCGCCCGCCGCCTCGAGCGCGGCGATCGGCAGCCCTTCATGATAGGACGGCATCACGAACATCGCCGCCCGGCGGTAGAGCGTCGCGAGTACAGTACGCGGTTGCACGCCGGCGAAAATCACATCCGGTCCCGCTTCGGCGACCAGGTCGCGCGCATAGGGACTGTCGTGATCGGCGCCACCGACGATCACCAGCTTATACCCCGTGCGCGATGCGCGGTGCGCGGCGATCAGGTCGTGGAGCCCCTTTTCCGGTACCAGTCGCCCGACCGCGAGGAGGAAAGGTGCGTCGCCGATCCCGAGCCCCGAGAGTATCTCGTTGGCATCGCCGCCAGCGAACAACTCGGGCGCACCGTTGGGAATGTAATGGATCGCGTCGGCCTTTCGCGGAAAGGTCGCCCGCAATTGCTCGGCAAGCGACGGCGAGATCGCGACGATCTGGTCCGCCCAGCCGAGCGCTGCACGCTCGCCTGCCCGCAGTACGGCTTTTGCGAAACGGCCCCATTTGGCTCGATCATAATCGGTGCCGTGATGTGTCACGACCACGCGCAGCCCCAGCATCCGCGCGAACGGGGCCAGGATCGCCGGCCCGATAGCGTGGATGTGGAGCACGTCCGCGCCGCGCCGCTTGGCGGCGACGATCGCGAACAACGTCGAAAGGATCGTCTCGAAATGCTTCGATTGCGGACAGCGCAGTCCGACGATCTCGACGCCGCGCCATGTTCGCCGCCGCGCCGGCAAATAGGGCGCGCGGCCGAGCACGACGATCGGCTGGTCGGGCGCGAGTGCCGCGATGCGGGGCAGCAACTCTTCGCAGTGGCTTTCGATGCCGCCCATGACATCGGGAAAGCCCCGCAGTCCGGTGACGCAGACCGGCGGCGTGGTGGAGGCCATGTCCGACGCCCTTATTGCAACTCGGGGATTTTGACCGTCTCGGGATGGATGACCGGCTCGCCGTCGCCGGGCCGTCCGACACTGCGATAGATGAAGCCTGCTGCGGTGAGATCGTCGGCGCGATAGATGTTGCGCAGGTCGACCAGCACCGGCGTCGCCATCACCGCCTTCAACCGCGCGAAATCGAGCGCGCGAAACGCATCCCATTCGGTGACGATGACGATTGCCGACGCGCCTTCCGCCACCGCATAAGCGGAATCGGTATAGGCGACTTCGCCCAGCAATGGCGCTGCCGCCGCCATCCCTTCCGGATCATAAGCGCGCACGGTCGCACCGGCATCCCGCAGCGCCTGGACGATCGCGATCGCGGGTGCATCGCGCATGTCGTCGGTATTGGGTTTGAAGGTCAGGCCGAGCACACCGATCGTCTTGCCGCGCACGTCGCCGCCGGCCGCCGCGATCACCTTTCGTGCCATCGCGCGCTTGCGGACGTCGTTGACCGCGACAGTGGTCTCGATCAACCGCAACGGGCTGTCGTGATCTTGCGCGGTCTTGACCAGCGCCAGCGTATCCTTGGGGAAGCACGATCCGCCATAGCCGGGGCCGGCATGGAGGAACTTGCCGCCGATCCGGTTGTCGAGCCCGATGCCCCGCGCGACGTCCTGAACGTCCGCCTCCACCTTCTCGCACAGGTCGGCGATCTCGTTGATGAAGGTGATCTTCATCGCGAGAAACGCGTTGGCGGCATATTTGATCAGTTCGCTAGTGCGGCGGCGCGTGAACAGCAGCGGCGACTTGTTGAGATAGAGCGGACGATAGACCGCTTCCATCGGCGCACGGGCGCGCTCGTCCTCGATGCCGACGACGATGCGGTCTGGGCGCTTGAAATCCTCGATCGCAGCACCCTCGCGCAGGAATTCGGGATTGGAGGCGACCGCGAAATCGGCGCCCGGATTGGCCTCGCGGATAATCCGCTCCACTTCGTCGCCGGTTCCGACCGGGACGGTCGATTTGGTGACGATCACGGTGAAGCCATCGAGCGCCAGCGCGATTTCGTGCGCCGCAGCATAAACATAAGACAAATCGGCATGACCATCGCCGCGTCGGGTGGGCGTGCCGACGCCGATGAACACGACATCTGCTGCGGCCACCGGAGCTGCGAGTTCGGTCGTGAACGACAGCCGACCCGCGGCGACGTTCTTGGCGACGAGTCTGTCGAGTCCCGGCTCGTAGATCGGAATTCCGCCCGCTTTCAGCTTGGCGATCTTGGCGTCGTCGCTGTCGACGCAGACCACATCATGGCCGAAATCCGCGAAGCACGCGCCCGAGACAAGTCCCACATAACCCGAACCGATCATCACGATGCGCATCAGCTTTCTCGCCTCATTCTTTAACAATATGCTGCACATGCGAAGAGAAACACGCTGACGTCAATCGCCGGACGACGAACGGTGTAAGAGGTCGGTTGACGCACAAAAATCTACGGTGCGCGAGCACTGTCCTACCAAATGCGCCAATCGTAGCGGGCGCCGAGTCCATGACCGTCAGGCCCGCATCCGGCCAGCCTCTGCGAAGAGGGCTTGTCAATTGGTCGGCCTATCGCAAATGTACCGGATGCGTTGTCACGGACTGTTCATCGCTCACCTCGATCGTCGTGTTACGGTCATCGCCCGCGATATTCTGTTACCATGACGACGATTCGCGACGTCGCGCAGGCCGCCGGCGTCTCGAGAGCAACGGCCGCCCGCGTACTGTCCGCGCCTGAAATGGTCGCGGAAGTCACCCGGCAACGTGTTCTCAAGGCCGTGCAGGAGCTTGGCTATAGCCGCAATTCGGTGGCGGCGAGCCTGCGCACGACGCGAACCGGCCGGATCATCGTGACTGTCCCCGACATCTCTAATCCCTTCTTCTCGCGGGTCATCCGCGGGGTCGAGGAAGCGGCGCAGAAAGCAGGCTATGCGGTTCTGCTCGGCGATACGCGCAACGAGCGCGAGCGCGAGGAGCAATATGCCGACATGCTCAATCGCCGCGAGGCGGACGGCATCATCTTCCTCGGCCACCGCTTGCCCACGGTGCTGGCGACCATCCTCGAACGCGACGGCGGCCGAGCGCCGATCGTCAACGGCTGCGAATTCACGCCATCGCTCGGCGTATCGAGCGCCCATATCGACAATGCAGGGGCGGGATATGATGTCATGCAATCGCTCTATCGATTGGGCCATCGCGACATCGCCGTCATCATCGGACCCGCCGATAGCCCGCTGACCCGGGACCGCCTAGCCGGCGCGCAGAAGGCGGCGGAGGATCAGGGCCTGGCCGCGCATCTCGTCATCGAGAATGGCGACTTCTCGATCGAATCGGGTCGCCGCGCCGCAATGGCGCTGTTCTCGCGTGCCAAACGCCCCACCGCCATTTTCTGCTTCAGCGACGAAATGGCGATCGGGACACTGGCGGCGGCGCGGTCCGCCGGCATCTCATGCCCGGGCGATGTCTCGGTCGTCGGCTTCGACGACATCCAGATGGCCCGCTATGTCGATCCGCCGCTCGCCACCGTGCGCCAGCCGATGGCCGAAATCGGCCGGAAAACGGTCGAGCTCCTGCTCGACATATTGAGCGGTCGGCAGACCCAGCCGGTCTATGCCACGCTGCCTTATGAGATCATCGCCCGGCAAAGCATGGGCCCCGTCCCAGGGCAGTCGCCCATTTCCTGACGCGACGTATCCGATTTTCGTCAATTTGCACTTGCAATGAGATCGATCTCATGATTGTTTTGGCCAATCGAGGACTCGGCGAAGATCGAGGCAAGTTACGGTATCGGGTGGCGTTTTTCTCTAATCGCCAGTTTCCTGCCGGGTGAGAGGTCTGCCAGGGTCATGCCTTGGCTCTGAAGGGGTGCGGCACATGGTCAAATTGCGGCTGTCGATCATGATGTTCGCGCAATATTTCGCGTGGGGCGTCTGGCTCGTTCCGCTCAGCACTTATATGAGCAAAGGCCTGCATTTCGACACGATCATCGGCGCTGCTTATGGCATGGTGGGTATCGCTACGATCGCCTCCACTTTGTTCGTCGGGATGATCGCGGACCGCTTCATGGCGGCCGAGAAGCTGTTGAGCATCCTGTCGATCTGCGCGGGCATCGCCCTCTTCTGGGTGTCGACCATCCAGAGCTCGCCATCGCTCTTCCTGTTCGGCTGCCTGCTCCATTTCCTGTTCTATGCGTCTACCATCCCGCTCGCGACCGCGATCGCGTTCAACTCGATGACCGATATCGCCAAGGAATTCCCCGGCGTTCGGGTGTGGGGCACGATCGGCTGGATCGTGGCCGGCCTGCTGGTCGGCGTGATCGCCGGGGCGGCGCAAACCGCTCTGCCGATGCGGATGGCGGCGATCGTCTATATCGCGCTCGGCCTCTATGCCCTCACCCTGCCGAACACCCCGCCGCGCGCCCGCGGACGTATCGTCAGCCCGTCGGCGGTGCTGGGACTGGACGTCATCCTGCGCCACCGCGAGACGGCGTTCTGGATCTTCATCGCCTGCACCCTGGCGCTGATGACGCCGAGAAGCTTCTACGACGCCTATGGCAACACCTTCTTCGCGGACAAGGACCTGCACCTGACATTGTTCGGGACGCGGATCGAGGCGACCGGCATCCAGACGGCGGGGCAGATTTTCGAATCGCTGATCCTGGTCAGCTTGCCGTTCGTGCTCCTCCGGTTGGGCATCAAATGGGTGCTGGTGGTCGGAATGGGCGCCTGGGCAGTTCGCTTCCTGCTGTTCGGCTTCGGCTATCAGGGCTCGACCGCGATCATGCCGATGGTACTGCTCGGCATCATCATCCACGGCATCTGCTACGACTTCCTGATCGTGTCCGGGCAGATCTATGTCGATCGCAAGTTCGATGCCGAGGCGCGTTCCCGCGCGCAATCCTTCTTCAACCTGATCACCCAGGGTATCGGCATCGTGATCGGCTCCAATATCGCCGGCGTCGTCTACGGCATGCATGCCAATCCCGACGGCAGCCATGATTGGCGCGCGATCTGGATGGTGCCGGCGGTGATCGCCTTCGTTGCGATGGTCCTCTTCGCCCTCGCCTTCCGCGAGAAGCTGGCTCCGCCCCAGGACGAGCAGTCCGGCACGGCCGCGCCGGTGCTTCCCTGACGGTCCGGGACGGATTTTCGATGACGCAGAATATTCTCAGGCTCGGACTGATCGGTGGTGGTCCCGGAAGCTTTATCGGCCCGGTGCATCGCATGGCCGCGTGCCTCGACGCGCGCTTCGTGCTGACTGCCGGCGCCTTCAGCCGCACGCCGGAGAAATCCCGTCAGCAGGCCGCCCGATGGGGCCTTCCGGATCAGCGGGCTTATGACGGCATCGAGGCGATGATCGAGGGCGAACGCGGGCGCGAGGATGGCGTACAGGCGATCGCCATCGCGACGCCGAACGACAGCCATTTTGCGATCGCCAAGGCGGCGTTGGAAGCCGGCCTCCCGGTGATCTGCGACAAGCCGATGACCGCGACCCTGGCCGAGGCCGAGGCGCTGGCTCCGATCGTCGCGCGATCGGGCCGCCCCTTCGCGCTCACCTATACATATACCGGCTACGCGATGATCCGCGAGGCACGGGCGCGGATCGCCGATGGCGCGATCGGCCGGGTGCGCAAGATCATGGTCGACTATCCGCAAGGGTGGCTGTCGGAACGGATCGAAGGCGACAATCTCCAGGCGGGCTGGCGGACAGATCCCGCCCGGGCCGGCACGGGCGGTGCCATCGGCGACATCGGCGTCCATGCTTTCCAGCTGGCGGAATATGTCAGCGGCCTGCGCGCCATCGAGCTGATCGCGGACCTTCCCCGCGTGGTCGCGGGACGGCAGCTCGACGATGACTGCAACATGCTGCTGCACTTTACCGGTAGCGTGCCCGGCGTCCTGACCGCCTCGCAGATCGCCACCGGCGAACGCAACGGGCTGCGCCTGCGCATCTATGGCGAAAAGGGCGGGCTCGAATGGTGCCACGACGCACCAGGCGAGCTGATCCTGCGCTGGCCCGACTCGCGGACCGAGATCGTCCATGCTGGAGGGCCGGGCCTGCACCCGACTGCACAAGCAGCGACCCGATTGCCGAGTGGCCATCCAGAAGGTTTCATCGAAGCGTTCGCGACGCTCTACCGGGATTTCGCCGACAGGATCGACGGTGCGGACGACAGGGACGGTCTCCTGCCCGGCATCGAAGACGGCCTGCGGTCGGCGCGCTTCATCGATTGCGCGATCCGCTCGAACGAAGCCCGCACCTGGCTGCCCGTCGCGGGAGAGGCACGATGAAGACGATCAAAGGCCCCGGCATCTTCCTCGCCCAGTTCCTGTCCGACCAGGCGCCGTTCGACACGCTGGATCATCTGGCGGAATGGGCTGCCGGGCTGGGATATGTGGCGGTCCAGATACCCTGCACGCCGCAATTGATCGACCTAGCCACGGCGGCGGAGAGCCAGGCTTATTGCGACGATCTCCGCGCCACGCTCGACAAGCACGGCATCGTGGTGAGCGAGCTTTCGACCCATCTCCAGGGTCAGTTGGTGGCGGTCCATCCTGCTTATGACAGTTTGTTCGACGGATTCGCCGCCGAGCAGATGCGCGGCAAGCCGGCCGAGCGCCAGGCCTGGGCGGTCGATCAAGTGAAGCTCGCGGCGCGGGCCAGCCGGCGGCTGGGGCTCGACGCACACGCGACCTTCTCGGGCGCGCTGGCCTGGCCCTATGTCTATCCCTGGCCACAACGCCCGGCCGGGCTGATCGACGAGGCCTTCGCCGAACTCGGCAAGCGCTGGCGGCCGATTCTCGAAACATTCGAGGAATGCGGCGTGGATTGCGCTTTCGAGCTCCATCCGGGCGAGGATCTCCACGACGGCGTGACGTTCGAGCGATTCCTCGACGTCGTCGACCAGCATCCGCGCGCCCGGATCCTCTACGATCCCAGCCATTTCGTGCTGCAACAGCTCGACTATCTCGCCTTTCTCGACATTTATCACGAGCGGATCAGCTGCTTCCACGTCAAGGATGCGGAGTTCCGGCCGGACGGGCGATCCGGCGTCTATGGCGGCTATCAGAATTGGGTCGACCGCCCCGGTCGTTTTCGCTCGCTGGGCGATGGCCAGATCGACTTCGGCGCGATCTTCTCGAAAATGGCGGCCTATGACTATCCGGGCTGGGCCGTGCTCGAATGGGAATGCGCGCTCAAGCATCCCGAGGACGGCGCGCGCGAAGGTGCGCCCTTCATCAAGAACCATATCATTCGCGTCACGCCTCACGCCTTCGACGATTTCGCGTCGAGTGGTACCGATAGCAGCGCCAATCGCGCGCTGATGGGCCTCGATCCGCAAGCGGCGACGATCACCGGGACGCTATCTTCAGGAGAGCAATGATGAAGTCGATCTACAGCCTGGCCGCTGCCCCTGCTCTGATGGCAGCCATCGCGGTCTTCGCCGTGCCTTCCGGCGCGCAAAGCACCCCGGCCGGTGCCCAGGTCTTCGGCATGTGCACGGCGTGCCATACGGTAACCAAGGGCGGCCGCAACGGGATCGGCCCCAATCTTTCCGGCCTGATCGGCCGGCGTGCCGGCTCCGTTCCCGGCTTCAGCTATTCGGCCGCGATGAAGGGCTCGGGCCTGACCTGGGACGCCAAGACGCTCGACGCATTCCTGGCGGCGCCAACCAAGAAAGTGCCCGGTACGAAGATGCCGATCAGCGTCTCCGACCCAGCGAAGCGTGCGGCGATCATCGCCTATCTGACGACGGCTACGGCCAAATAGGAGATAGAGGCAATGCCGCGACACCTGACACCTTCCCGCCGTTCCATCCTGGCAGGGACCCTGGCGGGGATCGGCGCGGCGAGCTATGCGCGGGCGGCGAGGAAGGCGCCAAACGCCGCACGCTTCTCGCTCAAATTCGCGCCGCACGAAGGCAGTTTCGCCAGCCGGGGCAGCCGGATCGAACAGATCGCTTATGCCGCCGACCAGGGCTTTACCGCCTGGGAAGACAATGAGGCCGCCGCGCGGCCCGTCGCCGAGCAGGAAGCAATGGGCAAGGCGCTCAGGCAGCGCGGCATGACGATGGGCGTGCTGGTCGCGAGCATGCCGAAATGGGATAAATATCGGCCGCTACTCGGCTCCGGCGACCGCGCCGAGCAGGATGCCATGCTCGCCGACATCCGCCGCTCCGTCGACGTCGCCAAGCGGCTCGATGCGAAGTGGATGACCGTCGTCACCGGCTTCATGGACCCCAAGGTTCCGGTCGACATTCAGACCGCGCGGATCATCGAGGTGATGCGGCGCGCGGGCGATATCGCCGCGCAAAACGGGCTGATCCTGGTGATGGAGCCGCTCAACACGATCACCAATCATCCCAATATCTTCATGCGCACGATCCCGCAGGGTTATGCGATCGCCACGGCGGTCGCCAATCCAGCGGTCAAGGTGCTCGCCGATCTCTATCATGCCCAGATCCAGGCGGGGAATTTGATCCCCACGCTCGAAACCTGCTGGAGCGAGATCGCCTATATCCAGTTCGGCGACAATCCCGGCCGGCTCGAGCCCAGCACCGGCGAGATCAACCATCACAACATCGTCCGCTGGCTGAAGGGCCGCCGCTACGACGGCGTGATCGGCATGGAGCATGGCAACTCGCTCGCCGGGCGCGCGGGAGAAGACCGGCTGATCGCCGCCTATAGGGAGATCGACGCGGCATGAAGAGCGACACCCCGATTTCGCATCGGCCCGGAGGCCCGCAATGATAGACCGTAGAACCGCCCTTGCCGGCATGGCCGCCTTGTTCGGTGCTCCGCTGTTCGCGCCAATCGCGCGCGCGGCCGGGCTAGTCGGCAAGGATTCGCGACCCGTCATCAGCGACGGGCCACCGAGCGTACAGGTCTTTAGCCCGGTACAACGCGCGCTGATGACGCAGTTGAGCGAACGCGTAGTCCCCACCACCGACACGCCCGGGGCGATCAAGGCGGGCGTGCCCGATTATATCGAAAAACTGCTCGCCGATTGGGCGCTTCCCCAGGAGAGGATTCCGATCCTCGCCGGGCTCGACGCGATCGAGGCGAAGTGTGTTCAGGATTATAAGGTGCCGACAGCCCAGGCGACTCCCGAGCAACTCGACGCGCTGCTGACCGCCGCGATGAACGCGCAATTCGCCGACGGCGCGTCGTTCTTCTGGGCGTTCCGGCAGCTCGTGATCACCGGATATTACACGTCCGAAATCGGGATGACGCAGGAGCAGGAATATCTGCCCGTCCCCGGCGAATATCACGGCGACTATCTCTATTCCAACGTCAACAAGGTCTATTCGGCATGACGATCGATCGACGCACATTCGTTACCAGCATGGGGGCGGTGATGGCTGCCAGCAGCATCGCGGGCCTCGCGCGCGCCGCCCAGATCCGCAAGGCCGGGTTGCAGCTCTACACCGTGCGCGAAATCTTCCAGAGCGACCCGGTCGGAACGCTCGAGAAGGTCGCCGGTATCGGCTATCGCGAGGTCGAGTTCGGCGGCGGCAATTACGACAAGATGGATCATGCGCTGCTGCGCCGCACGATGGACCGGCTGCAACTGTCCGCGCCGTCGCTTCACATATCTTATGACGTGCTGCTGACCAAATTCCCCGACGCCGTGAAGATGGCGAAGACGCTGGGCGCCGACACGATCGTCATGCCCTGGCTGCCCCCCGAGCTTCGCACTGATACCGGGTTCGGTGGCGTGGTGGAGAACGTCAACCGGTTCGCGAAACAGGCGCGCGAGGCGGGCCTCGGCCTTGCCTATCACAATCACGATTTCGAGTTCACCACCCGCTTTGGCGGCACTTCCCTCTACGAGCGACTGGTCACGGGAACCGACCCGTCGCTGGTGAAGCTGGAGCTGGACCTCTATTGGGCGGTTCACGCCGGCGAGGATGCCGGCAAGCTTATCACGCGGCTCGGCAGGCGCCTCTACGCCTTCCACGTGAAGGACATGCGGGCGGACAAGAGGATGACCGCCGTCGGCACCGGCACGATCGATTTTGCCGGGCTGTTCAAGCTGCCCGGCGCCGCAGGCGTCCGCCATTTCTATGTCGAGAATGACGAAGCGCCGGCCCCTTATCTGCCGGACATCACCACCAGCTTCAGGAATTTGCGCGCGCTGCGCTTCTGATCCCCTTCTTCAAGGCATCTACCATGGCATCCACCAGCAAATACGACGCGATCGTCATCGGTTCGGGGATCAGCGGCGGGTTCGCCGCAAAGGAACTGACCGAGAAAGGCCTCCGCGTCCTGATGCTCGACCGCGGCTTCATGGTCGAGCATCAGTCCGGCTATCCCTATGACGGCAAGCCGGCCTTCGAGCTCCCGGCCCGGGGCAAGGTGCCCCAGGCAATCGTGGACAGCGACTATTTCATCGCCAAATACGGCTATCTGTCGACCAGCAACCTCCAATTCTACAATGACGATCGGCTGAACCCCTATGTCACCGACGAGGGCAGCAAATTCCGCTGGATCCGGCCGGCGGCGGTCGGCGGCAAGTCGCTGATCTGGGGCCGCTGGTGCTTCCGCTGGAGCCCGGCGGATTTCGAGGCGAACAAGCGCGAAGGCGTCGGCGGCGACTGGCCGATCCGCTATGACGACGTCTCGCCCTGGTACTCCTATGTCGAGAAATATATCGGCGTTTCCGGCTCGCGTGAGAACCTCCCCTATCTGCCCGATAGCGAGTTCCAGCCGCCGATGCCGATGAACGTCGCCGAGAAGTGGGTAAAGGACCGATTGGAAGGCGCCTTCCCCGGCAGGAAGCTGATCAACGCCCGGCTCTCGAACATGACCGAGGACAAGCCCGAGCAGAATCGCAGCAAATGCCAGTTTCGCGACCAATGCTCCAACGGCTGCTCGTTCGGCGCCTATTTCTCGACCCAGGCCGTCACCTTGCCGGCGGCGCGCGCGACCGGCCGCCTCACCATCCGCTCCGATGCGGTCGTGTCGAATTTGGAATATGATCCCAAGCGCAAGCGCGTGACCGGCGTCCGCTTCGTCGATGCGAAGACTGGCCAGGCCGAAGTGGTGAAAGCACCTCTGGTCTTCCTGTGCGCGTCTGCGATGGCTTCGGTCCAGATCCTGATGAACAGCCGCGCGCCGGGGACGGATCGCAGCTATTTCGACACGAGCGGCACGCTCGGCCGCTACGTCATGGATCATATCTTCCGCACGCACATCACGGGCGAGGTGCCGGGCATGACGGAATATATCGAATATGGCCGCCGGCCCGGGGCGATCTACATTCCCCGTTTCCGCAACATCGGCACCGATGACGGCGTCGGTTTCAAGCGCGGCTATGGCTATCAGGGCAGCGCGAGCCGTAGCCCGTCCAAGCCGGTCGGCTTCGGCGCGTCGATGAAGGAAGGCATGCGCCGCTACGATCCGTGGAGATTCTCGATTGGGGCGTTTGGCGAATGCCTGCCCTACGAGGACAATCGCGTCTCGCTGCATCCCACCAGGGTCGACCGTTTCGGCATCCCGCAATTACGGTTCGACGTGACGTTCCGGGACAATGAGTTGCGCATGATGGCGGATGCCCGCGCGCAGGGCGAGATGATGTTGCGCCAGGCAGGCTTGACCAACGTGACCAGCGGCGAGTCCGAGCATGTCCCCGGCGAGGCGATCCACGAAATGGGCGGCGCACGGATGGGCGACGATCCGCGCACCTCGGTGCTCAACAAGTGGAACCAGGCGCATGAGGCGGCCAATCTGTTCGTGACCGATGGGTCGCAGATGAACTCCATCTCCTGCGTCAATCCGTCGCTGACTTTCATGGCGCTGACCTGCCGGGCAGTGGACCATGCGGTGAAGCAGCTGCACGCCGGCGCCCTGGCTTGAGCGGGGAACGTCGTGGCGGTTCCGCTGACCGGGACCAAATCGAAAGGATGAGCGCGATGAAATCGATCCTGCGGGGCACGAGCCTGTTGCTGGTCATGGCCCCGTTGGCCGCCATGGCGCAGGACTCCAAGCCGAAGCCGGAGGACACGGAGGTCTGGTCCCCCGCCGTGCCCGTGGTGTCCCCCGGCAAGAGCGAGACTGCGTCGCCGCCATCCGACGCGATCGTCCTGTTCGACGGCAAGTCGCTCGATCAATGGGTAAACGTGAAGGACGGCGCGTCGGCGGGCTGGACGGTCGCGGACGGCATCGTGACCGTGGCGAAGGACAAGGGCAACATCCAGACCCGCCGATCCTTCGGCAGCTACCAGCTTCACCTCGAATATCGCATCCCGACCAATGTCACCGGAACGGGGCAGGCGCGCGGCAATAGCGGCCTGTTCCTGGCCTCAACCGGTCCGGGCGACACCGGCTACGAACTGCAGATCTTGGACAGCTACAAGAACGAAACCTATGTCAACGGGCAGGCCGGCGCGATCTACAAACAATACCCGCCGCTCGCCAATCCGGTGCGCAAGCCGGGAGAGTGGCAGAGCGTGGACGTCGTGTGGGACAAGCCGACCTTCGACGCGAACGGGGCGTTGAAGACCCCGGCCCATGTCACCGCCTTCATCAACGGCGTGCTGGTGCAGAACCATGTCTCGCTGCTCGGCGAGACGCTCTATATCGGCAAGCCGAGCTACAAGGCGTACGATCGCGCGCCGATCAAGCTGCAGGCGCATGGCGATCCCAGCCCGCCGATCAGCTATCGCAACATTTGGGTGCGCGACCTGGGATAGGTCCCGAACCTCTCGATCGGAAACAGTGAAATTCCGGCGCGAGCCTTGCGGTTCGAGCGATCGACCGCCAGCTCTTCGGCATGAAGAAAATCGGCTTCCTCTCGTTCGGACATTGGTCTGCCTCGTCGCAATCGGCGACTCGCTCCGCCAGCGATGTCCTGCTGCAATCGATCGACCTTGCCGTCGCCGCCGAGGAGCTTGGCGCCGATGGCGCCTATTTCCGCGTGCATCACTTCGCGCAGCAGCTGGCCTCGCCGTTCCCGCTACTCGCAGCCGTCGGCGCCAGGACCAGCCGCATCGAGATCGGCACCGGCGTGATCGACATGCGCTACGAGAACCCATTCTACATGCTCGAGGATGCTGGCTCCGCCGACCTTATCAGCGGGGGACGCCTGCAGCTTGGAATCAGCCGCGGCTCGCCCGAGCAGGTGATCGAGGGTTGGCGGCACTTCGGCTATTCGCCGGCCGAGGGCCAGAACGATGCCGATATGGGGCGCCGCCATGCCGAGGTCTTCCTTGAGCTGTTGAAGGGCGACGGCTTCGCCCAGCCGAACCCGCGGCCGATGTTTCCCAATCCTCCCGGACTGTTGCGCCTGGAACCGCACTCGCCCGGCTTGCGCGAGCGTATCTGGTGGGGTTCGGGGTCGAACGCCACCGCGGTCTGGGCGGCGCAGATGGGAATGAACCTGCAAAGCTCGACGCTCAAGGCCGACGAATCCGGCGAGCCGTTCCACGTCCAGCAGGCCAAGCAGATTCGCGCTTACCGCGCAGCGTGGAAAGAAGCGGGCCACGACCGCGAGCCTCGCGTCTCGGTGTCGCGATCGATCTTCGCGGTGATGAACGACCAGGACCGCGCCTATTTCGGCCGCGACGGCAGCAGCGACCAGATCGGGGTCATCGACAATATGCGCGCGGTTTTCGGCCGCTCCTATGCCGCCGAGCCTGACCGCCTGATCGCGGAGCTAAAGGCGGACGAGGCGATCGCCGAAGCCGATACGTTGCTGCTGACCGTGCCCAACCAACTCGGTGTGGAGTACAACGCGCACGTCCTCGAAAGCATCCTCAGGCACGTCGCCCCGGCTCTTGACTGGCGATAGGACGTCGCGGCGGCCGGGACATCAGATGGAGCGGCGTTCGCGTCGGACTGACAACAGCCAACGCCGCTCGCTCGCGCTTCTTCCTCATCGCTATTGATCAACTGGCCGTTCCATCTCGTGCGTAGCGCGCCGGCGGTATGCCCACATGGCGGGTAAAAGCGGTGCTGAACGTGCTCGCGGATCCATAGCCGACGCGGACGGCGACCTGCGGAACCGCGAACTCGCGCGAGCGCAGCAAGCGCTTGGCAAGTGCCATACGCCAGGCGAGCAGATATTCCATCGGCGGCAACCCGACAATTCGGCTGAAGCGGGCGAAGAAGGCAGAGCGTGACATCGCCGCTTCGGCAGCGAGATCTGCTACCGTCCAGCCACGAGCCGGCTTCGCGTGCATCGCCCGCAAGGCCGCCGCCAAGCGGTCGTCGGAGAGCCCACGCGCCAGGCTCGGCACCGAACTCGCGTCCGCTCCGCTGCGCAGCGCCTCGATCAGCAGCACCTCCAGCAGGCGTTCGAGCACCAGCTCACGCCCGGGCCGCGATCGGCGGGTCTCGTCGCCGACCAACTGCATCAGCGTTGCAAGCCGTGGTTCACCGCGCGCCACCACCATCGCCGGGAGCAACGATATCAGGAGTGCGGCATCGGGCGACGCGAAGCTGCACAACCCGACCTGCATCCTCAGGTTGATCGGCGCGTCCGGCCGACCGACGCGAAAGCGTCCTTCGCCAAGCTCGACCGGCAGCATGTCCATCCCATGAGGCGGCGCGTCGATACTCTCGACGACCTGGTCGTTGGTCGACGGCGACAGCACGAAATCACCGGCGCGCAGGATGATCGGCGGCTGGTTCGCGCCGATCATGCGGCATTCGCCTTCCAGGACCGCGAAATAGACCGGCTTGCCCTCGACATCGCGGTGGATGCGCCAGCGCCCGGCATAGTCGACCAGCTTGGAGAAGCTGGCCGACGGCTGAAGCAGGGTCACGATCTCGGCAAGCGGATCCACGGTCATTTCAGGACTATCGCAAATTTATTCGGGACGTTCACCTATAGAAGGTATCGCGCGCGCGCGCCATCTCTGGATCATCTTCAACACTTCCGGAGCATGTCATGCCCAGCGTCCTCATCACCGGCTGTTCGTCGGGTTTCGGCCTCGAAACGGCGAAATTGTTCCTCGATCGCGGGTGGAAGGTGATCGCCACGATGCGCAACCCCAGGACCGATATCCTGCCGGCGTCCGACAATCTCTTCGTCCTGCCGCTCGACGTCACCGATGCCACCAGCATCGCCTGTGCAATGGAAAAGGCCGGCGATATCGACGTGCTTGTCAACAATGCGGGTTTCGGCGCGGGGGTGCCGATAGAGCTGATCGAGCCGGAGACGGCGCGCCAGTTGTTCGAGACCAACACGTTGGGCACCCTGGCCATGCTGCAGGCGGTGCTTCCGCAATTCCGCGCGCGGCGGTCGGGCGTGATTGTCAACGTCACCTCCACGGTGACGCTCAAGCCCCTGCCGCTCGTCAGCGTCTATCGCGCGAGCAAGGCGGCGGTGAATGCCCTCACCGAAAGCCTGGCGGTCGAGATGGAGCCGTTCGGCGTGCGCGTGCACATCGTGCTCCCCGGCCGCTCGCCCGAAACCCAGTTCGGCAACAATGCGATGCCGCACCTGCGCGGGCTCGACAATCCGGACTACAAGCCGCTGATCGAGGGGATGATCGCCAATTTCCGCGACGATAGCGGCCCGGTGACGCATCCGGGCGATGTGGCGGAGGCGGTCTGGCAGGCGGCTACTGACGCGAATGCCCCGCTCAGGATTCCGGCGGGACCAGATGCGGTGCAATGGATGGCCGACGCAGGGTGATCAACACCTGCCGTCTCAATCGACGGCGTTGGCGGCGAGTGCGATCGAGCCGAGCGGGCCGGCCAGATCGCCCAGCCGTGGTGCCACGATATAGTCGCCGTCGCCGGGGAGAGGCATATAGCCCGCGAGGCTCTCGACCAGCGCCGTGTTGATCCGGTCGAGCAGATGCGGCTGGCCCGATACGACGCCGCCACCCATCGCGATCCGATAGGGGCCGGTCGCGCAGACCAGCGCATGACACATGGCGGCGAGCGTATGGACGATCGGGTCCCATACGGGATCGTCTGGCGACAGATGCGATGGCGACCGTCCCTCGAGCCGGGCAAGCAGCGCCGGTCCCGAGGCGAGGCCCTCGACGCAATCGTCATGATAGGAGCATGCGCTCTTCACCTGATCGATCGGCAGTCGCGGCACCCGGATATGCCCCAATTCGCTATGTCCGATGCCGCGCGTGGGCTGGCCATGTACGATCAGGCCGACGCCGACCCCCGTGCCGACCGTGACATAGGCGAAATCGCTCAACCCCTGGCCGCTGCCCCAACGGATCTCCGCCAGTGCGGCGCCATTGACGTCGGTGTCGAACCCGACAGATACGGAAAAGAGCGCCGACAAAATGCCCCGGACGTCCGCGCCCGGCCATCCAGGCTTGTTGGTGCTGGTGATCCGGCCATACCGTTCGGAGCCGGGATCGAGGTCGAGCGGGCCGAACGAGGCGATGCCGATCGCGGCGAAGCCATGGTCCCGCTCCCAGTCCGACAGGATCGCGCAGATGGCGGGCAAAGTCTTGGACGGCGTGGTGGTCGGCACGGTTCGCTGATCGACGATCGCGTCGGGACCGTATGCGAGGGTACACACGCATTTCGTGCCGCCAAGCTCGACACCGGCAAAAAGCGGAGACGACCCGCCGGCACTCATTGCATCACCGCGTTCATCGTCAGCACACACCACGCACACGTCATTGAAACTGCTCTCGACTATCTAAGAATATTCGGCGCCGCTAAGCGGCTCCATGTCCTGGGGTTACGCCGGCCCGCGCGCGAACGAGGGCGGCCGATCGCGTTTCGCGGCGCCGAACCGCGACGGCCGCGCCCCCATCTCGAAGACGAGATCGCCGCCCTGGATCAGCTCTGAATGCGCGATCCAGTTCTTCGTCCAGGGCTTGCCGCGCCAGCGCACCGATTGGATGTACGGACGGTCGGGCCCGTTGCCATTGGCGCGCACGGTCAGCGTGCGGCCATTGCCGACATCCACCTCGGCGACATCGAACAGCGGCGACCCGAAGACGTAAATCGCGCTGACCGGGTCGACCGGATAGAAACCGAGTGCGCTCAGCACGAACCACGCGCTCATCTGGCCGCAATCGTCGTTGCCGATCACCCCGTCGGGATCGGCCTTGTACATTTCGGTCAGCAGCCGGCGCACCATCGCCTGGGTTTTCCATGGCGCGCCGCAATAGGCGTAGAGATAGGCGACGTGCTGATCGGGTTCGTTGCCGTGCGCATATTGCCCGACCAGGCCGGAAATGTCGGGCGGCGCGTTGGCCGGCAAGGTCGATGGGCCTTTGAACAGCGCGTCGAGCTTGCCCTCGAATACAGCGTCCCCGCCGAAATGCTCGATCAGGCCATAAACGTCATGCTGGTTGAGGAAGGTCGCCTGCCAGCCATTGGCCTCGGTATAATCGCGCCACTTGGGCACGTCGTGGCCGAGCTGGATTGGATCGTATTTCTCCCACCAGGTGCCATCGGAAAAGCGCGGGCGGGCAAAGCCGATCTTGGGATCGATGACGTTGCGATAATTGCGCGACCGCTTGCGCAGCGTGACAGCGTCATCCTTTGCGCCGGCCGCTTCCGCCAGATGCGCCATCGCCCAATCGTCATAGGCATATTCCTGCGTGCGGCTGACCGATTCCCATATCTTGTCGGCAGGGATGTAATTCAGGTCGTAATAAAAGCCTCTGCCCAGCGAACCGTCGGAATCCTTATAGTCGCGATCGAAAGCGCGGCGGCGGATATTGGGCCAGGCGGCGGCGTAATCGGCCTTGATCCCCTTGACATGCGCTTCGGCCAGCACCGACACCGAATGCCAGCCGATCATGCACCCGGTCTCGGCTCCCTGGAGCGTCCAGACCGGGGGGCCATAGGGGCTTTGCTGCGTCTGTCGGATCAGGTCGCGCACCAGCAATGTCGCCTGATCGCGATTGATCAGCGTCAGCAGGGGATGGAGCGCGCGATAAGTGTCCCACAGCGAATAGGCGCTATAGGCCCGTTCGCCCTGCGCCAGCTGATGGACTTGCCGGTCGAGCCCGACATAGCGCCCGTCGCGATCGGCAAACAGGGTCGGTGCAAGCTGCGCGTGATAGAGCGCGCTCGCCATGATCGTGCGTTGTGCCTCGGTCCCGCCGGAGACGCGTATCCGATTGAGCGCAGTGGCCCAGGCGGACCGAGCGGCGGCGTGGGCAGCATCGAAATCCCAGCCAGGAATTTCCGCCGCGAGCGCGTCGCGCGCGCCTTTGACGTCGACGCCCGATAGTCCGGTCTTGACCAGGATCGGATCGCCGCCGGCATCGTCGAAGAACAGCGCGACCTTGAGCTTTCCCCCTGCGACATTCGTCGCGTCCTTGGCGGCCGGCGCATCGTCATCGCCGAAGAACTGGACGCGGTCCGGCTTGCGCGACAGCCGCATCGCGAAATGGATATGCCGCCCTTTGGCCCAGCGGTTGACCGTCCGGCTGCCCGTCAGCACGCCGTCGAAATCCAATGCCAGCGAGGCATTCTCGAGCAGTCCGCCCTTGTCGGACGTGTCGAGCATCGCATGGGCGAAATCGATCAGGATATGCGCCGGGCCGCTGGCGAAGCGATAGCGATGGAGACCGCAGCGCTCGGTGACGGTCAGCTCTGCCTGGACTCCCGATTCCAGCCGAACGCGATAATAACCGGGCTCGGCGAATTCATCAGAGAAACGCTGGCGATAGCCCTTGTCGGGATCGCCGACCGTCCCCGGCTCGAGCATCAGCCGCTGGCGCGTCGGCACCACCAGGATGTCGAGCATATCGCCGATCCCGGTGCCCGACAGGTGCGTATGGCTGAAGCCCATGATCGAGCGGTCATCGCGGTGATAGCCCGAGCAGGCGTCCCAGCCGATATTGTTGGTGTCCGGCCCAAGCTGCGCCATGCCATAAGGCAGCGACGGCCCGGGGAAGGTATGGCCGTGCCCGCCCGTGCCGACGAACAAATCGGGCCGAGGGGCAGCTGGCGACGCTGCCCAAGCTGAACCGGGCATCGCATTGCCGAGCGCGGCAAGACCGGCGCCGGCGAGCAATTGGCGGCGGCTGGCGGTGATCATCGTTCTTCCCTTCCCGGATTGGTCAGATGCGGCCGGCGAGGATCGCCGGCTTGCGCTGGGCGAGCTCGACGATCAATTGACCGAACAGCGCGTTGGCCCAGGCGAACCATGACCGCGTGAATTTTGACGGGCGATCCTTGTCGAAAGATTCGTGCATGAAGCCGGTGCCGCCATGCGTCGCTTTCAACCAGCGCAGGCATTGGACGATCGTCGCGTCGTCGTCGGCGTTCATCGCGTGGGTAACGATCGACATCGGCCAGATCTGGTCCATCCCGACATGCGGGCCGCCAATCCCCTCGGCCGCCTTGCCCCGGGAGAAATAGGGGTTGCGCGGACTCCAGGCGAGCGCCGCGGTGCGCCGGAACAACGGATCGTCGCGTTTGGCTGCGTCGATCAGCGCCAGGCCCGACAGGCTCGGGACGTTGGCGTCGTCCATGAACAGCCAGTTGCCGAACCCGTCGATCTCGTAGGCCCAGACCCGGCCGCCCTGCCCGTCCGGGACCAAAGCATGCGCCTTCAACGCCGCCTCGACTTCAACCGCCAGCGTCTCGCAGTCCACCGCTGCCACGGCGTCGTTGCGCGCCTGGCGATGGACCGCCGCCAGCTGGCGGAGCGCCGACACCGCGAACAGGTTCGACGGGATCAGGAACGGATAGACGCACGCATCGTCCGACGGCCGGAACATCGAATGGATCAGGCCGACTTTCTTCGTCGGCGCGCCATAGCCGTCGAGGATCAGCGAATCGGTAGGCTGTGCGGCGGTACGCTGGAAATGATAGGGTCCCGCGCCGTCCTTGCGCTGCTGCACACGGAAGGTCGCGACCGCGAGCTTCATCGCGCGCGCCCAGGTGTCGTCGAACGGCGTCTTGTCGCGTGTCGTCGTCCAATAAGCGTGGCCGAGCCGCATCGGATAGCAAAGCGAGTCGATCTCCCATTTCCGCTCGGCGACGCCGGGCTTCATGTCGGTCTGGTCCTTTTGCGACCACTCGAGGTCGCTCCTGGCCGCCGGGTCCTTCATGAAGGCATTTGCATAAGGATCGATCAGGATGCAGCGCGCCTGGCGCTGGATTAGTCCGTGGAACAGCCGCTGCAGCGCCGCGTCGCGCGGCGCGAGATGGACATAGGCCTGGACCTGCGCCGAACTGTCGCGCAGCCACATCGCCTTGATGTCGCCGGTGATGACGAACGTGTCGGGTTTGCCGTCGACCATCCCGGTTTCGACCGTGGTGTCGAGCGTGTTGGGATAGCAATTCTCGAACATCCAGGCGAGTTCTGGATCGGCGATGCCGGCCTTCACCCGTGCGATCTCGGCCTCGACGGCGGGGCTGGTGAATAGCCGCCGGGCGAGCGGCGGGCGCTTACTGGCGAAGGACTCCGCGCGCGCGGCTATCGGCAAGGCCGCGTTGAGCGCGATGGCGCCGGCTCCGGCCATGATATGGCGTCGATTGGGGGTCAGCGTCTTTCTCCGGGTCACTTGGCGGGCGCGGTCATCGAGAAGGGCGCGGCAGCCTTGGTGCTGGCCCATTGCTTGTTCGGCGTCGGCCCCATCACGAACCGTAATGTTCCGCCCTGCGCCAACGCTTCGCGGGTGACATAGGCCATATCGTGCGGCGTGCCGTTCAGCGTCACCGACTGGATGTAGACATTGTCGGGGCCGCTATTCTCCGCCTCGATCGCCAGCGTCTTGCCGTTTGGCAGGGTCAGGGTGACCTTCTGGAACAGCGGGCTGCCGATCGCATATTGGCCGACCGTCGGCGTCACCGGATAGAAACCGAGCGCGGACCAGACATACCAGGCCGAGGTCTGGCCGTTATCCTCGTCGCCCGGATAGCCATCGGGCGTCGCCGAATAGAGCCGCTTCATCACGTCGCGGACGTGATATTGCGCTTTCCACGGCGCGCCGGCCCAATCGTAGAGATAGATCATGTGCTGGATCGGCTGATTGCCATGGGCATATTGGCCCATGTTGACGATCTGCATCTCGCGCGTTTCGTGGATGACCGAGCCGTAATAGCTGTCGTCGAAAATCGGCGGAGTGGTGAAGATGCCGTCGAGCCGATCGACGAACTTGCGGTCGCCGCCCATCAGGTCGATCAGGCCCTGCGTGTCCTGCATCACTGCCCAGGTGTAGTGGAGCGCATTGCCTTCGGTGAAGGCATCGCCCCATTTGTACGGATTGAACGGCGTCTCCCACGACCCGTCCTTGTTGCGCCCACGCATCCACCCACTCTGCGGATCGTAGAGCTTGCGATAATTCTGCGCGCGCTGGGCATAGAGTTTGGCGTCTTCGGCCTTGCCGAGCGAAGCGGCGAGCCTCGACAGCGAGAAATCGGCGGTCGTATATTCCAGCGTCCGCGCGGCATTTTCGTTGATGCCGACATCGTACGGCACGTAGCCGAGCCGGTTGTAATATTCGACGCCCTCGCGGCCGACCGCGCTGACGACATTTCCCTTCTTGTCGGTCGGGCGGCCCGCGCTGGTCGTCGCGTTCTTGACCATCGCCTTGTAGAGCGTTTCGACATCGAAACCGCGCACGCCATTGGCATAAGCGTCGGCGATGATGTTCGCCGAATTCGATCCGATCATCACGTCGCGATAGCCGGGGCTCGCCCATTCGGGCAGCCAGCCGCCCTCTTTCACCGTGTTGACGAGGCCCTGCATCATCTCGCTGTCGCGCTCGGGATACATCATCGCGAAGAACGGGAAGACCGCGCGCCACGTGTCCCAGAAGCCGTTGTCGGTGTACAGGAAGCCGGCATGGACCTTGCCGTCATAGGGACTGTAATGGACCGGCTTTCCCTTGGCATCGATCTCGTAAAACATCCGCGGGAATTGCAGCATGCGGTACAGCGCCGAGTAGAAGGTCCGGCGATTGTCGAGATCGGGATCCTCAACCCGGACGCGCGCCAGCTGCGTTTCCCATGCCTGCTTCGCCTTGGCCTGGGTCTCGTCGAAACCGTCCTTGCCGATCTCCGCGTCGAGATTGCGCGCCGCCTGTTCGGGGCTGATGAACGAGGAGGCGACCTTGACCCCGATCTGCTCGCCCGCCGCGGTCTTGAAGCTGACCACCGCCCCGACATGGCCGCCTTCGCGCGTCTTGGCGGCGGAGAGCTGGTAATTGTCGTCCCAGGTGCGGGTGACGGTGAAATCGTGGTCGAATTCGGCGACGAAGTAATTGTGGAAATTGTCAGGCACGCCGCCGCTATTGTTGCGGACATAGCCGGTGATCCGCCGCTTGACCGGATCGATCGTCACCATCGATCCGCCGTCCTGACCATCGATCAGGATGTGCGCATCGTCGCTCTTGGGAAAAGTGAAACGGAACTGCGCCGCGCGCGCGGTCGGCGTGACTTCGGCGGTGACGTCGTAATCGGCGAGATAAACCTTGTAGCCGTACGGACGCGCCTCCTCGGCCTTGTGGCTGAACCAGCTGGCGCGATCCTCCTGCTCGATCTTGAGCGGACCGGTCTCGGCGAACAGCGCGAGCGCGGCATAGTCGTTCATCCACGGGCTGGGCTGATGCGTCTGCTTGATGCCGTTGATCTTTTTAGCGGCATAGGTGTAGCCCCAGCCGCTGCCCATCTTGCCGGTCACCGGCGTCCAGAAATTCATCCCCCACGGCACCGCGATCGCCGGATAGGTATTGCCATAAGACAGCGCATGGTCGCTGTCGGTGCCCATCAGCGGGTTGATGAGGTCGACCAAAGCGGGCTGCGGCGGCGCGGCCTGCTGGGCGTAAGCTGGCGTCGCCGCGCCGATGATCGGCGATGACAGCAAGGCACCGGCACTGAGCAGCGTGACAAAAGCTCTGATCACGATCGGCGTCCCTTTTTCATGATGGCCGGCAGCGGCCGGGGCGCGATGCCTTCATTGGTCATGACGACCGGCTGGATGGTCCCGTCGGCGTTGAACGTCATGCGATCGATCGCAAGTTCGCGGTGGTCGCCATTGTCGTCGCCGTGCGGTCGGCGGTGATAGACGATGTACCAATCGTCGGTGCCCGGCACGTTGACCACCGAATGGTGTCCCGCGCCATTGGCGATGCGGAAATCCTGGGCGAGGATGGTCCCCCTCGGCTCGAACGGACCAAGCGGACTGTTGCCGGTCGCATAAGCGACGCGATAATCGGGGCCGGTCCAGCCGCCCTCCGACCACATCAGATAATAGATCCCCTTGCGCTTGATCACAAAGGAACCCTCGACATAGCCGGGCGGGGTGATTTCCTTCCATGTCGAGCCGTCCGGATAAGGTTTCACCGACTTCAGATCGGGGCTCAGCCGAACGACGTTACAATGGCCCCAGCCTCCATAATAGAGATAGATGCGGCCATCATCGTCGCGATAGACAAACGGATCGATTGGCTGCGCGCCATTGTGGAAGGCCGACACCAGCGGATGGCCGATCGCGTCGCGGAACGGGCCGCCGGGGCTGTCGGACACTGCCAGGCCAATGCCGCCGGTCTCCTTGTCGCTCTGAATGTCGTTGGCGCCGAAGAAGAGGTAATATTTGCCGTCGCGCTCGATCGCCGACGGCGCCCAGATCGCATAGGCCGCCCATTCGATACTCGCGACATCGAGCACATGCCGGTGCCGGGTCCAGTGGACGAGATCGGGCGAGGAAAAAGCGTCGAGAAACGTCTGCTTGAGATATTCGGGGCGGATCTTCGGCTTGGCGCGCTTCGCCGTTTGAGAAGGAGTGAACGGCGGCGCCGGATCGGGCTTGCCGCTGTCGTCCGAATAGGTGGGGTAGATCCAATATTGTCCAGCAAAGATGCGAATTTCGGGATCCGCATACCAGCCGGGCACGATCGGGTTGGAGGCGTGCACGGCGGATGCCGCCGCTAGTGCAAGCCCCGCGGCAAGGCGCATCGCTATCCTTGGCATGCCGTCTCGGCCCCTTGGTTGGGACGGCGGCGGAGAGAGGCCGCCGTCCCGGTTACGATCGATCAGAACTTGAACGCGGCGCCAAGATAGAACCGGCGACCGGTATATTGCGACGAATAATAACGGGCCGTGGTGTCGTTACCGAGATGCGACCGCGCCGTCTCCTTGGTGAGGTTGATCACCGAGCCCGTGATCGTGAGGTTGTGGAACACCTCGACCGAGGCGTTGAGGTCGACCTGCTGATACGGGTCGTCATAGACGTTGAGGCCGGACACCAGCCCCTGCACTCGCTCGCCGCGCCGATTGTACGAGGCCCGCAGCAGCACCGGTCCCTTTTCATAGAATATCGATGCGTTCCACTGCGTCTTGGCGCTGCCGACAAGCGGCGATGTGCCGATCTTCTTGCCTTCGAGCGATACGTCGGCGACCGACGTGTGGTTATAGGTGAAGTTCACCTGCGCGCCGAGGCCGAACGACAAAGTGTGCTGCGCATAGATTTCGACGCCCTCCGACTTGGCGCTCGAACCGTTCGCCTGGGTCGAATAGGACTGGACCAGCACGGTCTGCCCCTGCACTTCCTGGTTCAAGTCGAGCACCAGCGGGACGACGAAGTTCTTCACGTCCTTGCGGAACGCCGCGACGCCGAGCACCGAGCCGGGGTGGAAATACCATTCCGCGCCGATATCGTACGCCCAGGCGGAGAATGGCGAGAGGTTGAAGTTGCCGCCGTCGCCCGACCAGCCCGCACGTTCGCCGAACTGCGCGCGATCGAACGTATAGGCATCCGAGTGGAAGGTCAGCGAGCGCGCCGAAGCGAGGTCGTTATAGGCGGGACGCGCGACAACCTTCGACACCGCGGCGCGAACCAGCAGGTTCGGCGTGACGTCCCACGAGATGTTGAAGCTCGGCAACACGTCCGTATAGCTCTTGGACTCGTTGTTCGGGCTGAAGACCCGAACTTCGCGCTGGGCCTGCGGGATGACCTGGCAATTGCCGTCCGGGCCGATCGGCCGGTTGGGATCGAACGGGCCGCCGGGGCCGTCGACGCAATAGTCCTTCTCGAAATACAGCGTATCGGTCGACCTGCCCGTCTGCTTCGTGTTGGCAACGCGGATCCCGATATTGCCGCGGATCGGACCCGATTTGAAGTTCAGCTGGGCATAGCCGGCCCAGATCTTCTCCCCGATCCTGTAGAGGTTCTGCGGCTGTGGGACCTTCACGGCCGGGCCATAGGTCGTATTGAGGTAGTTCAGGTAATTGACCATGTTGATCGCCGGGTAGGACGATGCCGTGAACCCGCCGGGGATGTTGGTGATCGGATTGCTGTAGAAGAACGACGGCTGCGCCACCGCGCCCTGCGGCGTATCCTGGAAGCGCAGCAGCGTCGCCGGATCCGCATACCAATCCTGCTCGCCGGTCGAGCGCTGGACGCGGCCGTCGCGCCATTTGCCGCCGACCTGGATTGAACTGATGAAAGAGTTATCGAAGCTGCGCGTTACGTCGATCTGGGCATAGCGCTGCTCTATGCTGCTGTTGGT
This sequence comes from Sphingomonas asaccharolytica NBRC 15499, assembly GCF_001598355.1. Classification (GTDB taxonomy): domain Bacteria; phylum Pseudomonadota; class Alphaproteobacteria; order Sphingomonadales; family Sphingomonadaceae; genus Sphingomonas; species Sphingomonas asaccharolytica. The sequence goes on from NZ_BCYU01000027.1 coordinate 51,270, forward strand.
GTAGCCCGATCCGGTCGATCCCGTATCGACCTGAGCGATGCCGGCCAGCAGGTTCTTCTGCACGTCGGGCGAGAAGGTCATCCCCAGGTCGCCGCCGCTGAAGTCCCAGGTGCTGAGAAAATTGCCGTTCTGCGTGACGGTGCCGGTCAGGCGAGGCTTTACCGCGACTTTCATCTGCTGCGACGGACCACCGGTCGACTTCGTCTTGCCGACCGCGAACGACACGGCGAGGTGACCGAGATTCCAGTCGCCATGCAGGTCATAGGTATTCGAAATCTGCTTCTCGCGCTGGTATATGGCCGACAGCTGCGGCGTTTCCATCGTACAGATCGGGGTGTTGGCGGAGCAGCCCTGGCCGGCCGGCGGAACCTCGAACGTCGCCGACTCCATCACCGTGCCGCTCTTGTCGAACTTCGCGCCGGTGAAGAAATTGCCATAGCCCCATTCGGGAATCTTCAGGACATTGTCCTCGCGCGTGCGATTGAGCTGGAAGCGGAAATAATTGAAAGTCAGACGCAGATTGTCGAACGGCTTCAGGTCGACCGTAGCCTGGATGCCGATGCGCTCGCGCTTGTCTGTAGTAATTTGCTCGTCGACCGACTGCGGCGCCCAATAGCCGTTATAATGCTGGCCCGAGCGCGTAGTCGGGGCCTTGTCCTCCGACCAATAGGTGATCGCGTCCTGGTTGGGGAGCACCTTGCCGTTGACGTCGGTTGCCAGCTTGCCGCTGCGGCCGCCATCGGTCCACCATTGCCAGCTCTCGGTCGACCCATCCATCTCGCGATTGGTGCGCTTCTGCCAGCTACCCCCGACCAACAAGCCAATCGTACCGGCGTCGTTGTGCCACGAAATCTGACCAGTGAGCTGGGGTTCGACCTTTTTGGTTACATCCGAGTCGGTGCCTTCAGCCGAAACGAAGCCAGACCAGGGCTTGAGATCGAGCGGCCGGCGCGTGCGCAGGATGACGGTGCCGCCGACCCCGCCTTCATCGAGCCGCGCCTCGGGCGACTTGAACACCTCGACACTGCCGATCATGCTCGACGGCAGCAGCAGATAGTTAAACGACCGCGACGGATCGCCGCTGTCGGTACCGGCGATGAAATTGCCGTTGAGCTCGGTTAGCGTGAGGTCGGAATTCAGACCACGAATGCTGACTCGCGAGCCTTCGCCCCCGTCGCGCGAAATGATGACGCCCGGCACGCGCTGTAGCGCATCGGCGACGTTCTTGTCGGGGAATTTGCCGACGTCCTCCGCAGTGATGACATCGATAAAGGCATTGGCCTCGCGCTTCGTCCGCAAGCTGGCCTCGATCGACTGACGATATCCGGTGATGGTGATTTCGCCGGTCGAGTCGGCAGCCTGGGGATCGGCGGGTTGCACGTTAGCGTCGGGCGCAGTGGGTGTGGCGGGCGCGGTCTGCGCCTGGGCAATGCCGGAGAAACCGCCCGAGAAACCGATTGCCGCGCCGGCGGTCAGCATGAGGTCGCGAATCAGCCTGGCCCGCGACCGGGTGCATGCCGTGCCCAAGCCGAAATCGATGTGACGAATGCTCATATGGATCTTCCCTCTCCATGGATGAGGGCGTTAGCGCCCTCCGATTTTTTTGTTTTCTTCCGACGCCGCGGCTGGGCTCAAAGCCCGTCCGCCCAACTGTCGCGGCGCAATTCAGAATATAAAAAGCAATTTGTCAATTAAATTGTCCAGCGCGATTTATAACGCTCGAAACGCTGCCCCGTCCCGTTGCGTCCCACGCTTACGACGCAAAAAAGTCGGCGCGGCCGTCACAATTTATTTCATATAATCAGTATATTACCGCGTATCAGGCAGCTTCCACAGCGGCGCTGCGACCCCCGACAGCGCTTCCGGCGGCGCCTTGGCCCGCGCACGGTCATAGGTCAGCAGACCGTTGATCTCGTCCTCGACATCGGTCGTCTGGGTATAGATCGACGCACTCAGTCCATCCTCGCGCGCGGCGCGGATGACGCCGTCCATCTTGCGCCGGAACCGGGCGAGATAATCCTCCTCGTCGGTCGCCACCTGATAGCCCCAATTCTTCTGGCCCGGTCGCCAGATATGACCCGCGATCGGCATGCCGATGCCGCCATATTCGCCGATCACGATCGCGCGCCTCGACTGCCGGGTCGGCGTATTGGGTACGTCTTCATAAGTGTGGATGTCGAACACATCCGAGTCGCCGGGCGCGACGTCGAGCCAGCCGCTATCGGCATCGACCAGCCGGCTGGGGTCCATGCCTTTGACGTAGCGGGCCAGGGTCGCGGAATCGTACTGTCCCCAGCCTTCGTTATTGACCACCCACATCACGATCGAGGGAAAGGCGCGCAGGTCGCCGATCATCGCGGCGAGTTCGCTCTGATTCTCCGCCATCGCGTCCGACGACAGCACTGCCTGGCTTTTGCTGGTGCCCGTGACGAACTGGTCCTCGCCGCCGCCCGACGGCATGTCCTGCCAGATCAGAATTCCGAGGTGGTCCGCGTCGTAATAATAACGCGCCGGCTCGACCTTGATGTGCTTGCGCAGCATGTTGAAGCCCGCCTTCTTGAGGAAGACCAGGTCGCTCTTCATCGCCTCCTCGGACGGCGGGGTGTAGAGTCCATCGGGCCACCACCCCTGGTCGAGCGTGCCGTTCTGAAAGAGCGGCTTGTTGTTGAGCAGGATCGCCGGCTGGCCCCCGACCCGCCCGGGACCGATCGAGATCTTGCGCATCGCGAAATAGGCGTCGACCGTATCGCGCGGCGTGCCGGCGATGCGCGCCGCGGCATAAGTCCGATCCTCTCCCGCGGTGAAGCGCGCATCATAGGCCTTGCGGTCGCGCTCCTCCTGCCCGGCATAGGGGTCAGCAACGGTTACGAGCTCGGCCTTGAGGTCGTAGAGATAGGGATCGTCAGGCGACCACAAACGAGCATTGGGGATAGCGAGCGTCGCGCGGCGATTGGCGCGGATGATCGTCGACGCGATCACCTTGCCGCCGGCGCTCGCCGTGAGCCGCACGGCGTCGGTGTCGTTCGCCCAGCCGCTCAACGCAACCGCGACATCGACGACTCCGCGGTCGATGTCGGGCGTCGCGCGGACGTCCTCGATATGGAGTTTGGGCACCGGCTCGAGCC
>NZ_BCYU01000028.1 GCF_001598355.1 Sphingomonas asaccharolytica NBRC 15499
GGGACGCGGCAGATTCCCGCCGTGAGTCGTCAGGATATGGTCCGTGGAACGCCGCATTGTCTCTTCTCCTAGGTGGTTGCCGCCGGCTCAGGTCCGGCGGACGAATTTCTGGATCTGGTGGTCGCCGTGCTCCTCGGGGATCCAGCCGGGACGGATCGCGAAACTGTAAGGCACTTCGGCAACATAGACGTCGCCATGGCTGTCGACCGCAATGCCGTGCGGTGCGATGAAATTGCCCGGGGCGTGGCGGTGTTCGGACGAACCGCCCCAGCGATCCAGGACCTTGCCCTCGGGGCTGAGCAACGTGACGCGGCCGGGATGGTCCTGATGCATTTCGCCGAGGACGAAGCTCTTCTTGCCCTTGGGCCGCCACAGCTCGGCGACATAGATGATGCCGTTGCCGTCGATGGCGATATCGCACGGGCGTTGAACGTCGGTCCATTGCTCGAGATAGTCGCCGGCAGCGCTGAACACCTGAATACGGTCATTCTCGCGATCGCAGACCAATACGCGCCCCGCGGCGTCGCAGCCGATACCGTGCGGGAGGTGGAATTCGCCGGGACCGGTACCGATCTCCCCCCATGACTGGATCAGGTCGCCGGCAGCGCTGAAGCGATGGACGCGGCAATTGCCATAGCCGTCGGCGACATAGAGCTCGCCGCTTGGCGCCACCGCGAGGTTGCAGCAGCGATTGAACGGCCCTCCGGGATAGGCGATGCATTCGCAGGCATGGACGTCGTAGGGGGGCTTGGGATCGTAGCCCGTGTCCGATGCCTGGCCGGGCACGCCGAGGGTCATGATCGGCTCGCCATCGAGGCTGAAGACGCGAATGCTGTGATCGCCATTGTCGACGCAATAGACCCGGTCGTCGGGGCCGATCGTCAGGCCGTGCGCCATGGTGAAGACATCGTCGCCCCAGCTGCGGACGAAGCTGCCGTCGCGCTCATAGACCAGAACGCGGTGCGGAAAGCGCACGAACAGATAGACGCGATCCCGCGAATCGACGGCTACCCCTGTGACGTCGCGATGCGAGACGCCCGCCGGCAGGCGCTCCCAATCCGCCGCCACGTCGAACGTAGGCACTATCTCGGTCGCCGCACCAGGCATTTCGCTCCCCGACGGATTATCAAAAAACCAGCCTAGACGTCCGCTCGTCCCTAAGCCAAGCTGACATATATCGTTGCTTGGACATTTGTACATAGCGAACGACATATGATAACGCCAATTGGCGAACGGGATAGGTGGCCAACCCATCACCGCACCGGGAGGGATTTGCATGACGGACACTGGCGCTCGGCCGATCGACGTGGACACGTTCCTGGACGGGCTCAAATTCAACCGCTTTCATCTGATCGTCCTGATCCTGTGCACGGCCCTGGCTGCGATCGACGGCTATGAATTGTATGTCGTCGGCTGGGTGCTCCCGGCGCTCGCCAAGGACTTCGGCGTGGCGACGACGGCGATCACGTCGGCACTGGTCGCTCAACAGGTCGGCATGCTCGCCGGCGCGTTCGTCATTCCCCCGCTGGCCGACCGAATCGGACGGCCGCGCGTGCTGCTGTTCTGCTATCTCGGCATGATGCTCAGCGCGCTGGCGATCCTCACCACCAAGTCGCTGCTGCCGTTCACGGCCTGCCGCTTTGCCGCCGGCTTTTGCGGCACCGCGATGATCCCGATCCTGGTCACGCTCGCCGCCGAGACCGCACCCAAGCGGCTGCGCGCGACGGTCAGCACGATCACGGTCAGCGGCACGATGATCGGCGCGATGCTGGGCTCGCTGATGCAAGCCTTCGTCCTGGCGCCGTTCGGGTGGCGCGGCGCATTCTGGATTGCCGTGGTGCTGCCCGCGATCATGCTTCCCCTGATCTATTTCTTCCTTCCCGAATCGCTGCGGTCGCTGGTCGCACGCAACCCGCACGATCCCGCCATTTCCGCGCTGACCAAGCGGATGCGGCCGTCGGTCTCCGGCGATGCCGACGTCCTGTTTGCCGTAGTGCCCAAGCAGGATCGCCCCCCTCTTGCGATCCTGCTCTCCGACATTTTCGGCCGCGGCCACTTGCTGCGGACATTCCTGATGTGGGGAATCGCGATCTCCAGCTTCGTGTTCATCACCGCGGGCGTGTGGAAGACGACGATCTTCAAGGACGTGATCGGATTGTCGCTTCAGCAGGTGGCGCTGATCAACGGCATCAACACCGCCGCCGGCTTCATCGGCATGCTCACGATCGGCTTCTTCATCGACCGACTGGGCTTCAAGCGCGTGATGACCGGCGCCTTCCTGCTCGCGGGGTTGAGCGCGACGATGGTCGGCTTGCTCGCTCCAGGCGCCGGCATGTACGTCGCGGTCGCCTTCATGGGGATGTGCCAGCACGGTGGTCAGGCCAGCATTCCCGCGCTTGCCGCTGCCCTCTACCCCACACGCAGCCGCGCCACCGGTGTCGGCTGGACCTATGGCGCCGCCCGCGTCGTATCGATCTGGGCGCCGTTATTCGGCACGTTCGTGCTGAGCGAAGGCTTCGGACCGATCGGCATCTTCGCGATGCTCGGCGTGCCGCTGATATGCGGGGGGCTCTTCACGTTCTGGCTGATGAGCCTGAAGGGCGCGCCGCAGGTGATCAAGGTCGGGCATGGACGCGGCTGACGCGCCCGTGCCGGCAATCGATACCCATGCCCATATCTTTACCCGGGCAATGCCGTTCGCGGCGAACGCGCATTCGCGGCCGGACTATGACTATCCGGTCGAGGCCTGGCTGGCCGATCTCGACGCCCATGGCATCGGCCGCGGGGTAATCGCGGCGGCGAGCCTGTTCGATGACGGCAACGCCTATACGCTCGCGGCGCTGGCGGCGCATTCCCGGCTGCGCGCGACAGTGCTCGCCGGACCGGAGACCAGCGCAGAGCAGTTGCGCGCATGGGCCGAGCGAGGCGTGGTCGGGGTGCGGCTGACCTGGCGGCGGCTCGCCGACCTTCCCAACCTGGCGGAGGAGCCGTGGTGCGGGTTTTTGGGGCGGATCGCCCAATGCGGGTTGCATGTCGAATTGCTCGCCGGCAGCGCGCAATTGCCGGCGCTGCTGCCGCACTTCGCGGACGTACCGTTGGTGGTCGATCATTTTGGCGTCCCCTCGCGCGACGAGAGCGAACGCCGCAGCGGCACCGACGCGCTGCTCCACGCGGTTGCCGGCAGCCGGACATGGGTCAAGATTTCGGCGGGCTTCCGCCTGCCCCCTGCGATTGCCGCCGAATGCGCCACGCGCTTGCTCGCCGAAGCAGGACCCGAGCGCCTGCTATGGGGCAGCGACGCGCCGTTCGTGAACCACGAAGCCGGCACCACCTATGCCGACACGCTGGCCTTGTATCATCGCCTTGTTCCCGACGCGGCGACCCGCCGGGCAATAGACGCAACCGCACTCGACCTTTATTTCAACATACGGAGCCACAGCCCATGAATCGCCGCGAGCGCGCCATCGCCACTGCCGAACTCGAAATGGGGCTCGCCGATTTCTGGCACGACGTGGACAATAATTGGGGCCGCCAGGCGAGCGACTATTATGCCCCGGAGGCGGTCTATCGCTCGGGCGGGCTCAAGCTCGAGGGGCGCGAGGCGATCCAGGGCTTCTACAGCTGGCGCGAAGGCCGCGGCGCGCGCATGTCGATCCATGCCTTCACCAATTTCCGCGCCGAATTCGACGAGCAGGGCGGCGCCACCGCGACGTGGTTCATGCTGCTATGGGCCGCCGATGGCGAGGCGCCGCTCGAAAGCCGCGTGCCCACCCGAATCAGCCAGGCGACCGAGACGTTCCGCTGGGACGAAAGCGAGGGACGCTGGCTGTGCACGTTGCGCGAACTCAAGAATCTGTTCCGCGGCGGCGATCAGCTCAATTTCAGCTAAGCCGCCGCATCACGCGGTGAGCGACGTCACGATTGCGATCACGAACGACTCGCTGCGGTCGCCGCCGGTTCGGAGGATTTCGGCGCCAGGAGCCAGCACTTCGTTGCGGATCGCGAGCTTGTCCTGGGTCGGCACATCGCCGGCATGTGCGCCGTAATCGAGCCGCCCGTCGCCCATCAGCGTGAACGGAAACAGCGTTCCAGGCCGTTTGAAATCGCCGATGCGGCCGAACGCGGGAAACGGGCCGACCGCCGCGCCGTCGGCGTCGATCGCCAGGTCGAGCACGATCTGCCGGTCGGTGGCATCCTCGACACCCGACGGAAACAGGGTCACCCGCACGATATCACCCACTGAAAAACCTTTCTGAACGTGATGTAAAAAGAGCGCCCCGGCATGGGGCGCCCTTTCGTTCGTCGGCGTCGGATCAGAAGCGCGCGCGCGCTCCGAGCATGAAGGAGCGACCGACCTTGTCGTAATATTGGCCGTTCACCGGGCCGTTGAGGATCGTGTACGGGACGGGCGGCGGATCCTTGTCGAACAGGTTGTTGACCGCCCAGAAGAATTCGAACTTCTTGTCCTCTCCGGCGAAGAGCTTTCCGAACAGGTTGAAATAGGTAACCGCCGGCACCCTGTTGTTATTGATCGTGTTGGTCGGCAGCGTGTTGTACGTCACGTCCTGGACGCCCTTGCTGATGAAGATCGTCTGCAGCGTCAGTTCCCACGCATTGGTGCCCAGGGTCGTGGACAGATTGCCCCGGAAGTGCGGAATCGCGCCGAGATTGGCCCAGCCATTCTCGCCGGCACGATCGATCGGCGCGGCGCCGGTGCCCGAATCGACCAACGCGTGGAGGACATAGGTCCCGCTCGCGGCGATGCTCCCGTGGCCGCCCGAGCCCAGAAAGTCGAGACGCGTGCCGTAGTTCAGGGTCACGTCGATACCCTTCTGGGCGAAGGCGCCGACATTGAGCGAGCCCGCGTTCAGCGCGGTATGGATCCGATCGTTCGGATTGGCGGTAGAGAGATCGGGCCCATAGGTGAACAGGTTGCAGAAATACGCTTCGCCCGCGCTGCACAGCGACGCGATGTTGGCCGTCGACAGGTTGGTGATCGCGTCTTCGATCTTGATATTGTAATAGTCGACCGAGATGCCGAGACCGCTCAGCGCGCCGCGACCGCGATAGGCCGCGCCGACCGTGAAGGTCTTCGAGAATTCAGGGCCGACCTTGGGATTGCCCATACTGGTGTTCTGCGGGATCACGGGGCTCTTGGTGACGCCGTCGACGACCATCGTCACCGCGTTGGTGACGTTGCTGCCCGGGCTATACAATTCGTTGATCGCGGGCGCCCGGATGTCGCGTGAACGGGCAATGCGGATGTTCAGCCCATCGACCGGTTCCCACACCGCGCCCGCCTTCCACGCGGTCTGGCCGCCGACGGTGCTGTAATCGGCGTAACGGAACGCGCCGTTGACGCCCAGATTGTGGAGGAACGGCAAATCCTTGGCGAGCGGAACCGTCGCCTCGATATAACCTTCCTTGACGTTGAAGGCGCCCTTATAGGGAACCGCATTGCCGGCGGTGAGGAAGCCGTTGCTGGCGCCCACCGCGTCGGCGGTCAGCTTCTCGGTTTCGCGGCGATATTCGCCGCCGAACGCCACGGAGACCGGACCCGCCCAGGTCGAGAAGGGCTCGCCGACGATGTTGGCGGCAGTGGTGAACTGATCGTACTTCACCTTGGCGAGGCCTTCGCCCCAGATATAATTGCGCGCGGCGGCGGTGGTATTGCCTTCGCCGAACAGGTTGAGCGGCTGGCAACCGGCAGCGGCAGCGACGCCATCCCGGACGCCGCGGCAGACGATGTTGCCGGAACCGTCGCGGACCGCGTCGATCGCGAAGTTCAGCTTGGCGGTGACCGGATTGTTGAAGGTCGCCGAGGAATAATAATTGATCCCATAGGATGCATGCGCATCCCATTTCCACGACCCGCCGAGCCGCCCTTGGAAGCCGATTGTGCCGTGTGGGGTCTCATTGGTGATTTCGTAGCGGTTGATGCCGATATCGATGCCGATCCGACTGATGTTGAAGCTTTGCGTCGTCGCCGGCAGCAATGCCATCACCTGCGCCGGAATGAAGGCGTTGTCTCGACGGATCGCCTGGCTGGACAGGCGGATCGGAACACCATCGAGGATGCCGACGGAACGCGAATAGCCCCCTTCGATATAGCCGGTCAGCGAGTCCGAAAAATCATAATAGAGGCTGCCATAGGCGGTCTCGCGCTCGACCTTGGGAACCAGCGCCGTGCCGGTGATGATCGAGGTGCCTTCGCCGCCGATCATTGTCGAGCCGCCGAAGATCGAGCCCTTCTGGAATGGACGGATCGTGCCGTCCGGATTGAACGTCATGTTGGTCAGCCCCGGAATGGAACTGATGATGACGCTGCCAGCGCCGAGATTATTGTGGACGTGCTTGGCAAGGATGAAGGCCGGTTGGCCGAAGCCAGCGGTGCCGGGGGTGGTCCGCTGGCCATTGCTGACGATCATGTACTCGTCGCGGCCCCAGTCGCGATTGTAGATGTCGCCGACGCCGTCATTCGTCGAATAATCGCCGCTGAGGACGATATGGCCCCGATCGCCGTTGAAGCTGGTGCCGCCGATAAAACCGATGCGCCGGGTGCCATAGTCGCCATATTGCGAAACACCCGCCTGTGCGGTGACTTCGAGGCCCTGATATTTCTTCTTCATGACGATGTTGACGACGCCGGAGACGGCGTCCGAACCGTACAGCGCCGAGGCACCGCCGGTGACGACATCGACGCGCTCGATCATCAGCGTCGGGAACAGGTTGAGATCGGTAGTGGTCGGCACGCCGAGGTTGCTCGCCGGCGCGAATGGCACCACGCGCGACTGGTTGACCAGCACCAGCGTGCGCTGGCCGCCCAGCGCGCGCAGATCGGCAGTGGCCGCGGCGGGGCTCGAGGTGTTGGTGGCGTTGGCGCCGGGCGAGCGTGTCGCCTTGAACGCCGGGTTCTGGTTGAGCACCTCCATGACGGTGGTGGCGCCCTGTTTTTCGATCACGTCGGCACCCAGCACCTGGGTTGGCGTCGGCGCCTGGAGGCCATTGGTGGCGGTGCGCGACGCCGTGACGACGATCTCGCCTTCCTGCGGCTCGGCCTGGCCATCGACGGCCGCCGGCGCCGGTTCGGCCTGGGCGGTGCTGGCCGGCGTTGCGCTGGTCTGCGCGAACGCGGCACCGCCGGCGAATGTGGCGGTGGTGAGTGCGGTGGTGGCCATCATGCAGTGCAGCCATGATGCGGGACCACGATTCATAAAAAGCGCCATATCAGCCTCCCCTCTCCGGGCAATTGCGAGGCCGGCTTTGGCACCGTTGCTCCCGCTGCATCGCAAGATGCTTGCTTGTTGTTCCCAATCCGCACCGGGGTCACACCCGAAGCGTTCGATGGGTCCGCAATCCATTCCGGATTAACGAACGACAGTTGTTTATGGCACATAAGGCAGGCTGACAACCTAAAATCGCAGCCTGGCTTATGTTTGGATCATCTCCTTGCGAATCATCGCGCTATCGGCCCCATCGCCAGCGCGTCATTGTAGACACTGGTGTCGATAAGCTGCGACAGCGCGTCGCGCGATCGCGGGGCGCGCTTGTCCTGCGTGGCCAGCCATTGCTCTTGCGCCACCAGCTCATCGAGCAGATCGGCAGGCAGCGCCGCCGGAAAGGAGAGCGTCGGCCACGCACCCGCTACTTCCTCCGCACCAAAGCCTGCGGTCGCCGCGACCAGTGCCTGAGCCGGGGCCGGATCGCGACGAATCCGCGCGCTCGCGGCGATCACCGCTCGGACGAATTCAGTGATTCGCCGGCGCTTGGCGGGATCGGCGAGATTAGCCGCGGTGGTATTGAGGTTGAACAATTCGCGATAGATGCCATCGCCAGGGAAGATGACGATATCGTCGCCGAGCTCGCGCGCGGCATTGCCACCATGCGGCTCCCAGATCGCCACCGCATCGACCTCGCGCCGTTCGAGCGCCGGACCGATGCCCTCGAGCGGCGATATGCGCACGGGAGTGATATCGGCGAAGCTCAGCCCCTCCTGGGCGAGCATTCGCGCGAGGAAATAGCCGGCCGAGGTGGTCGCCAGCGTCGCGATCTTTTTGCCCTTGAGATCGGCGATCCGCCCGATCCCGGCCGAGCGACGCGCGATGATGCGGTAGCGCCCTTCGGTAACGGTAAGAATGATGCGAATGTCGGGATGCGCGATCGAATAGCGCAATGCCTGGGTCTCCGCATGCGTGGCGATATCGGCAGGCCGGCTCGCGTCGAACAGATTGGGGATGCCGCCATTGCTGACCGTCGCGCCCGCCGGATACAGATTGCGTGCCGCCAGCAATACCGGCGCGATCTCGATCGTGGCGGTGCTGCCCGACACTGCAATCGGCGCGATCGCCGCGGCGGACTTCACGCCGGCATGCGGTGCGCATCCCGCCAGTGCGACCAGCATCGTCGTCACGTGAATTGGTCGCTGCCAATCAATCATCAACCTCTCCTTGCCCGCCGACTATTATAAGCCAGGGTGATTATTGAAAGAGCCGAAGCTTTGCGCGAGCCCGTTGTCACAGCATATTGCCGGCGCCTGTTCGAGATCTTCGTGGAAGAGACGAGTGGCATGCGCGGATGTAAAAGTGCCCCGCCAGCTCGTGCCGAGCGGCGAGCGATACCATCGCGGCGGCTCGTCTCGACGGTTACGAGCCCCACCGCTTTGCATCGATGACTTAACCGCGGCCGAGCCGGCCGCTAAATCATTGTGTCGGGCATCCAGCCCTGGCGGAGACGGAGGAAGCTCAGATTGTCTTCTAGTAGGTTGATTTCATGTATAAATATATCGACAGATCAGGTGTTACCCCACATTTTTCCCACCACTTGGGCAAACTTCGCGAGGATTTAACAAAATCCAATGATTTCAGTACGCTAGTTACTTACCAGTTCCAATTCCCAAGCTTACGACGAGGGCTCGATTCCCTTCACCCGCTCCAGCCCGGAACCGCAGAAATCCTGATTAGCGCTGCACTAAAGCTGCCGATTCGGCCGATCGCCTGAAAGTTGGGGATCGCACCGGAAGCATTGCGCGCCACCTCCTCTGGAATTAATCAGACAAAAAGAAGGAGAGGCGCAGGTGCTCGATACCCCCGTTACTCGTCGCCGATTTGCCCGATGGCTGGCGGCGTCGCCGGTTGCACTGGGATGGGCCGGACGGGCGGCGGCAGAGTGGAACAACGTCGCAACTCCGCCGGTGTTCGCAAAAATCGCGCCTGCCCCGATCAAGCCGGTCCCGACGATCGCTGAGCTGCTCGCGCCGAGCGAAGTGGTTTTGCTCGACAGTCCGTATGCGCAGGCGCAGGCGGCGAACATCGCCTATCTGAAGCGGCTCGACCCGGAACGGTTGCTCCACGTGTTCCGCCTCAATGCGGGGTTACCCAGCAGCGCGCGCCCGCTCGGCGGCTGGGAGGATCCGACCTGCGAATTGCGCGGTCATTTCGTCGGTCATTACCTGTCCGGTTGCGCGCTTGCGTATGCGGCGACGGGCGACGCCGAGCTCAAGCAACGTAGCGATCGTATCGTTGCCGGCCTCGCGGAGTGTCAGTGCAAGATCGACAAGAAAGGCTATCTCAGCGCCTTTCCGACGTCCTATTTCGACCGGCTCGCGGTCGGCGCCGACGTGTGGGTCCCATTCTACACTTTTCACAAGATCATGGCGGGCTTGCTCGACATGCATGAGCTTGCCGGCAACAGCCAGGCGCTCGCGATGGTCACCGAAATGGCCCGCTGGACCGATGCCTGGACCGCGGCGCGCGCCGAGCAGGACATGCAAAAGATACTCGAGGTCGAGTTCGGCGGCATGAACGACGCGCTGTACCGGCTTGCCGCCATCACCGGCGACGCGCAGTGGATCGCGGTGGGCGACCGCTTTACCAAGAAGCGGGTGTTCGAGGCGCTGGCGGGCAGCAAGGATGCCTTGCGCGGGCTGCACATGAACACGCACGTGCCTCAGGTGATCGGGGCGGATCGCCGCTTCGCGCTGACCGGCGACCGTCGCTTTGGCGACGTATCCGACTTTTTCTGGGATACCGTCACTGGCGTGCGCACCTATGCCACCGGCGGCAGCAGCAACAACGAACATTGGTGCACCGAGCCCCACCACCTCGCGGCCGAGTGGGAGAATGGCCAAAATCATCAGGAAAGCTGCTGCTCGTACAACATGCTCAAGCTCGGCACCCAGCGCTTCCTGCGCCAGCCGAGCGCTGCGATCGCCGATTATTACGAGCGGATCCTGATCAACCAGCGGCTGAGCACGATCCAGCCCGACACGGGGCTCACCGCCTACTTTCTCTCGCTCACTCCCGGCGCGTGGAAAACCTGGGGCACGGAGGAGACGACCTTCTGGTGCTGCAATGGTTCGGGGCTCGAGGACTTCGCGACCCTCAATCGGATGATCTATGCCCGTGACGCGCAGGGCATCTGGGTCAATCTGTTCATCCCTTCGCGCGCGACCGGACCTGACGGCGTGCGGCTGCGCCAGGAGACCAGCTTCCCCCACACAGCCTCCAGCACGATGCATGTCGAGGCCACGAGCGGGCGGCCATGGATATTGCGCCTGCGCATCCCGGGCTGGACGAGCGAAGCGGCGCGCGTGACGGTGAACGGCCGCCCGGTCGGCGCGATGACGGCACCCGGTAATTATCTCTCGATCGCCCGCACGTGGCGCGCCGGCGACAAGGTCACGCTCGACCTGCCGATGACCACCCGCTGGGAGGCGTTTGAGGATCGGCCGAACGTCGCCGCTTTGGTCCATGGGCCAGTGGTGCTGGCACAGCAATTGCCGCTTGGCGACATTCCGGCCGCGCGCATGCACGATCAAGGCCCGGCCATGGACAAGGCGCCGCCGCCCGTAGCCGCCCAGCGCCTGCCCGCCGACCTGCCCGCCAGAGTGCGGCCGGTCGCCGGCAAGCCGCTACACTTTGTCGCCGATCTCGGCGCCCGAACGGTCGAACTGCGCCCGCTGACCGACAGTAACGAGCGGTTCGCTGCGTATTCAGAAGTCGTTTAGCCGCGCCGGTGACTGGGCGGAGTCGGGAAGGCGGAGCGCCGAGTTGCATCCGACAGGCATACGCCCACATTTCTGACCGACCTCACTGCCGATAACGGGCCGGCCGAGCCGTTGATGGCGTCGAATGAACGGATAACCGCTTTCCGTTTGCCCTCGAAGGCTATCCAATGGCTGCCATGCCTCAGGCGACCGTCGATTTTGTCCGCTTCCCCGCCCTCTGCAGGTTCACAGAGGGCGCTCGGGAGGTGCGGCGCGTTGCCGCGATGTGCAGCGCATCGATCATCGGAGGCGCAACCGACCGAGGTGGACCCGATCGTGTTGAGACGGAGATGCGCGACAATCGGAGTCCCGAGAGGAGCCGCCTGTGGCAGCACATGAAGCAAGCTCGACTTCGGACTCCACAACTGGCGCGCTTACGCGACGGAGGACAGATGATCCACTCTCCAATATCCCTCGGTAAAAACCTGGTTCAGTCCGCATTTGCGCGTTACGGGTACAGGGTCGTGAGGACCGATCCTGGCGCGCGATATCGGCCGACACCAGCCGATGCGCGCAACGCTGCGAACTTGCTCCAGGAAATCCTTCCGGTGGTGCAGCCCAATGCGCTGACCGGGGAATGGCCGACGCCGGCATTCCTCGAGCATTATTTCGACGCAAGCCGTCTAGCGATGGCCCGCCTTCTGCTCGATCGATGCGACGCCGAAGACGTCGACATTGCCGGTAAGCGCGTATTGGACATCGGGTGCCATGCGGGGGCCTTGCTGCATCTCATGCGGGCGAGATATCCGGAGTCCGCCCTCTTCGGATGCGACGTCAGCGATGTGAAGCTGGCGATGGCCAACCGGGCCTGCCCCGATGCCGAATTGTTCTTCAGCGCGCTTTCGGACCTTCCGACGTCATCCCGCTACGACGTGGTTTTCCTGATGGAAGTGCTTGAACATACGGTGGATCCTGAAGCGGTGGTCAGGCGCTTGCTCGAGATCGTGTCGGCCAGCGGCACGCTCATATTGACCGTTCCCGATGGGCGGGAGGACCACCTTCCCGCCAAGGAATATCACTCGGAGTTCGACTCCTATGCGGGCCATATCAACTTCTGGAGTCCCGAAAGCTGGCGCTATTTCCTCGCCCGGATCGCTTCTGAAAGGACCCTCCGCACGGGCCAATTGCCGACTGGGCACTTATTTGCTGCGCTGAGCATTTGAAGGCGAACCACGGCTATGTCGCCACCTCTATTGCGGCGACGGACTCGGGCTCGCGCGTCGAAAGCCACCCTTGGGTTGCGGAACGCCGCTGACGGTGAAGGTGCCGCCCGGCACCAACGTGATCACATATTCGCCTTGGTCGTCGCAGGTTACCAGCCATACCGGCTGACCTTCGTTACGTGGCTTTTCGGCGATCGAGACGATCTTCTTGCATGTGTAATCGGCGTCGTAGATCGCGCGGAACAGCGTGACACGCTGCTGTACGGGATTGAGCGCGCGGAACTTGACCTCGACCGGATCGGGCGTTGCCGGGGCGGCCGGCGCCGTGGCATTGCCGCCGGCACTTCCACTGCCACAGCCGGCAAGCAAGATTGCGGGCACCAGCATCATCGCACCGACCTTCATCGCTCGTCTCCTTCTGCTATCGTGACAACGCGTTGGGCGGCCGTCGCGTGCCACCCGTCTATCGCAAGCGTGCCGCCGGCATAAGCGACGTCCTCGGTAACCTCGACGGCGCACCAGGACGGCACGATGATTGCTACTAGCGCGGCGTCGTCGTCAGCGGATATCTCTGCCAACATCAGTCCGGCCAGCGTGCCCTCGAAAACGTCAATCGCGAACCCGCCGCCGACATCATGCCGCCGTTTGACCAAAACGGCCGCCGGCAGCGCCGCCAGCGCGCCATATTCAGTCGCGTCGAGATAGATGTTGGTCATCGGCCGCGACGACAGGCCCGCGCCGGGATATTTCTTGCCGAGCTTGTATACCACCGACCCATCGGGCGCGGTCACGCGGCGCAACCGCAAGCCGGCGCCAGGCAGATAGCGATCCTCGGTCAGCCGCCCCGCCGACGCATCGAGCGCGGGCGCCAGCGCCGGGTCGACGAGGAAGCGCCGTTCGCGTTCGACGACGCTATATTTCGGGATGTGGTGCGCGGTCAGATGCCGCCCGCGACGACCTCTCGGCCCGCCGCCTCCAGCCGCGCCGTCAGGTCGGCGATGGTAGTGTCGACCAATGCCTGATCGGGGCTCCGCACCACGAAGTTTGCGCCGACGCGGCCGTCGCGAAAGAACGGATAACTGCCGATCGCGACGCCTTCATGCGCCTTTTCGGCCTCGCGCAAAATGTCGGCGACCTCGCTCTCGGGCACCCAGCACCCGATCGAGCGGCTGACCACCGGACGCCCGCCTTCGAGCTTGCCGGTCAGCCCGTCGAGCATGCCCGCGGTGATGTGCGGCACGCCTGCCATAACGAACAGATTGCCGATGCGGATGCCCGGCGCGCCCGACATCCGGTTCTCGATCAGGTCGGCGCCCTCGGGCACGCGCGCCATCCGCTTGCGCGCCTCGGTCAGGCCACCGCGGCTTTGGTAATAGCGCTCGAGCGTGGCGACGGCCTTGGGGTGATACGTGACGCCCACACCCAGTGCCTCGGCGATCGCATCGACGGTGATGTCGTCATGCGTCGGCCCGATCCCGCCAGTGGTGAACAGATAATCGTTGCGCGCGCGCAGCTGGTTGACCGCCTCGACGATCGCTGCGGTCACGTCGCCGACGACGCGGACTTCGGCCAGCCGGATGCCCTGAACATTGAGCCAGGCGGCGATCTGGGCGACATTCTTGTCCTGGGTGCGCCCCGACAGGATCTCGTCGCCAATCACGACGAGCGCCGCGGTCCAGATCCTCTCATTCGCTTGGCCAGTCATGGGGTCAGCGATAGCCTCGCAAAATCGGCGCGTCATCGTTATATCGTTCGCCATGACCGAATATGTGACTGTCACCAGCGACATGAATCTCGCGCGCAACGGCGCGATCAAGCTGTATGGCCGCGACGCGTTCGACGGCATGCATCGCGCCGGGCGCCTTGCCGCAGAGACGCTCGATATGCTGGTCCCGCACGTCGTGCCGGGCGTGACCACTGCCGAGCTCGACGATTTGATCCGCAATTTCATGGTCGCCGGCGGCGCCGCCCCGGCGACCCTGGGCTATCGCGGCTATACGCATTCGAGCTGCATCTCGATCAACCATGTCGTCTGCCATGGCATCCCGTCGGATCGCCAGCTCAAGGACGGCGACATCGTCAATATCGACGTAACTCCGTTGCTCGACGGCTGGCACGGCGACACCAGCCGGATGTATCTGGTCGGCGACAATGTGCCGATCAGGGCGAAGCGGCTGGTCGACGTGACCTATGAATGCCTGATGCTTGGGATCGAGCAGGCCAGACCAGGCAATACGATGGGCGACGTCGCGCACGCCATCCAGACTCATGCCGAACGCCACCGCTTCGGCGTGGTGCGCGATTTCTGCGGGCATGGCGTCGGCAAGCTGTTCCACGACGCGCCCGAGGTCGTCCATGTCGGCCGCCCCGGCACCGGCCCCGAGCTCAAGCCGGGGATGATCTTCACGATCGAGCCGATGATCAACATCGGCAAACCCGATGTGAAGCTGCTCGACGATGGCTGGACCGCGGTGACCCGCGACCGCTCGCTGTCGGCGCAGTTCGAACATTCGATCGGCATCACCGAAGATGGCTGCGAGATCTTCACTGCCAGCCCCAAGGGCTTCGACCAGCCTCCGTATTGACTGCGCGCAAGGCTGGAAATCGGCAGGCTCCCACCCCAACCGTCATGCCGGGCTTGTCCCGGCATCCACTGCGCAGGTTAGCGCAGTAGCGGGAGCTTCTCTTCCCGGATTTGCCGCCCGGTGGCGTTCGAGCGAGATCGTGTCCCCCAGACACGATCTTGGCTTGCCGGGGGCAAGCCAAAGCTCGAACGGGCACAAGGCCGGGGTGACGAGAAGTAGGATTTCAACGGCAGGTTAACTCGAACCGATCCTTAAGCGTCAGTGCCCCGCCTCCGCCTTCCCCGCGTCGATCGCTTTCTGGCTGCGCACGAACGGATAGGCGAGCTGCCTCCAATAACCCCGCGGCATCTTCTCGGGGATGCCGTAGCCTTGCGGCCAGCGACCCGCCGGCAAGTGGAACGTGCCGAACAATTTGTCCCAGAGCGGAAAGTGGATCGCGAAATTGACGTCGACCGCTTCGGCCTCGAGGCCGTGGTGCCAATGGTGGAAGCGCGGCGTCACCATGAAATGGCCGAAGCGGTCGAAATCGCCCTTCAGATTGGCGTGGACCAGTCCCGAATAAATGTACACCAAGGCGACATAGGCCTGCATCACCGAAGGCAGGAAGCCGAAGGTCAGCAGCGGCAACGAGGTCACGCTGCGCAGCAGGATGATCTCGACGAAATGCATGCGCGCGCCGGCCAGCCAGTCCATCGCTTTGGCCGAATGGTGGACCGCGTGGAATCCCCACAGGAACGGCACGCGGTGGAACGCGCGATGGAACCAATATTGGACGAAGTCGGTCAGCAGCATCGCCTCGACGAACTGCAAAACCCAGGGTTGGCCGCCGATCGCCGCACGAATGCCGGCAAGCGACACGGTGTTGGCGTTGATGATGCTCGACGGCGCCAATGCGAGATAGGTGAAGACCTGCACGAGCATCGAGCTCAGCAGATAATAGAATAGATCCTCGCGCCATTCGGTGCGGAACAGGCGCTGGTCCCTATTGTGCGGCCAGAATCGCTCGATCGGCGCGAACATCAGCCCCGCGGCGATCAGGTTCACCACGAAGAAGTCGACCCCGAAGAATATGCCCCAATCGTGCGTCTCGCGCGGGGATACGTTGGCGCCGCCGAGCAGCGCTGCGGCAATGCCGATCGCCAGCGCGGTAAAGCCGATCGCCTTCTTCGTACGCAGCATCAGGCTGAGTAACGCCAGCGCGTAGCTCGAAATCAGGACGGAATGGACGACCGGGCGGAACCACAAAGTTTTCTCGACCGTCTGGAGCTCGGGCGTCGCGAACCAGCCCGGCCAGCGCAACGCAACAACGAGGCCGAAGCCGGCGATCGCCAGGACAAGCGCAAAGAAGCCCGAATACCAGCCGCTGCCGAACTTGCGGATCGCAACGGGCGCTTCTAGCTCGTCGCGCAAATGGTCGAGTGGATTGGCCATCGGTGTCCCCTATCCCGATACGGTTAAGCACCCTCTACCACGCAGCCCCCCGCCGCGCTATCGACTGCCAGCGACTCTTCGAAGAAAGAGTATGGTGGAGGGGAACGACATGCGGAGCTGGATCGTGTTGCTGGGAGCGGCCGTGCTGGCCGGATGCGGATCGTCGAGCGACAATTCGCCGGCGCCGTCGGGCGCGGTGGGCGCCGCGAAGATCGACTCCGCCTATCTGACCAGCGGCGGCTCCGGCGCCGACTGGGCGATGACCGGGTTCAATTACAACGAGCAGCGCTATAGCCCGCTGACCCAGATCAACGCCGGCAATGTCGGATCGCTCGGCCTGTCCTGGTATGCCGATTTGCCCGACGCGCGCGGTCAGGAATCCACGCCAGTGGTGATCGACGGCACGATCTACGTCACCGGGCCATGGTCGAAGCTGTTCGCGTACGACGCCCTCTCCGGCAAGAAATTGTGGGACTACGATCCCGGCGTCGACAAGACCAAGGGCGTCCAGGCGTGCTGCGACGTCGTCAATCGCGGCGTCGCGGCGTGGAAAGGCAAGCTCTATCTCGGCACGCTCGACGGCCGGCTGATCGCGATCGACGCGCCGACCGGTAAGCCGCTGTGGAGCGTCCAGACCACCGACAATTCCAAACCCTATACGATCACCGGCGTGCCGCGCGTGGTGAAGGGCATGGTGATCATCGGCAATGGCGGCGCCGAATTCGGCGTGCGCGGCTATGTCACCGCCTATGACGCCGATACCGGCGCCAAGCGCTGGCGCTTCTACACAGTGCCCAACCCCACGCTCGCCGCCGATAGCGAGGCGTCCGACGCGGTCCTGTCCAAAGCGGCAAACGCGACCTGGTCGGCGAACGGCCAGTGGAAGCAATCGGGCGGCGGCGGCACGGTGTGGGATTCGATCATCTACGATCCCGAGCTCGACCAGCTCTATCTCGGCGTCGGCAACGGATCCCCCTGGAATCACGGACTGCGATCGGAAGGTCAGGGCGACAATCTGTTCCTGTCGTCGATCGTCGCCCTCAAGCCCGATACCGGCGAATATCTGTGGCATTATCAGGAGACGCCGGCGGAGAGCTGGGACTTCACCGCGACCCAGCCGATCATCCTTGCCGACCTCAATATGAACGGCCAGAAGCGCAAGGTACTGATGCAGGCGCCGAAGAACGGGTTCTTCTTCGTCGTCGACCGGACCAACGGCAAGCTGATCAACGCGGGGAAGTTCATCAAGTCGGTCAATTGGGCCGACAGCTACGACCTCAAGACCGGGCGGCCCAACGAGAATCCCGACGCGCGTTTCTACAAGACCGGCAAGCCGTTCCTCGCGGTGCCGTCGGCGCTCGCCGCGCACAATTGGCAGCCGATGAGCTTCAACCCCAAGACGGGCCTCGTCTATGTGCCCGCGCAGGAGCAGGTCGGGCTTGCTTACATTCCGCCCGATGCCGCCGGCGGCACGCGCGAGCCGATCGGCTTCAACGTCGGCACCAATATGTCGGCGGGGATGTACCCGCGCGATGCCAAGACCATCGGCGCGATCACTGCCGGCGCGACCGGCGCGCTGGTGGCGTGGGATCCCGTCGCCAACAAGGAGCGCTGGCGAGTCGATTATCCGACCCCGTGGAACGGCGGCACGATGACCACCGCGGGCAATCTGGTGTTCCAGGGCACTGCGCTCGGCGAGTTCCGCGCTTATGCGGCGGATAGCGGCAAGCAGCTCTGGGCCTATCCGACGCAATCGGGGATCATGGCGGGCGCGGCGACCTTCACCGTCAAGGGGCAGCAATATGTCGCGGTGCTGACCGGGCGTGGCGGCGCCCTGCCCTTGTCTATCGGCTATGCGATCGGTGCGGCGAAGAACGTGCCCAGTCTCCCGCGCTTGCTGGTATTCAAGCTGGGCGGGACGGCGCAATTGCCGACGCGGGTCGCGCTCCCCGCCGGTCCGTTCAGCCCGCCACCATCGACCGCGCGACCCGACCAGATCGCCGCCGGGTTGCAATTGTTCGGCCGCTATTGCCAGGTCTGCCATGGGGCCAGCGCAGGTGGCGGCGGCGTGCTGCCCGATCTGCAACGCTCGGGCGCGCTGGCCAATGCCGATGCGTGGAAGTCGATCCTGATCGACGGCGCGCTGGCGAAGAACGGCATGGTCAGCTTCGCCAAGGTGATGAGCCCGGAACAGGCGCAATTGATCCGGCTCTATGTGATCGACGAGGCGAACTGGGCGAAGAAGAATTTGCCGCAGGGAGCGGCGGGGAAGCCTTAGAGCCCCTTCAGTGTTCCCGCGAAAGCGGGAACCCAGGGCCAAAAGCGACGTCGCCTGCGACCCTGGGCTCCTGCGTGCGCAGGAGCACTATTTTGGCGGACAAAGCTCGCGCATCGCCTCAGCCGTTTGGGCGTCAGCCGGCAGGAACGTTTCCAACGCAAGGTCGTCGAGCGTCAGGTCGATCGGCGATCCGAACACGGTCCGCGCGCTGTAGAAGGACAGGATGCGATCGCCGCGCTGGAAGCGGAACGGCACCGCGACCCCGGCAAAATTGCGCGGGGGGACATCCGACGCGGGACCTTTTGGATAAAGCTCCATCTCTTCGCGCAACGCGATTAGCGTCGTGTCGCCGCTCTGCGCGATCTCGCGATCGAGCGCCCGCAACAGGAAGCCCCGCCATTCGGCGAGATTGACGATATTCTTCGACACGCCATCGGGGTGGAGCGTCAGCCGCAGCACGTTGACTGGCGGTTCAAGCAAGGCCGGATCGACGCCCTCGATCAACGGTGCCAGCGCGCGATTGGCCGAGATCATCGTCATGTGACGATCGACGATCAGCGCGGGGAAAGGCTCGTGCGCGGTCAGCACCGTTTCGAGCGCCGCGCGTACCGCGTCGAGCGCCGGATCGGTGAGGTCGCGTTCGGGGAAAGCCGGTGCGAACCCCGCCGCCAGTAGCAGCGTATTCTGGTCCCGGCGCGGCACGTCGAGTTGCTCGGACAAGCGCAACAACAGTTCGCGGCTGGGACGCGCGCGGCCAGTCTCGACGAAGCTCAGGTGGCGCGGCGAGACATCGGCATCGAGCGCGAGGTCGAGCTGGCTCACCCGCCGGCGCGCGCGCCAGTCGCGCAGCATTGCCCCCACCTCACCCGACATCTGCACCATAAGCTATCCTTTCAGCGACCATACTAGCCGCCGTGCGACGACGCGCCATTACCTGTCAGGTAATTGGTTCGGCTGCGGCAATCCGCATCATGGCGGCACTAACCCCAAGGAGAACAGCCATGTACGCGATCACCGACCTTGCTCCCCGCCAGGCCCTCCGCCCGAGCCGCGGCCTTATCCCCACCCCCGATGGCGAGCAGCTTTACTATGAGGATATTGGCGACGGCCCGACCCTGTTGTTTGTCCACGGCTGGGCGATGAACACCGAATTCTGGGAGCGCCAGACCGCCGACCTGGCCCGTCAGGGACATCGCTGCATCGCCTATGACCAGCGCGGGTGCGGCCGGTCATCGCCGGCGAGCGCCGGCCATGACCTGGACGGCCTGGCCGACGATCTCGCCACGGTGATCGAGCGTCTCGGGCTCGAACGGGTCACGTTGGTCGCGCATTCGATGGCCGCTTGCCAGGTCGCACGCTATCTCTCGCGCCATGGCGCCGCACGGGTGGCCGGGGCGATCCTGGTCGCAGGCACCGCGCCGGGTCTGTTTCCCGATCCGGCCAGCCGCACCGAGCCGCTCGCCGCGCAGGTCACCATGATGATGGCCGACCGCCCCGCCTATGTCGCAGCGATGGCCGAACCGTTCTTCGCGCCCGAACAGGTGTCGCCGCATCTGGTCGCCTGGGGCACCGGGCTGGTGCTCCGCGCGACCTTGCACGCGGCGATCGAGCACACGCGCACCAACATCAACGCCGACGTCCGCACCGACATGGCGGCGTTCACTTGCCCCACGTTGATCGTCCATGGCAGCGCCGACCAGAGCTGCCCGCTGGAGAAGAGCGCCGAGCTGGCGCACGCGATGATCCCGGGCAGCCAGCTGCTGGTGTATGATGGCGCCTCGCATGCTTTGCCGCTGACGCGAAGCGACCGGCTGTCGGCGGATATCGCCGCGTTCGTCCGCGGCTAAGAGATCGCCCCCGCGCGCTTGAGCGCTTCCTGCAATGCGAGCATCGACGGCACTGCTACGTCGGGGACGATCCCGGTCCCTTCCCAATCCTTGCCGGTCGCCGGATCGATCGTCCGGCCGACCGGCAGGAATACCGTCAGCCCGCCGCCGATCGGTTCGAATCCGCCGAAATGATTGGCGCCCGCGGTCGTCTCGCCGATCAGCGTCGCGCGACTGGTATGCTTGAAAGCCAAGGCGAGGTGCTCGGCGGCGGAAGCGGTCCGAGCCGAGGTCAGGTAGAAGACCTTGGCGCCGAACAACCGCGTCTCGTCGGTCTTGGGCACGACATAATGTTCGGTGCGGACAATCCCGGGCGCCGCACCTTTCGCCGGGCGCATGAAAGCATCCTCGGCGAAGGGATTGCCGCGCGCCTTGGCGATCGACTCGACCATTTCCATCTGCACCAGCACCGCCGGCTTGGCGAAGAGATAGGGCAGGATCGCGTTCATCTGCACGACCCCGCCACCGCCATTGTAGCGGCAATCCACGATCACCGCCTTGGCCGAGGCGTGCTCGCGCATGAAGCGGTCGCACAGCGTCGCGGTGTCGGGATCGTCGGGAAATTCGGTGAAGCGGATATAGGCGACGTCTTTCGCTATCCAACCGGCATCCTCGATCGGCGCGCGGCGGGGCGGCCGCGGTCCCGCCGGCACGCGAGGTGGCGCGCCGGGAGGCTTGGGGTTGGCCCGGTCCGCCGGTCGCGGCTGCGGCCGATCATTGGGACCGAGCATCGCCGCGGGCAGAACGCGCAGATGGCGGTCGGGCGACACCGCCAACAAATCGGCGGTCAGTCGCTGGCCGAGCTCGGCTGGGTCGGCGATGTCCTTATAGGCACCGGCCGCGGCCTTTTGCCGCAACATCGCGGCGTAGCGCTTGCCGATATCGGGGAGGACATATCCGGTCTCGAGCAGCTGCGCGAGCGCGAGCGCGGGATCGCTGGCGGCCGCGGCCGGCCCGTCCAAAGCGATGGCGCTGCCGCCGCCGATCGTGACGACTGCGGCTGCCGATAGTCCCAGGAATATGCGCCGATCCATTCCCTCAATCCTTTCGACTACACTTGTAAGCGTAAGCGCTTATACATTTTGCCAGGCGAGTGTAAAGTGACTAGGGAATGGGTATGACCACGCATACCGCCGCCAGTTTCGGCACCGCGCTTCGGCGGCTGATCGATCATCTCGACGGCGCGCTGGAACAGGCATATCGCGAGGACGGGATCAATTTCCGCCCGCGCTACACGCCGGTAGTCCGCGCGCTGGTCGCCGACGGACCCCAAGGCATTCGCGCGCTCGCCGACCGGCTCGGCGTGTCGCATTCGGCGGTCAGCCAGACGGTGTCGCAAATGGCCGCCGCCGGGCTGGTCGCGGTGACGCGTGGCGAGGAGGATGCGCGCCAGCGGATCGTCGCCCTCACCCGCGCGGGCACTGCGCTGCTCCCCCGGCTGGAGGATCATTGGCATGCCGCGCGCGCCGCCACCGCGGCACTCGATACCGAAACCGGCGGCGTGCTGGTGGAAGTGATCAACCGCGCCAATGCCGCGCTGGAGGCCAGGCCGTTCGCCGATCGACTGGCGTCGGCGCGCAGCGGCCGTGCCGCGCCAACGGGCAGTCGAAACAGGGCTGCCTAATTTCGAGGCATTTGCTAGAACCGATACCGGCTCTCGCTCGGCCATGCCCTCGCGCGCGAGTTCTGGCACGCTTCATGTAAGGCTGGAGTGCAATCAACCCATAGGGCGAGAGACGGGGGACAATTCCGCGTGAAGAAGATCGAAGCGATCATCAAGCCGTTCAAGCTGGACGAGGTGAAGGAGGCGTTGCACGAAGTCGGTGTCAGCGGCATCACCGTGACCGAGGCCAAGGGCTTTGGCCGCCAGAAGGGGCATACCGAACTCTATCGCGGCGCCGAATATGTCGTCGACTTCCTGCCCAAGGTGAAGCTCGAAGTGGTGGTCGAGGATGCGATGGCCGAGCGCGTGGTCGAGGCGATCGCGCAGGCCGCGCAGACCGGCCGTATCGGCGACGGCAAGATCTTCGTCATGCCGGTCGAGACGGTGCTCCGCATCCGCACCGGCGAGCGCGATGAGGCTGCAATCTAGGCGGCGACCTGAAGAAAGATGGCCGACGCCCAACTTGAGCAACTACTACATTTGACGCGCTGCAGCATAATGTGACAGCAGGGCTTACGCACAAGCAACATGATTCTCCGGTTCGCCGGATTCACGACTGAAAGAGAAAGGGTCTGGGGTTATGGCGACGACAGCCAGTGACGTTCTGAAGAAGATCAAGGACGAGGAGATCGAGTGGGTCGACCTCCGCTTCACCGACCCCAAGGGCAAGTGGCAGCATTTGACCATGGTCTCTACGGTGGTCGGTGAGGACGAGCTGACCGACGGCTTCATGTTCGACGGATCGTCGATCGAAGGCTGGAAGGCGATCAACGAGTCGGACATGATCCTGAAGCCCGATCTCGACGCCATCTATGTCGATCCGTTCTCGGCGACGCCGATGTTGATCCTGGTCTGCGACATCGTCGAACCGTCGACCGGCGAGCTCTATGCCCGCGATCCGCGCTCGACCGCCAAGCGCGCCGAAGCCTATCTCAAGACCACGGGCATCGGCGACACCGTCTATGTCGGCCCCGAGGCCGAGTTCTTCATGTTCGACAACGTGCAGTTCGAAACGAGCTACGCGACGTCCTATTACAAGATCGACGATATCGAGCTGCCGACCAATACCGGCCGCGAATATGAAGGCGGCAACCTCGGCCACCGTCCGCGCGCCAAGGGCGGTTACTTCCCCGTCGCGCCGGTCGACTCCGCGGTCGATATCCGTGGCGAAATGGTCTCGACCATGCTCGAAATGGGCCTGCCCTGCGATAAGCACCACCACGAAGTGGCCGCGTCGCAGCACGAGCTCGGGCTCACCTTCGGCACGCTGACCACCACTGCCGATCGCATGCAGATCTACAAATATGTCGTTCACCAGGTCGCCCATGCCTATGGCAAGTCGGCGACCTTCATGCCCAAGCCGATCAAGGAAGATAACGGCTCGGGCATGCACACCCATTTGTCGATCTGGAACGGCAAGGAGCCGCTGTTCGCCGGTAACGGCTACGCCGGCCTGTCCGACATGTGCCTGTACTTCATCGGCGGCATCATCAAGCACGCCAAGGCGCTGAACGCGTTCACCAACCCGACCACCAACAGCTACAAGCGGCTGGTGCCGGGTTACGAAGCGCCGGTGCTGCTCGCCTATTCGTCGCGCAACCGCTCGGCGTCGTGCCGCATCCCGTACGGCACGGGCGCCAAGGCCAAGCGCGTCGAGGTCCGTTTCCCCGACGCGATGGCCAATCCGTACCTCGCTTATGCGGCATTGTTCATGGCCGGCCTCGACGGCATCCAGAACAAGCTCCACCCGGGCGAAGCGATGGACAAGAACCTGTACGACCTGCCCCCGGCCGAGCTGGCCGAAGTGCCGACCGTGTGCGGGTCGCTGCGCGAGGCGCTCGACAGCCTGGAAGCCGATATGGACTTCCTGCTCAAGGGCGACGTGTTCTCGAAGGATCAGATCGAGGCCTATATCGACATCAAGCGCGCCGACGTCGCGCGGTTCGAAATGACCCCGAGCCCGGTCGAATTCGATATGTACTACAGCGCGTAAAGCGCGGCCACGACCGCGCTGGTGCGAGCGAAGCTCGCATAGGCGCTGTCGGCCGGCCTCGCTCGCGAGGACCGACGACGCGGCTTCGCCGCGGCGAGACCACGAAAAAAGGGGCGTCCGGAGCAATCCGGGCGCCCTTTTTTTATTGGACGGACCGATGTTCAGCGGTCGCCATTCGAGGGTCGGTCGCTTCTTCACCCCGGGGGTTTTGAATATCCCCCGATCGTCACCCCGGCCTTGTGCCGGGGTCCACCGGGCCGCGAGCGCGAGACAAGAGGCTCAAGGCTTAGGTTCAGTTGCCCGGTGGATGCCGGGACAAGCCCGGCATGACGAATTGGCGCTGTTGAATGCCGATCAACGGCAATGATGACCTCTCGCGCTATCGCGGTGGCCGGGCCCCTCAGAACGTCCCACTGATCGTCAGCGTAAAGATCGGCCCGACCCTCTGGTGCTGGCGCTCCAGAAACGCCAGCGGCGCGACGTTGCGGCGGCCGGAATAGACGTCGCGCCAATAGCGGACATGGCCGTCATTGAGGTTGAACACCTCGAAATTGATCTTCGTCCCGCGCACATTCTTGAACTCGACAAAGGCGCTGACATAAGGGCCTTCCCATTGCTGGTTGACCTCGTCGAGATAATAAACCGGGCTGTAATGATCGAAGGACAGGCCGCCGCCCCAGGCGAATTGGGTGCCGGGCACGTCGTGCCGCAAGGTCAGCTGGGCCCAGCGATCATGCGTATTGCTGATCACCCGCGGCGCTCCCGTCAGTGGGTCGCGGACGCGGGCACGTTCGATGCCGATATCGGCATCGAGCTTCGCGCCCTTCCAGCCTACGGAATCGAATTGGATCGTGCTGATGCTCTCGATGCCGGTGCGCGTCGCGCGAGGTAGGTTCCCCACCGCATCGCCGTCGATCCCGACCGGGATATGATCGACGATATCCTCGATCCGGTAATGATAGAGCTTCAACCGCGTCTTGCCCCAGCGACCGAACGTGCGCGCGACTTCCGCGGTCGCTTCCCAGCTTTGCGGCGGGACGAGATTGGGGTTGGCGTCGTTGCCGCGATCGTTGGTGACGTCCTGGTTGGCAAGGAAGTCCGAAAAGCTGATCTGGCCGACCCTGCGTTCGAACTTGAGGCTGGCGTCCCAGCCGCGCGCCGGGCGCCAAGCCAGCAATAGGCTCCCCTTTGGGCGAAAGAAACCCCGCTGCTTTTCGCCGCTGCCGCGTTCGCCGAGCTCCGAATATTCGGCACCGCCGGCCACCTGAAGATCGAGATTAGGCGATAGCGACCGGCTCAATGTGGCCAGCGCTTCGTAGCGTGTCTCCGCGACGATGCCGCTGCCTTGCGGATAGGGAATGGAGAGATAGCTGCCATCGGGCTGGAGATTGGCCAGCGTGCTGAGCTGTTTGTAGCGATT
Source organism: Sphingomonas asaccharolytica NBRC 15499 (assembly GCF_001598355.1). Classification (GTDB taxonomy): domain Bacteria; phylum Pseudomonadota; class Alphaproteobacteria; order Sphingomonadales; family Sphingomonadaceae; genus Sphingomonas; species Sphingomonas asaccharolytica. The sequence goes on from NZ_BCYU01000028.1 coordinate 25,464, forward strand.
GTCGGCGCGCTCGACCGAGATCGTCCAGTCGTTCGGGCCGCCCTTCCAGTGATATTCGACCCGACCGATCGTCTCGCTGGTCTTGGCGTCCTGACCATAGAGCAGGCCGTCGCTCGGTGCGCCGCTGTCGTAGTCGGTGCGTTGATCGGTCAGCGCGGGAGCATGTTTGAAATGGCGCAGGCCGATGATCTTGAGCCGGCCACCGCCCAGCGGCACCGAGATGTCGCCATTCACGTCGTAGCGGAAGCCCCAAGTGTGATTGAGGCTGATCCACATGGCGTCGTTGCCGTCGGCGCGGATGCGGCGCTGATCGTTGGCGCCGCGCTGCCAATAGGGATCGTAGCTCAGGGTCAGATTGGCGAGGACCCCGCTCTTGCCACTATATTTGAGGATCGCGGACAGTTTGGCGTCGTCGGTGCTCGACCAATTCACCTGGTCGCGGCGCTCGAGCAACGTGCCGGTCGGCGACAGAATGCGATAGTCGTTGCCGCCCAGCGCGCCGCGTGACGGCTTGTTCTCCAACGACAAGGTATAATCCAGATCGCCGGCCGAGCCGTTATAGCTGATCGACCCTGCGAACCAGCGCGGCTCGGCATAATGCGCGCGTACTTGCGGGCTCCAGCTGAAATTACCGCTGCCCTTACGGTTGGTGTTGAGGATCACGTTCGCGACCTGGCCCGTCAGGCCGGCGATTCCGAATGACGCGGCTTCCCTGACCTCGATACGCACCACCTCGCCGGCCGATATCCGTTGCAATTGCGCCGCCGCGCCGCCCGATTTGTCGGTCACCCGCTGGCCATTGATCAGGACGTTCTCCGACGCCTGGCCCAGCCCGCGGGTATCGTCGGCGGCGCGGATGGTGAAGCCCGGTACCTGCGACAGCATGTCATAGGCGGTCTGGGGGGCGAAGCGCGCGAAGAAATCCGGCGTGAAGACATTGGCATCCTTGGCGGCTATATCGGCGCCGGTCGATGCGGAGGGCGTGTCCTGGCCGGCCAAGGCGGCGGTCGGGGCACACAGGCCGGTCGCCAGCGCCAGAAGCCCAACGGCGCGCTGCAAGTGAACGGGCATGATCTACTCCTTGTATCTCGATCGGGCGATGCGGCCTGGACGCGCGCCATCGGTCCGCGCCGCGGGGTGCGGGCGAAGGCCTGGGCAATTGGACGCGAGGAGCCGGTCGCCCTTGGGGGCGTTACGAATTGTCGGTTAGCGGTAAGGGCTGGCCGCTAGGGCTCAGGGATCGCCGTTGCCGCCTGCGGCTCTGAGCGAGGTCAGCTCATCGGGATCGGTGGTGTTGTTGCCTCGCGATCTGAGCTTGGGGACGAACTCGGCAGTGACGCCGACCACCCGCATGCCCTGGTAATCGTCGAGATCGCCCTTGATCCCGAACCGGCGCATCGCCGAGATATAGGCGGCGCTGAGACCCATGTTGCGCGCCTCGATCACCTCTTCCAGGCTGAGGCGCATGCCGGTCGCTCGCATGTCGCGCGCATATTCCGGGGAGACGCCGCCCGCCCGCGCTTCGGCCAGGTCGTCGCTCGAAAGATTGGGAAATCCCGCCTGCGCCATCGCACGCTGATAGTCGGCGCCGATGCCCAGCACGCGCATATTGTCGGCTTCGTCACCATCGTCCGACTTACCCGACGCCTGATCCTGGCCCGTTACGGCTGCCACGGGCGCCGCGGTTGGCGGCAAGCCCGCCGGGAGGTCAGCGGGGCGCGAACCGGCGTTTACAACGGAAGCGGGGGAGTCCCGACGTACCGCGCCCGAAGAGAGCGCTGCGGCAGGACGAGGCCCGGCCGGCACCGTCTGGATCGTAGCGAGCGCGCTATGGCCCGGCACAAAGGTGACCGCCGCGAGCGGCACCGCCATGCTCAGCATGCCGGTCGCGAAACCCGCGACCCAGGATCGTCCGGACGGCCCGCGGGCCGGGCTCTGGTCGAGCACGCGTCGGACACGGCGGCCGAGCGAGCTTTTCGACGGCGCGACGCCATGCGCGCCGAGCAAGGCGCCGCGGCATTGATGGCGCGCGACGCCGATCAGCAATTCGGCATAATCGACACCGGCGATATTGGCCGCGAGTACGGCGTCATCGGCCGACTCCTCGCGCAATTGGTGAGCCTCACGCGCCAGCACCCAGGCCAGGGGATTGAACCAGAAGGTCGCGGTGGCGACCCTCGCCAGGATCAGCTTCGCCCAATCGAAATGGACGACATGCGCGAGTTCGTGCGCGATGATCGCCTCGGCCTGTTCGGGCGCGGCCACCGCGGCATTGTTGAGCAGGATGACCGGACGCATCATGCCCCAGCTTACCGGCGAACCGAGTTCGTCGCTCCAGAGCAAGGCGGTGCCGTTCTTGAACCCCATGCGCCGTTGCGCGCGGGCAAGCGCGCTCAGCCAGTCGGGATCGACCAGCACCTCGGCGCGGGCCCGCAACCCGATCAAGCGCAGCAAAGCGGCGAGCGTGATCGCGAGCAGGACGAGTGTGGGAAGGAGGAAGGCGTATCGAGCCGCGCCGGACACGGTGCCAACCGACGTAGATGTGGGCGCCGCCGAGGACGCGGAAGCGGCCGGTGTCGGCGCCTCCCGATCGCGCACGGCGAGCGAACGCTCCGCGCGCCCGACCGGATCGATCGCGGCGATGCGCGCCATCGGCGCCGGCAGCGGCAGGTTGAGCGTCGGCAGCGCCAGGCTGGCGAGCGGCAAGGCGACGAGCGCGAACAGGCCGAGATGCGCGATGGTCGAGCGCTCGGCGGCCGACCGCGTCCGGGTCAGGCGCAGCAAGCCGAGCGTGACCGCCGCCACCAACAACGACTTCAGCGCGAGGAGGAGCAAGGTCATCGTCATTTCCCGCCCTCCCGTGCCCGGCGAGCGCGCGCGATCGCCGCTTCGAGCTCGTCGAGTTCCTGCGTGTCGAGTTCTTCGGCCATGCCGACTAGGGCGCTGGCCGCGCTGACCGGGGATCCCTTGAAAAAGGTTCGCACGATCTGGCTGAGCGCGGTTCGCCGCGCCTGATTGTCGGGAACGGTCGGCGAATAGACGAAGCCTCGCTCGCTGTCTTCGCGGCGCACAAACCCTTTGTCTTCAAGCCGCTTGAGCATGGCACGGACGGCCGATCCGGTCAGCGGATCGGGCAGCGCGTTGCAAATCTCGGACACCGTGCGCGATCCGCCCTGATAAAGCAGGTCGACGATCTGACGTTCGCGTGGCGGCAATTGCGGAAGCATGACTCACCTCTTGGCTACATTTGTAGCGTGCTACATTTGTAGCGCCGCTGCAAGCGGAAAAATCGCGGGGAATCCGCTCGCTGGCGCCGCGCATCGGCATTTCGCCCGTCAGCCTGGCGCTTGCGGCTGCCTCATTACTCGATCTGCACCGCAGAATGCGACGAACCGAGCGATCAGCCGTTGCCGCGAGAGACTTGCGCTCCTAGGCGGCTCGCCAATGCGGCTGTCCCTGCCCTTCGCTTTGCCCGACCGCCGCCGCACCGTCTCGTTCGTGCTGGCGCTTATCGTCGAAGCGCTGCTGATCCTGGTGCTGGTGCTGTTCGGCCCGCATTTCATTCCGGGGTCCAAACCCGAGCCACGACGCGCGACGAGCTTCAGCCTCGCGCCATCCGAGAAGGAAGCGGCAACCGCTCCCGAACACCGCACCAAGGCGCATGCGGCAGCCAAGCCCGCTTCGGGAGCGACGACACCGATCCCGCCGATGCCGCCTGTCGTCACGCCGCCCAAGGTCCCGACGCCGCCTGCAGCGTTACCCGGCGTGTTGCCGATCACGCTCGGCGCCAGCGACATCAGCAAGTTGAAATCGAGCGCTAGCAGCAACGACGGCGCCGAGACCGGCACCGACAGCAAGCTCGCTTATGGGCCAGGCGAAGGTCCGGGCGGTCAGCCGCTGTACAATGCCGAATGGTATCGCGAGCCGAGCGACGCGCAGCTCAACGGCTATCTGCCCAAGGGCGCACCGCCCAATAGCTGGGCATTGATCGCGTGCCAGACGATGCCCCAATTCCATGTCGACAATTGCCGGTCGCTCGGCGAATCGCCGGTCGGATCGGGCCTTGGCCGCGCGATGCGCGAGGCGGCGTGGCAATTCCTCGTCCGTCCCCCGCGCCGCGGCGGCAAGGTGCTGGTCGGCGCCTGGGTCAAGATCCGGATCGACTTCACGCTCAGGCCGGCCAAAACCGAGAAGAGCGAAAGCGGGCCGCAGCCACCCGAGTAGTGACGATCAGGGCAGCAGCACCGACGCGCCCTCGGTCTTGCCGGCTTCGAGCTGGCGGTGCGCCTCGGCCGCATCCTCGAGCGCGAAGGTCTGGCCGATCTCCGGGTTGATCGCGCCCTTGGCCAGCATCTCGAACACGCGCGCGAACCCCGCGTCGCGCTCCGGCTTGGTCGCATAATAATGGAACATCGTTGGCCGCGTGACGAACAGCGAGCCGTTGGTGTTGAGCTGGCTGAGCGCGACACCGGTCACCGGCCCGCTGGCATTGCCGTAGCTGACGATCAGCCCACGCCGCATGACCGATTTGAGCGACGCTTCCCAAGTCGCGGCGCCAACGCCGTCTAGCGAGACCTCCACGCCGCGGCCTTCCGTGATCTCGCGCACGCTCTCGGAGATGTCATGCTCGCGATACTGGATGACATGGTCGGCGCCGGCGCGGCGCGCGCGCTCGGCCTTGTCGGGCGAGCCGACGGTGCCGATCACGGTCGCGCCGATCGCCTTGAGCCAGCCAACCGCGAGATGGCCGACCCCGCCCGCCGCCGCATGGACCAGCACGGTCCAGCCGGCCTGCACCTTAGCACAGCGCTCGATCAGGAATTCGGTGGTGCCGCCCTTGAGCAGAATCGCCGCGGCGGTGCGGTCATCGATACTATCGGGCAATTTGATCAGATTTTCGGCGGGCAGGTTGCGGTGCGTGGCATAGCTGCCGATGGTTGGACCGAACGTGCCGACGCGGTCGCCAACCGCGATATCGGTGACGCCCTCGCCCAGCGCCTCGACCACCCCGACACTCTCGGTGCCGAGGCCGCTCGGCAGCTTGAGCGGATAAAGGCCGGTACGCTGGTAGACTTCGACGAAGTTGAGACCGACCGCGGTCGAGTGGATCCGCACCTCGCCGGGACCGGGATCGGGCAAGTCGACATCGACCCATTGGATCACTTCCGGCCCACCATGTTCTTCGATCCGTGCGACGCGTGCCATGTCCCGTTCTCCCGTTGCGACGAGCCCTCAACTGGGGAGTCTCGTTTCGGGTTGCAACCTACCTCGCGGCGCGCCATCTAGGCGCCAACCATACCCGATATTTGAAAAGTGGAGGCGAGGATGAAGAGCTACCTGAAGCATTATATCGACGGACAGTGGGTCGATAGCGAGGGCGGCGCTCGCCACGAAGTGATCGATCCGTCGACCGAGCAGCCGGTCAGCGAGATCACGCTCGGCACCGCTGCCGATGTCGACAAGGCGGTCGCGGCGGCCAAGAAGGCCTTCAGGAGCTATTCGCAGACTTCGGTCGACGAGCGCATCGCGCTGCTTGAACGCATCATCGAGGAATATAAGGCGCGCATCCCCGATCTGGCGGCGGCGACCAGCGAGGAAATGGGCGCGCCGATCGGCTTCGCGCAGATGGCGCAGGCGCCGGCCGGCCTGGGCTATTTCATGGGCACGCTGGCCGCGCTGAAGGAGTTCAAGTTCGAACAGCGCGTCGGCAAGAACCGCGTCGTTCACGAACCGGTCGGCGTGGTTGGTATGATCACGCCGTGGAATTGGCCGCTCAACCAGATCTGCGCCAAGGTCGCGCCCGCGCTAGCCGCCGGCGACACGATGGTGCTCAAGCCATCCGAAGAAGCGCCGGGTAACGCCGTGATCCTGGCCGAGATCCTCGACAAGGCCGGTGTTCCGGCAGGTGTGTTCAACTTGGTCAATGGCGACGGCCCCGGTGTCGGCGCGGCGATCTCCAGCCACAAGGATGTCGACATGGTGAGCTTCACCGGATCGACTCGCGCCGGAATCGCGGTGGCGCAGGCTGCCGCTCCGACGGTGAAGCGCGTCCATCAGGAATTGGGCGGCAAGGCGCCGAACCTGGTGCTCAAGGGCGCCAATCTGCCCGAAGTGCTGCCGCCGACGATCGCCGGCGTGCTGGCGAATAGCGGCCAAAGCTGCATCGCGCCGACCCGCCTGCTGGTCCATGAAAGCCAGGTCGCCGACGCCACCGATGTGGTGAAGGGGATCATGGAAGCGACCCAGGTCGCCGAAGCGTCGACGATGGGCGCGCATATCGGCCCGGTGGTCAACAAGGCGCAATATGAGAAGATCCAGGGCCTGATCCAATCGGCGATCGACGAGGGCGCGACTTTAGTCACGGGCGGCACCGGACGCCCGGACGGCCGCAATGCCGGCTTCTTCGTCAAGCCGACCCTGCTGGCCGACGTCACGCCCGACATGCGCATCTATCGCGAAGAGACGTTCGGTCCCGTCGCGACGATCACGAAATACACGGACGCCGACGACGCAATCGAAATGGCGAACGACACTGTGTACGGCCTGTCGGCGACGATCTCCGGCGACCCTGCCGAAGCCGCCAAGGTCGCGCCGAAGCTGCGTGCCGGCCTTGTGACGATCAATGCCTGGTCGGGCGGCGGCGGCACGCCGTTCGGCGGCTACAAGCAATCGGGCAACGGCCGTGAGGGCGGCAAATACGGCATCGCCGATTTCATGGAATTGAAGACGATCGTCGGCGAGCCAGCCTGAACATCATAGCCCCTCTCCACCATCGGAGAGGGGCTTTTTCCTGCAGTCAGTGTAGCGGCCAGACCATCAGGATGAGCGGCGTACCGAACAACACCACCAGCAGCGACAACGGCGCGCCCAGCCGGGCGTAATCGCCGAACTTGTACCCGCCCGGCCCGAACACCAACGTATTGCACTGGTGCCCGATCGGGGTGAGGAAATCGCATCCCGCGCCCATCGCGGTCGCGATCAGGAACGCTTCCGGCCGATAGCCGAGATCGTGGGCGAACACCGCGGCAATCGGCGCCATCACCAGCACCGTCGCGGCATTGTTGAGGAACGGGGTCACCGCCATCGCCGCGACCAGGATCAGCGCGACCGCGCCCCAGGGCGGCAGGCTGGCGGCGACATGCGCGAGCCAGGTCGCCAGGATCTGCGACGCCCCCGTCGTGCGGAGCGTATCGCTGACCGGGATCAGCGCGCCGAGCATGATCAGGATCGGCCATTCGACGCTGTCATAGGCCTCGGCCAGCGGTAGCGCGCCGATCGCCAGGATCAACGCCGCAGCGGCGAAGAACGCGACCGCAACCGGAACGTAGCCGGTCGCGGTCGCGATCATCGCCACCGCCAGGATCGCCACCGGCAACACTCCTCTGCCCGAATTGCCCAGCCGGAGCGCACGCTCGGCCAGCGGCAGCGCGCCGAGTTCCGCCAAACGTTCCGGCAGCAGACTGAGCGGCCCCTGCAGCACGACTACGTCGCCGGCGCGCAACACGGTACCGCCCAGCCGATGCGTCAGCCGCTCGCCCTCGCGCGACACCGCAATCAAGTTGATACCGAGCCGCCGCTGCAACTGCATCCGACTGGCGGTACGGCCGATCAATGGCGAGTTGGTCGCGATCACCGCCTCGATTACGCCGATCTCCTCATCCTTGCGATCCGCGGGCACATCACGCTCGGAGCCGGCCAGCGCGAATTTGTTGGTGGCGATGACGCGTTCGAGCACATCGGGCTCGCCGCCGAGAATCAGCGTGTCGCCTTCGCGCAAGGTCATCCAGGGGCGCGGCTGGCTGCGCATCCCGGCGCGCATCACGCTGGTGACGGTGACGTCGCCATCGTGACGATCGGTGAACTGGTCGACCGTCTCGTCGATCGCCGGCGAGGCCTCGCCAATAGTGACCTCGGTGACATAATCCTTGATGTCGAGCGCCTCTCCCATCGTCGGCACTCCGCGCCGGTCGCGCGGCAACAGCCGATAACCGAAGCGCAGGAAGATCAGGCCGATCACCAACAGGCCAAAGCCGGTCGGGAAATAGTCGAACATGCGGAACGGCTGGCCGACCATGTCCTGCCGAACCCGGCTGACGATGATGTTGGGTGAGGTACCGACCAACGTCATCAGTCCGCCGAGCAGAGATGCGAACGACATCGGCATCAGGAAGACCGACGGCGACGCCTTGTTCTTCTTCGCCATCTGGAACGCCGCTGGCATCAGCATCGCCAGCGCACCGACATTCTTGACCAGCGCGGACGTGACGCCGACCGAGGCAGTCAGCACGAACAATTGCGTGCGGATCCGGGTGACGCGCCCGGCAATCAGGCTCAGCGCGCGCTCGACCATGCCCGATCGTTGCACCGCCGCCGAAATTACCAGCGCCGATCCGACGATGATCACGATGTCGTCGGAGAAACCGGTGAACGCTTCTTTGGGTTTGACGATGCCGAGGGCGATGCCTGCGAGCAGGGCCAGCATCGCGGTGATATCGTAACGGAAGCGGCCCCAGACGAACATCGCCATCATCGCAACGAGGAGGGCGATCGATAGATATTGGGGCGTGGTCATCCGGCCTCGTTTGCTGCGTTTCTGACAGCAGAAACCAACGAACCCGAAACAATCTCCCGCAGAATGTAGCTGATATGAGTTAGTGGACGGTACCCACCGCGCGCGCCTGCGACATCAGCACGATCAGCCGCTCGATTTGGCGCCAGCGGCAGAAATTGACGTGGTTGCCAAGGTCACGGCTCTTGTCGGCGCGCGCTGCCGCCTCGAACCCGGCATCGTCCCCAAAGGTTGTCATCAGTTCCTGCGCGGCGTCCACCGATGAGCGATCAGAGAGGTAAAGGCGCATGCGATACTCCGACTGGCAGCACCCGATCGGTACAAGGGCCGTGCCACCCCGAGGCGATCGACGGAAACCGGCGGGAGGCAGTGGTAAATCGCCGTGCACCATGGCGCGATCGCCTGCCCCACGCGTCCCACGCGGGGACACTAGCGTCCGATCCTGGAACATGGCAGGCAGCGGGCATGAGACCGAATCCGCCGCAATCGACCGCTCCCGCCGCCGGCGGATGCCTGCTCGCGCTCGGCGTGTTCGGGGGCGCCGTTGTCGGAATCATCCTGCACCAGACCAGCCTGGGGATCATGCTGGGCATTGCCGGCGGCGCGATCGCCGCGACGATCGTCTTTCTGATCGACCGTCGCAAGTAATTGACTTTCCGCCTACCGTAGAGACCGCGCCAGCCGCACGACGCGGCCGATGATCGCCACGCGGTCGGCGCGGACCGGGGCGATGAGCGGAGTAGCGGGATTGTCGCTGGTCACCTGAATCTCCAGCCCGATCCGCGCGACGCGTTTCACCAGCAACGCATCGTCCAACCGGATCACGAAGATGCCGGGACGCGACGACAAGCGGCGGTCGGCCATATCGACGAACAAAGCGTCGCCATCATGGATCAGCGGCTCCATCGAATCGCCATGCGCGGTGATCATCGTCAGCGCCGCGGGCGACACGCCCAGCCGCGCCACCACGCGCGGGTCGATTCGTTCTTCCCCGCCATTGCGGTCATCCTCGACCAGCCCGCCGGCGCCGGCATGCGCCTCCGCGTCGATCCGCCGCACCGCGACCATCGTCGCGTCGCCGCCGGTAGTTCCGCCCAATGCGCGTTCGTCCACATTGAAATAGGCGGCGAGCCAGCGCCGATCCTTCTCATCGAGGCGCCGCGGCGTTCCGCGCTTCACGAACTGCTGCAGATAAGCGTCGTTGCGTCCCAGCGCGCGCGACAGCCAGGCAAGGCTCGTCCCCGCCTCGTCAGCCAATCCCGCCAGCGTCGATCGCACGTCAACCATGTTTGCCACCTTAGCCGTAGGAAATTTCCTAGACAAGTTGGAATTTGGAACAGATCATGAACTTATAGCGAATCGGCAGCAAAAATAGAGGCCAGACAAATGCATATCGGACGCGAGGTGGAGAAGTTTTTGCGACGGTCGAACATGCCGCCGACCCGGTTCGGCCGGCTGGCCTGTAACGATCCCCGTTTGGTTGGCGACCTGCGCAACGGCCGCGAGCCCAGACGTCGCGTCGCCCAACGCATCGTCGATTTCATCGCCGCGCAGGATGCCGCGCGATGAGCCGACTCGAGCGCGATCTGATCAAGACGGTGACCGAATCGGCTACCGCAACCGTGCCGGACGCGGCGGCATCTTTGGTGCGCAGCCGCGATTGGTCGTCGTCGCTATTCAGCGGCGTGCGGCTGACCGTCGAGATCAAAGCGGATGAGGACGAAGCGTTCGAGACCTGGCTGGCGGACTTGGCCGAGGCGGAGCTCGGTGTCCGCGGCTACTTTGTCGCGAGCGCCGATCTGGTCGAGCGCAGCAGCGGCGTCGCCGTCGTCGAGTTCCTGCTTGTCGAAGAGAATTAGGGCTCCCCTCTTCCTCTCCCGTTCTCCTGCGAAAGCAGGAGCACAAGTACTTCACCTATCCAACTGAGCGAACGTCAGCCGACCCGCGAAGCGAGCTGGCGCAGCACGCCGAGCGTTTCCTCGAGCGATCCTGCCGCGGGAACCTCCGCTTCCGGCACTTCTGGTTCGGGCGCCGGGACTTCCTTGCGCTTGGCGACGCCGCGCTCCAGCCGGTCGAGCAAATCGTGGATCGTCGCCGACGGCAACGGGGCCGACGTTTCGGCCGAGCGCACCATCGGCGTTAGCTCGAACGTCTCGATCCGCTCGTGCGACGCGAAACGCGGCGCGGGATCTTCGGCGGGCGGGACAATGGCTGGTGATATCGGATCGATTCGGGCGGGACGCGGATCGACCGCGATGATCGGCTCCGGAGCGGGCGCTTCCGCGCGAATCGGCGAAGACGCGGCGACAGGTTCGTCGATCCGGCTGAGCGGCAGCGGATCGGGAGCGGGCAGCGGCGGATCCAGAGGACTGCGATAGGTGGCGAGCGGCGTGTCGAGATCTGCCGGGATATCACGTTCCTCGACTACCAGCGGCACGTACGCCACTGCATCGGCGACCGACATCGGCAGCGACGATTCGGCAGTGACTTCGAGAAACGGCGTGCCGAGGTCGCGATTGGCGAAGACCGGGCGGCGCGGCGGCGCGTCGGGATGCGCGTCGGCCCGGCGCAAGATGGGAACGCCGTCTTCGCGCGCATTGCGGCCCAGCGCGACCACTCGCGTGCCGATCAACAGGAACAGCCCGAACCAACTGACGCTCCCGACGACGAGCGCGACCAGGAAAGCGATGGCGAAATGCGCGGTGATGCCGAGCGGCGGCTGGGCGGCGGTGACCAGCGAGGCGATCCCGCTATCGACCACCAGATCCTCGAGCACTGCGGTCGGCATCAGCAGGAACATCAATCCGCCGAGCGCGGCTAGTAACATTGCGATCGCCGGCGCCAGCGGCACGGCGAACCGCATCGCCCCGCCCTCGCCCAGAATCGCGGCGAAGGGCGAGGGAAAATTCAGGCGCTGGCGACCGCGGGTGGCGTCCATTTGAGGTCCGTTTTCCGAGCTTCGATAATTCTTTGGTAAACGGGGGCGTAACGCGAAATGTTTGACGACCAGTTACGATCGCGTTCGACGAAGGCCCGTGCCCGGGTCCGCCGCGCTTCCCATCCGCTACGATCCGCGAACATCCCGGCCAGCGCATCGGCGATCGCCGCAGGGCTGTCGGGCGCGAACAACGTGCCGGTATCGCCGTCGCGAATCAGCTCGCGATGCCCTCCGACGTCCGAGGCGGCGACCAGTCGCCGCTGCGCCATCGCCTCGAGCGGCTTGAGCGGCGTGACCAGGTCGGTCAGCCGCATCTTCTTGCGGGGATAAGCGAGCACATCCACCAGGCTATAATAGCGTTCGACATCGGTATGGGGAACGCGCCCGACGAAACGGATCGCGCCGGCGACCGACGACGCCGCGGCTTGCGCGCGCAACGCCTGCTCCATCGGGCCGCCGCCGACCAGCAGCAACTTCGCCGCCGGGCGATTTGCCACCAGCGCGGGCATCGCCGCGATCAGATCGTCGAGACCTTCATAATCGTAGAAACTGCCGATAAAGCCGACCACATCGTCATCGGCCACAAGGCCGAGTTCTGCCGCCAGAGCTGCGTCGCGCGGCAGCGGTTCGCCGAACAGGGTCAGGTCGACGCCGTTGGGCGAGACCATGATCTTGGCCGGGTCGATGCCGCGATCGATCAAATCGTCCTTCAGCCCGTCGCAAATCACCGCGACCGCATCAGCCTGGCGTACTGCCCGGGTCTCGAGCCAGCGCGTCGCGCGATAGCGGAGCGACCCCTCGCTGCCCGTGCCGTTGCCGACCGCCGCATCCTCCCAGAAAGCGCGAATCTCGTACATTACCGGCACGCCCAGCCTTTTGCCGGCACGCAATGCCGCTACGGCATCGAGCACCGGCGAATGGGCGTGGATCACATCGGGGCGGAAGGTCCGCGCGACTTCGGTCACGCGATCGGCAAGCGCGGCGATTTCGCGCCATTCGCGGATCGGACTGCGCGCCGGTGCGGGAACGTCAGTCCGGTAGAAATCGAGCCCGTCGACCATCTCCGCATTGACCTTGGCCTCGCCATGGCGCGGCCCGGTCACCGCCGCGACCTGCCAGCCGCGCGCGATCTGCGCCTTCAGGATCGCGCGGGTACGAAAGGTGTAGCCGCTCTGCAGCGGCAGACCGTGGTCGAGGACGTGAAGGATTTTCATCGTCATTTTCCATGCCACGCGACTGTTTAACGGCACGTCAACCCGGTGGCGGTAGGACCAACCCACACCCGTTCGCCCCGAGCCTGTCGGAGGGCGCGCGCTTCGGATCGGTTGGAAGACAGTAGCATGATCGACAATTTCGCGATCGCGATCACGCATGGCCTGATGATGCTCGCCATCTTCCTCCTGCTGCGCCGCCGCGACCTCGACGACGAGCGGCCCGAGCCGCCAAGCAAGATCAAGCGGCGATGATCCACGACCTCGCCTTTGTCGGATTCCTGGGAATGTTCTTCGCGCTGGCGTTTCGTCGGCCGTTTCTGTTCATCCTCAGCTATGTCTATATCGACATCGTCTCACCGCAGCGGCTGACCTATCTGCTGCTCAATTCGGTGCCGATCTCGCTGATCGCGGTGGCGCTGGCGGTCGGCTCCTGGGCGCTGATCGACGACAAGAAGGACAGCCGGGTCGCGCCGCGCCAGTTCGTCATCGTCCTCCTCCTCGCCTGGTGCGCGACAACCACGATGCGGGCCGATTTCCCGGTCGAGGCGCTGGATAAATGGGATTGGGTCTGGAAGTGTTTGGCGTTCGCCGCTTTCCTGCCGCTCACCCTTCGCACGCGTCTCAGGCTGGAGGCGCTGCTGACCTTCATGATCCTGTCGGCGGCATCGATCATCATCGTCGGCGGGATCAAGACGCTGGCCGGCGGCGGCGGCTATGGTTCGCTCAACCTGATGGTGGAGAACAATTCGGGGCTGTACGAGGGATCGACCATCTCGACCGTGGCGATCGCGATCATCCCGGCCATCCTATGGCTCGAGAAATATGGCACGATCTTCCCCAACGACTGGAAGCGGAAGCTGTTCTGCTACGCCTTGGTGTTCGCCTGCCTGCTGATGCCGATCGGCACCTCGACGCGAACCGGGCTGCTCTGCATCGGCCTGCTCGGCGTGCTGATGCTGCGCGATTCGAAGCGCAAGTTCCTCTATCTTGGCGTCGTCGCGACGCTCGGACTGGTCGCGGTGCCGTTCCTGCCCAAGTCATTCACCGACCGCATGAGCACGATTAAGTCGTACCAGCAGGACGAGTCCGCCGCGACCCGCGTCGCGGTGTGGAAATGGACCTGGGACTACGTCAAGCAGCACCCGCTAGGCGGCGGCTTCGAGATGTATCGCCAGAACCAGATTCGCTACGACATCGTGAAATTGGACGGTACCGCCGGCAATTCCAAGCTCGATACCACGCTGACCGTCGACCGCGCGCGCGCCTATCACTCGGCCTATTTCGAGATGCTCGGCGAGCAAGGCTGGCCGGGGCTGATCATGTGGCTGTTCATCAGTCTGAGCGGGCTGATTCGGATGGAAGTGATCCGCCAGCGCTACAAAAAAGCAGGCGAGGACTATGCCTGGGTCGCGCCACTCGCCGGCGCGCTGCAATCGGGGCAATTGCTTTACATGCTCGGCGCGTGCTTCGTCGCGATCGCGTTCCAGCCGTTCGTCTTCATGCTGATCGGCGCGCAGATCGGGCTCGACACCTATCTCAAGCGCCGGCGCGCGGAGGAAAGCTTCCGCCCGATGAAGCGCGCCAAGCCGGCGGCCGACCCTCCGCCCAACCCCGCGCTGGCATGACCCGGCCGGAGCTTCGCGCGCTGACCAGCGTGCGCGGCGTCGCCGCGTGGATGGTCGTGCTCTATCATATCCGACTGACAATCGACGGGCTGTCGCCGACGTGGCTGCACATCTTCGCCAAGGGCTATCTGGCGGTCGACTTCTTCTTCCTGCTGTCGGGCTTCGTGATCTGGCTGAGCTGGGGCGACCGGCTCCGCGCCGAAGGCTGGCGCGGCGTTCCGGCGTTCCTGCACAAGCGCGTCGCGCGGATCTGGCCGCTGCATCTCGTCGTGCTGGCAGGAGCGGTGCTGCTCGCGCTGGCGCTGGCCGCCGCCGGGCGCCACGATCCGGTCGAATATCCGTTCCGCGAGCTGCCGCTGCACATCTTCCTGCTACAGAATTGGGGATTCACCGACGCACTGACCTGGAACGATCCGGCCTGGTCGATCAGCTGCGAGCTTGCCGCCTATCTGCTGTTTCCGCTGCTGGTGCGCGCGGTCGACTGGCGCACGCTTCCGAGCTGGCTGATTGTGCTGGCGGCAGCGGCGTTCCTGCTCATCCTGGCGGCAGCGACGGCGCATCTGCCGACGCTGGGGCATAATATCGTGCATTTCGGCGCCGTTCGCTGCCTGACCGAATTCGCCGCGGGCAGCGTGCTTTGTGCGCTGTGGCTGCGCTGGCGGGAGGTTCCCGCTCTGCCTGCCATCCTGGCATTCGCTGTTGCCGGACTGATGCTCATCGGCTGGGCCATCGGCCTGCCCGAGCAGCTCGCGGTGCCTTTTGCCTTCGCCGCCTTGCTGCTCGCCCTCGCGCTCACCTCGGGGATGCGCGGTAATCCGCTCGACTGGGCGCCGCTCCATTATCTCGGCGAGATCAGCTATGCGACCTATCTGTCGCACTTCATGCTGTTCGTGGTGTTCAAGCTGGTGTTCGTCAGCGATGCGCACGCGGTGCACCCGGTGCTGATCGGGCTGTACCTCGCGATGGTACTGGCGGGTTCGGTGGCGCTGTATCACCTGGTCGAGCGGCCGGCGCAGAAATGGGTGAATGCCCTAAAATTCCTCGCCGGAACGGGAAGGGAGACCAAGACGCGAAGCGGCTTGGTGGAGGGGGCCCTCCAAACGGATGTGGCATCGTGGAGGCCCCCTCCACCGCGCGGCTGACGCCGCGCGGTCCCCCTCCCCATGCCCGGGAGGATTTTTTCTGATCAGGCCTCCGCCAGCTCCTCCACCAACGCTTCGATAATCGCCCGGTTGAACGCGGGAATATCGTCCGGCTTGCGGCTGGTGATCAATTTACCGTCGACCACCACTTCCTCATCGACCACGTCCGCCCCGGCATTTTCCAGATCGGTGCGGATCGACGGCCAGCTCGTCACCTTGCGGCCGTCGACCACGTCCGCCTCGACCAGCAACCACGGCCCGTGACAGATCGCCGCGACGATCTTGCCGTCGTCCATGAACTCCTCGACGATCTGGACGGCGCGTCCCTGCGTTCGCAACTTGTCGGGATTGGCGACCCCGCCGGGGATGACCAGAGCGTCGAATTCCTCGGTATCGACATCACCCAGGGTGATGTCGGGGGCGATCGTGTCGGCCTTCTCACCGCCTTTCTCTCCCTGGATCGGGTCGGTCGAGATCGAGGCCAGCGTCACCTTGGCACCGGCATCGATCAGTGCCTGCCGCGGCTTGAACAGCTCATCGTTCTCGAACCCGTCGGTGGCGATCATCAGCACGCGCGCATTGTTCAGGTCGGCCATCGCTAATCTCCTTGTCATCCCCGCTCCAACCGACCGCGGACGGCGGACGTTCCGGAACGAAGCGATGATCCGCGCATTTCGAAAGACGTCCGGAAGGGAGAGCCAATGGCCCGTATCGTCTATTGCGATGACAGCATGCCGGGGATCACCCGGCGCAAGGTACGGCACGGCTGGGGCTATTGGGATCCGCAAGGCAACCGCATCACCGACCGCGAGGAGATCGACCGGTTGAACCGTATCGGCCTGCCGCCGGCCTATCGCGATGCCTGGTTCTCGCCCAACCCCAACGGCCATATTCAGGCGGTCGGATGGGACGAGCGCGGTCGCAAGCAATATCGCTATCATCTCGATTTCCGCGCCGCGCGGGAAAGCGCCAAATATGACCGCTGCGCCGCGTTCGGCCTGGTGCTGCCGAGATTGCGCGCGCGGGTCGAAGCCGATCTCAAGACGCGCCGGCACAGCAAGGAGCGCACCGTCGCGGCGATCGTGAAGCTGCTCGACATCGGTTATCTGCGCGTCGGCAACGAAGGATATGCGAAAGCCAATAAGAGCTTCGGTGCGACCACCCTGCGCGACCGCCATGCCGAGATCCGCGGCCAGACGCTGAAGCTGTGCTACCGCGCCAAATCGGGCAAGATGCGGACATTGGTCATTACCGACCGCACCCTCGCCCGCTTCGTCAAGAAATGCCAGGATCTGCCCGGCCAGCAGCTATTTCAGTATATCAACGGCGATGGCCAGCCGCACGGCGTCAGCTCGACCGACGTCAACGACTATATCCGCGAGGCGACCGGCGACGATTTCACCGCCAAGCATTTCCGTACCTGGGGAGCGAGCGTGATCGCGTTCGAGACGCTGGCGAGCGCCGATCACGATATCGGGCTGAAGACGATGCTCGAGCCGGTGACCGAAGCGCTCGGCAACACCCCGGCGATCGCGCGCAAATCCTATATCCATCCCGCCCTGATCGAGCTTGCCAAGGGCGGCCAGACCAGATTTCGCGAGCATCTCGATCTGCCGCGCGCGACCCGCTATCTCGATCGTTACGAGCGTGGTCTGATCGCCTTCCTTACCGGCGAGACGAGGTCGCGGCGCAAGGCAGCCTAAGGAATTTCATGAACAACACCGCACTGCCAAAGGCCGCCGACCTCACGGCGAGCGACCTCCGGGCGCAAACGCTCTCGCTATGGAAGACTAGCGCCGCCTGGATATCGGCGCACTGGCTGCAGGTGCTGATCGCGATCGGCGTCGGGGTGCTGATCTTCCTTGCGCTGCATTTCGTGAAGTCGCTCGGACGTCGCCTGTGTAATCGCGATAAAAGCGGCACCGGCTGGTATACGGTGTTCGGCCGCGCGGTCGCCAAGACCGGCAATTTCTTCATCATCATGACCTCGGCCGAACTGGTCGCGGCGATCGGCGACGCGCCGTATCAGGTGGCGGCGATCGTCCGGTTTCTGTTCACTGTAGCCGCGGTGTTCCAGGGCGCCATCTGGGCACGCGAGATAATCCTCGGCGGGATCGAGCATCGCACTGCGGCGAGCGAGGATCATGGCGAGACGCTGGCCAACGCGATGGGCCTGATCCGCCTGTTCGTGACCTTCGCACTGTTCGCGATCGCTCTGGTGATGATCCTGGGCAATCTGGGTGTGAACGTGTCCGGGCTGATCGCCGGTCTCGGCGTCGGCGGCATCGCGATCGGCCTGGCGGCGCAAAGCATCTTCGCCGATCTGTTCGCGGCGATCGCGATCATCTTCGACCGCCCGTTCCGGCGTGGCGATGCGATCACCTACGACAAGTCGGCCGGCACGGTCGAATATATCGGCATGCGATCGACCCGCATCCGCGGCGCCAACGGCGAAGAACGCGTGATCGGCAACAAGAAGCTGCTCGATTTCGAGATCGTCAACAATTCGCGCCGCGAATATCGCCGCGTCATTTTCACGCTCGCGATCGTCCAGACCACGCCGGTCGACCAGCTTGAGGCGCTTCCCCATCTGCTCAAGCAGATCGTCGAGGATCATGGGCAGAAGTTCGTCCGCGCAGGCTTCGCGGCGTTCACTCCTACGGCGTACGAATTCGACCTCGAGTTCGACTCCCCAACAGCCGTTTTCCAGGACATGTACGATGCACGGCATTCGATCGGCATATCGATCATCAAGCGCTTCCAGGAGGAGGGCATCGCACTCGTCTATCCGGCGCAGACCGGAATATCGGCGGCCGATTCCGGCGTAACCTGGCCGACGCGCAAGAAACCGCGCCGGGCCGCCGACGATAAAATCGCGCCGCCGCCGTCGTCGGGCGACCGCTCGGTGGGCGACCAGGGCGCGCCCGGCTGAGCGTCGACGTGATGTCGCGCGCTAGATCCCGCCCTCATCTAATGACAGCAATGTAGCATTGCCGCCGGCCGAGGTCGTGTCGGTGGAGACGGCGCGTTCGGCGACGAAGCGATAGAGGTAATGCGGCCCGCCGGCCTTGGGCCCGGTGCCGGAAAGGCCTTCGCCCCCGAACGGCTGCGAGCCAACGATCGCGCCGATCATGCTGCGATTGACGTAGAGATTGCCGACGCGAGCCTCGGCTTCCATCACGTCGCCGGCGCGCGCGATGCGGCTGTGCAGGCCCATGGTGAGGCCATAGCCCTTGGCGTTGACCCGGTGGATCGTCTCGGCGAGCTTGCCCGCCTGCCAGGTCGCGACATGCAAGATCGGGCCGAACCATTCGGCCTGCAGATCCTCGATTGCGTCCAGCCGGATGAGCGTAGGCGGCACGAACAGGCCTTGGGCCGGTGCATCGATCGTCTTGACGACCCGCGCCTTCGCGCTTTCGCGATAGGCCATCAATTTGTCGTACGCAGCCTGATCGATCACCGGGCCGACATCCGTCCTGGGATCGGCCGGATCGCCAAGCACAAGCAAGTCCATCGCGCCGTCGAGCATCTTGATGATGGTGTCGGCCACGTCCTCCTGCACCAGCAGCAGCCGCAGCGCCGAGCAGCGTTGCCCCGCCGAGCGGAACGACGAGGTGACCACGTCCATCACCACTTGTTCGGGCAGCGCGGTCGAATCGACGATCATCGCGTTGATCCCGCCGGTCTCGGCGATCAGCGGAACAATCGGACGGGCATCGTCCTCAAGCAGGCTGCGCGCGATCTTCTTGGCGGTCGCGGTCGAGCCGGTGAAGGCCACGCCCATGATGCGCGGATCGGCGGTCAGCGCCGCGCCGACTTCGGGGCCACCGGGCGCCAGAATCAGTGCGTCCTCCGGCACGCCGGCCTGGTGCGCGAGCCTGACCGCGGCCGCCGCGATCTTCGGCGTCTGCGGCGCGGGCTTGGCGACCACGGCGTTACCGGCGACCAAAGCCGCGGCGGTCTGGCCGAGGAAGATCGCCAGCGGGAAGTTCCACGGCGCGATCGTCGCCCACACGCCGCGCCCGTCGAGGTGGAGCGTGTTCCGCTCGCCGGTCGGCCCGGGAAGCTCGATCGACTTGAGGCCCGACCGCGCCTGCTGGGCATAATAGCGGCAGAAATCGGCGGCCTCGCGCACCTCACCGATCGCGTCGGGGATCGTCTTGAACGCTTCCTTGACGCAGATCGCCATCAGCTCGTCGCGATTGGTTTCAAGCAGATCGGCGAGGCGTTCGAGAATCGCCGCGCGTTCATCGACCGGCGTCGCCGACCAGCCCGGGAAGGCAGCATGGGCGCGGGTGATTGCCGCGGCGACATCGATCTTCTCGGCCGCCAGCGGCGGCATCGCGGCAACGCTCGCCGCGGTTTTCGCCAGCACGTCGCGATCGCTAAGATCGATCCCGCTCGAATTCTTCCGATCACCGAACAGGTCGATCGGCAGCGGAATGCTCGGATGCCGCGCCCCACCAACAGCGGCAATCTTCTCGACCGGATCGGCGAGGATCTCGGCCTCGGTCAGCCGCTCGTCGGCGAGCTGGTGGACGAAACTCGAATTGGCCCCGTTCTCCAGCAGACGGCGGACGAGATAGGCGAGCAAATCGCGGTGCCCACCGACCGGCGCGTAGATGCGGCAATGATAGCCTTGCTCGCGAACCAACCGCTCGTACAGCCCCTCGCCCATGCCGTGGAGCCGCTGGAACTCGAAGTCGCGATTGTCGCCCGCCCATTCGAGCAAGGTCGCCACCGTCAGCGCATTGTGGCTGGCGAAGGCCGGGCGGATATTCTTGGCGTCGAGCATATCGCGCGCCACCGCGAGATACGAGACGTCGGTCGCTGCCTTGCGCGTGAACAATGGATAGTCCGACAGCCCTTCGACCTGGGTGCGCTTGATCTCGCTATCCCAATAGGCGCCCTTGACCAGCCGCACATTCATCAGGCGATCGAGGTTGTTGGCCCAGTCGACTACCAGGCGGGCGCGCTTGCCATAGGATTGCACCGCCATCCCGAACCCGTCCCAGCCCTTCAGGCTGGGCAACGCCGCGACCGCGCCGATGATGTCGAGGCTCATCTCGAGCCGCTCGCTTTCCTCGGCATCGACGGTCAGAGCGATGTCCTTGCCTGCAGCCTGCACCGCGAGCGCTTCGAGCATCTGAGTCAGTTCGGGCACGCAGCGATCATATTGCGCGACTTCGTAACGAGGGTGGAGCGCCGACAGCTTGACCGAGATCGAGTGGCCGGCGGCGGGATCGCGTCCGACCGCGTCGATCGCATCGGTATAGGCGTTGAAATAGCGCGCGGCGTCCTCGACTGTCCGCGCCGCTTCGCCGAGCATGTCGAAGCTCGCCGTGAAGCCTTTGTTCTCGGGCTTCTTCATCCGATCGGCCGCTTCCTTGATGGTGCGGCCCATCACGAAGATCTCGCCCATCATCCGCATCGCGGCACCCACCGCCTGGCGGACGAACGGCTCGCCCGCGCGGCTGATCAACCGGCGCAGCGGACCGCCTTCGCCCTCACCGACCAGCACGCGCCCCACGACCAGGCCCCAGGTCGCGATGTTGACCAAAGACGAGTTGGACTCGCCCGTATGCGCGCGCCAGTCGGCATCGCCGAGCTTGTCCGCGATCAGCAGATCGGCGGTCTCCGGATCGGGCACGCGCAGGAAGGCTTCGGCCAGCGAGAGCAGGGCGACGCCTTCCGACGAGTTCAGCCGATATTCCTGCAGGAACTGGTTCACCCAGCCTTTTGTCTGTGCAGCGCGCAAATCCGCCAGCAGTCCGCTGGCATGGCCCAGCACCCGCCTGCGCGATTCGGGAGTCAGTGCGGCGCGCGTCAAAAGCGGTTTTAGAACTTCGGGTTCGGGCGCGCGATAAAGCTTTGCCATGGAAGTGCGGGCGGAGGACGTAGCGTCAGCGGTCATTTTCCAGTTTCCGGTCGGGTCGGACTTGCCTCACGGGCCGAGGCGAGCCTAGAGGATGCGGGACGGCCTTAGCGCCAAAACACGCTCAAAGGGAATGTTCTGGCGATGAGCAATGATACAATTTCTATCAACGAGCTGGCGACGCAGATCGGCACGGAGCGCATTTCCGACTGGGTCGAAGTCAGCCAGGAGATGATCGACAAGTTCGCCGACGCCACCGGCGACCACCAGTTCATCCACGTCAATCCGCAAATGGCGGCGATGACGCCGTTCGGCGGCACTATCGCGCACGGCTTCCTGACGCTGTCGCTGATGCCGCTGCTCTCGTCCAAGGTCGCCGACCAGCCCAAGATCGAGGGCGTGAAGATGGGCGTCAATTACGGCGGCAACAAAGTCCGCTTCATCACCCCGGTCCGCTCGGGCAAACGCGTACGCGGCCGCTTCAAGCTGATGGAGCTGATCGAGAAACGCCCCGGCCAATGGCAGCAAACCAACGAATTCACCGTCGAGATCGAAGGCGAGGACAAGCCCGCCTTGATCGCCGAGTGGATCAGCCAGATTTTCGTGTGAGTAAATCCCCTCCCGCTCGCGGGAGGGGTTAGGGGAGGGTCTGTCGACCAGCCCAGCCGTGAATGAGGAGGGACCTGCCCTCCCCCTGCCCCTCCCGCAAGCGGGAGGGGAGTCAGCAGAAGGAAAACCACATGCGTTCCGCCGTCATCGTCTCCACCGCCCGCACCCCGATCGGCCGCGCCTATCGCGGCGGGTTCAACAACCTGCCCTCGCCGACGCTCGCCAGCCATTCGATCAAGGCCGCGGTCGAACGCGCCAAGATCGATCCCGCCGAAGTGCAGGACGTGGTGTTCGGCGCGGCGCTGCAGCAGGGCGTCCAGGCTGGTAATATCGCGCGCCTCGCGCTACTCCGCGCCGGCCTGCCGGTGACCGTCGCCGGCATGTCGCTCGACCGCCAATGCGCCTCGGGCCTGATGGCGATCGCGACGGCCGCCAAGGAGATCATCGTCGACAATATGGACGTGGCGATCGGCGGCGGCGTCGAATCGATCTCGATGGTGCAGACCCCGCAGATGCGCGTCGGCCGCGACGACGAGCTGCTGGCGGTGCACAAGGACGTCTACATGCCGATGCTGCAGACCGCCGAGGTCGTGGCCAAGCGCTACAATATCAGCCGCGACGCGATGGACGACTATTCGCTTCAGTCGCAGCAGCGCACCGCGGCCGCGCAGCAGGCCGGCTATTTCGACGCCGAAATCGTGCCGGTCACCGCGACGATGGCGATGACCAACAAGGAAACCAAGGAAGTCACCCATCACGAGGTGACCGTCACCAAGGACGAAGGCAATCGTCCCGAAACCTCGATCGAGGGCCTGCGCGGCCTCCAGCCGGTGCTCGGCCCCGATTTCACGATCACCGCGGGCAACGCGTCGCAGCTGTCGGACGGATCGTCGGCCAGCGTGCTGATGGAAGAGAAGCTGGCCGAGAAGCGCGGGCTGACCCCGCTGGGTCGCTATGTCGGCATGGCGGTCGCCGGCACCGAGCCCGACGAGATGGGCATCGGCCCGGTCTTCGCAATCCCCAAGCTGCTCGAGCGCAACGGCCTCAAGATGGATGACATCGGCCTGTGGGAGCTCAATGAGGCCTTCGCGGTGCAGGTGCTCTACTGCCGCGACAAGCTCGGCATTCCGAATGAGCTACTCAACGTCAACGGCGGCTCGATCTCGATCGGCCATCCTTATGGCATGACCGGCGCACGCTGCACCGGCCACGCCCTGATCGAAGGCAAGCGCCGCGGCGCGAAGTATGTCGTCGTGACGATGTGCGTCGGCGGCGGCATGGGCGCGGCTGGATTGTTCGAGGTTCTCTGACGCTTGACCGCGAGGATGCCGCGACGGCATCCTCGCGCCATGCGCGCCGATTACGATCCTAATCGTCTTTCCTTCCGGCTGGCATTCCGACCGTTCGTCGACGCATTTCAATTCCGCGGGCGGTCGACGCGCAACGAGGTCATGTCGTTCTGGCTGCTTGGACTTGTCGCCAATGCCGGAACGCTGACGATCAGCGACCCGACCCCGCCGATCTTTTACGCGGCGGCGATCTTGTGGAGCCTTGCCTGGGCCTTGCCCTGGATTCCTTTGCTTGTCCGGCGGCTGCACGATCAGGGACGTAGCGGATGGTGGGCGTTAGTCCCACTGTCGATCGTGCCATTCTCAGCATTGCAGTGGTTCACTGCACCGGCTGGCCATGCCGCGTCGATGGCGTTTCATTTCGGCCCTTTGGAGTTCCACAAAGGTGTCGGCGCGACGCCATGGACCATCTCGCTTATGGTGGTCCTCGTCGCGCTGATGGTCGTTAATGTGCTGCTGTTTCTCTGGCAGCCGACACGGGGCGCCAACCGGTTCGGTCCTGATCCAAGGCGGGCCAACACAACCGACAGGACGGACGCGATCCCGGCCGAGGCCTGACTCCGAAAGTGGCCTGAGTGGGTCGGTGCGGAAACTCTCCGCGCGCGGCTCGTTGTGTGTCGAGACCCAGCAGGAGAGACACGATGGCCGACGCCGCCGAAATCAAGCAGCATTTCTGGAAGAAACTGTCCGACAGCCCGTTCGTGATGATCGGGCTGGACGGCGACGGTCAGCATAGCGAGCCGCTGACCGCGCAACTCGACAAGGATCAGGTCGACACCATCTACTTCTTCATCGGCAAAGACAATCGCTTGGCCAAGGGCGGTATGGCGATGGCGCAATTCGTATCCAAAGGGCACGATTTCTTCGCCTGCCTGGCCGGCAAGGTACGGATCGACAACGATTTCGGCATGATCGACAAATTGTGGAACAACCAGGTCGAGGCCTGGTTTCCGGGCGGCAAGGACGATCCCAACCTCGCGCTGCTGCGCTTCGACGTCGACGATGCCGAGATGTGGGAAACCGACATGTCGATCGCCGGCAAGGTCAAGATGCTGTTCGGTGGCAAGATCAAGGCCGGCGATGAAGGCAGCCATGCGAAGATGGGGACGACGGCGGAGTCGACTGGTGCCTGAGCCGCGTGGCCGGAGGCTCTCTTCGGCAGCCTCCATCCCTTCGTCACCCCGGCCTTGTGCCGGGGTCCACGGAGCAGCGGGGCCAACTGTTCGCGGTTCCCGCTGAAACCTCACCATCCGGGCTGAGACCACGGTGGGTGCCGGCACAGGGCCGGCTTGACGGAGGATTTTATAGAGGCTTCGCTCCGCCTCACCCGCCGTGCGTGGTGATCCAATCTTCCAGCACTGGCGCAATCTGGTTGCGCCATTTGCTGCCGTTGAAGATGCCGTAATGGCCGGCATCGGCGACTAGGTGCTTCTTCTCCGACGCCGGCAGATTGGTCGCGATGGTCAGCGCCGCCTTGGTCTGGCCGAGCCCTGAAATGTCGTCGCGCTTGCCCTCGATCGCCAGGATCGCGATGTCGGTGATCGCGCCCGGATCGACCTTGCGGCCGCGATGCATCATCTCGCCCTTGGGTAGAGCGTGCTGCTGGAACACGACCTCGATCGTCTGCAGGTAGAATTCGGCGGTCATGTCGCAGACCGAGCGATATTCCTCGTAGAAATCCTTGGTCGCGTCGGCGCCTTCGTCGTCGCCCTGGACGAGATGCTTGAACATCTCCCAATGCGAAATCATGTGGTTGCCGAGGTTCATCGTCATGAACCCGGCGAGCTGGAGAAAGCCCGGATAGACGCGGCGGCCGGCGCCCGGATAATTGAGCGGAATGGTCGCGATGACATTCTGCTCGAACCAAGCGAACGGGCGCTCGGTCGCCAGCGTGTTGACCGCGGTCGGCGCCTCGCGGGTGTCGATCGGTCCGCCCATCATCGTCAGCGATTTCGGCCGGCAGCGATTCTTGTCCGCGCTCATCAGGCAGGCGGCGGCATAGCACGGCACCGACGGCTGGCAGACCGCGAGCATGTGCGCGCCCTCGCCGATCGTCTCGAGGAATTCGATGATGTAATCGACATAGTCGTCGAGATCGAACGAACCCTCGACCAGCGGCACTTGCCGCGCGTCGCGCCAGTCGGTGATATAGACCTCGGCGAACGGCAGCATCCGCTCGACCGTGCCGCGCAACAGCGTGGCGTAATGGCCCGACATCGGCGCCACGATCAGCAGCTTGGGCCCGCCGGTCACGCCTTTGCGCACGAAACGCTTGAGCTGACCGAACGGTTTGCGGAGGACGATCTCCTCGACGACGTCGACTTCCTTGCCGTCGATAGTCGTCCGATCGAGCCCGAATTCGGGCTTGCCGCGCGGCGCCGAGGCGTGCGCGAATACTTCCAGCGCAGAGCCGAGCACTGGCCCGCCACCGAAATAGGCAAAGGGATTAGCAGGGTTGCTCAGCAGTTCGGCGCTGAAATTGGCCCAGGCACTGGCACCCGCCAGCATGGACCGTTGCATCTCGTAAGCGTTGTAGAGCATTTGCCCCCGATACATGTGACACCGTTTCCCCGGTACGGACCCTTAGGCCCGTGTTGCACCGCACACAACGCGCAATGCGATAGATCGTTGCGGGTCCAGTATGTCCCTCGCCATTGGTCGCGCAGGCGTTGCTGCACCGCGATATCGTTTCGGGGGCATTGCCGCTGACGAACACAAGTCCTAGGGCGGCGGCACGATGACGGATGCGCCCAGCGATACGCCCAAACCCGGCCGAAAGCTGGGCAGTCTGACAATGGTATGGTTCTACGCGCGTCGTTACCCCGTCCAACTCGCAATCGCGCTGTTTGCCCTGCTCATCACGTCCGCCGCCACCATTTTCATTCCCTGGGTACTCAAACCGCTGGTCGATCGCGGATTCGCGCACGGCGCGAACATGTCGCACGTCAACAGCGTCTTCTACCTTCTGTTCGCCATCGTCGGCATCCTCGGCCTCGCGACCGCGATCCGATTTTATTTCGTTTCCTGGCTGGGTGAACGAACCGTCGCCGACGTCAGGGTCGCCGTTCAGCAGAATCTCCTGCGGCTCACACCGCGCTGGTTCGAGGAGAACCGGCCGTCGGAAATCGCCTCGCGCCTGACGTCCGACACGACGCAGATCGAGATGGCGGTCGGCACCACGGTATCGGTGGCCCTGCGCAACGTGATCACCGGGATCGGCGGCACCGTCTCGATGTTCATCCTGTCGCCGAAATTCGCGGGCATGATCCTGATCGGCATTCCGATCGTGCTGATACCGATCATCCTCCTGGGACGTCGTCTGCGGGCAACTTCCCGCACCAGTCAGGACCGCATCGCCGATATCGGCGCGATGGCGGTCGAGGTGTTCTCGGCGATGAAGATCGTTCAGGCATTCGGCCAGGAGCTGCGCGAGAGCCGGCGCTTCTCCGACACCGTCGCGCGTGGCTTCGCCATCGCCAAACGCCGAATCTTCCTGCGCGCCTTGTTGACCGCGATGTTCATCACGCTGATTTTCGGAGCGGTGGTATTGCTCTTATGGGCGGGCGCAACCGACGTCGCGGGCGGGCGGATGTCTCCTGGCGCCTTCAGTGCCTTCATCGCCACTGCCATATTGACGACGGGAGCGTTCGGCGCGCTGAGCGACGTCTATGGCGATCTGTTGCGTGCCGCCGGCGCGGCCGAACGCCTCAGCGAATTGCTTGCCGAACAGCCCGAAATTGCTGCGCCGGCACACCCGGTCGCGTTGCCCGAGCCGGCGCGCGGCGCGATAACGTTCGATCACGTCACCTTTCGCTATCCGACTCGGCCCGATGTTTCGGCGCTGGCCGATTTCTCGCTCGACGTACAGCCCGGCGAAACGGTCGCAGTGGTCGGACCGTCGGGCGCCGGCAAGACGACATTGTTCCAGCTCATCCAGCGTTTCTACGATCCGCAATCGGGCGAGGTGCGGATCGACGGCGTTTCCCTGCCCCTGGCCGATCCGGCCGACATTCGCCGCCGTATCGCGATGGTACCGCAGGAAACGGTGCTCTTCGGTGCCTCGGCGCGCGACAATATGCGCTACGGCGAGTGGGATGCGAGCGATGACGCGATCTGGGCCGCGGCTGAGGCGGCCAATGCCGCGGATTTCCTGCGCAAGCTGCCCGACGGGCTCGATACCTTTCTGGGCGAAGGCGGCGCACGGCTGTCGGGCGGCCAGCGCCAGCGCGTCGCGATCGCCCGCGCCTTGCTGCGCGACGCGCCGATCCTGCTGCTCGACGAAGCGACCAGCGCGCTCGATGCGGAAAGCGAGCAACTGGTCCAGCAGGCGCTCGAACGGCTGATGGATGGGCGCACTACCCTGGTGATCGCGCACCGGCTTGCCACCGTGCGCGCGGCCGGCCGGATCATCGTGATGGATGATGGCCGCATCGTCGAGCAAGGCACGCACGCCACGCTCAATGCCAAGGGCGGGCTTTATGCCAGGCTGGCCGCGCTGCAGTTCAGCGAGGCGGCGTGAGTTACGATTAAGCCCCTCCCGCTTGCGGGAGGGGTTCGGGGAGGGCATGTTTCGCTGCGGAACGTAAATGTCCCCGCTGCGACAGGCCCTCCCCCGGCCCCTCCC
>NZ_BCYU01000029.1 GCF_001598355.1 Sphingomonas asaccharolytica NBRC 15499
GGTGCCGCGGGCGGATCGCTTGCGGATAGGCCCCACCCCAACCCCTCCCCTAAAGGGGAAGGGCTAATGGAGGTCCGCACCACCTGCGCCTATTGCGGGGTCGGATGCGGCATCGTCGCGCGGCGGACCGGCGAGCGCAGCGTGGAGATTGCCGGCGACCCCGATCATCCCGCCAATGCCGGCCGGTTATGCTCGAAGGGCACGCATCTCGGCGAGACGGTCGGACTGGAAGGGCGCCTGCTCCATCCGATGATCGGGACCAAGCGCGTCGGCTGGGATCGCGCGCTCGACCTGGTCGCGCGACGCTTTCGCGACACGATCGCGCGGCACGGGCCGAACAGCGTCGCCTTCTACGTCTCCGGCCAATTGCTGACCGAGGATTATTACGTCGCCAACAAGCTGATGAAGGGGTTCATCGGCTCAGGGAATATCGACACCAATTCGCGGCTGTGCATGTCGAGCGCGGTCGCCGGCCATGTCCGCGCGTTCGGCGAGGACGTGGTGCCGGCAAGCTATGCCGATCTCGACGCTGCCGATCTGATCGTTTTGGTCGGGTCGAACACCGCCTGGTGCCATCCGATCGTCTATCAGCGGATCATGGCGGCGCGGGCCGCGCGCGGGACGAAGCTGGTGGTAATCGATCCGCGCCGCACCGAAACCGCCGCGGAAGCCGACCTCCATCTGGCGATCCGGCCGGGCAGCGACGTCGCGCTGATGAACGGGTTGCTCGCCTGGTGCCGCGATGCCGGGCTGATCGATCACGACTATCTCGCTGGGCACGTCAATGTTCCCGGCGATTTCTGGGACAAGCTTGGAGAGGGGAACGATCTGTGGTCGACGGCGCGGGCGTGCGACGTCCAACCCGCCGACCTCAGACGTTTCTACGATCTGTTCGCCGCCAATCCGCGCACGGTGACGATGTTCAGCCAGGGCATCAACCAATCGGTCAGCGGCACCGATCAGGTCAACGCAATCACCAACCTGCACCTCGCGACCGGCCGGATCGGCACGCCCGGCGCGGCGCCGTTCTCAATCACCGGCCAGCCCAATGCGATGGGCGGGCGCGAAGTCGGCGGGCTCGCCTCGACCCTGGCGGCGCATATGGACTTCGCGCCCGAAAATGTGGCGCGTGTCGGGCGGTTCTGGGCCGCGCCGAACATGGCGACCAAGCCGGGATTGAAAGCCGTCGACCTGTTCCGCGGCGTCGGTGAGGGGCGGATCAAGGCGATCTGGATCATGGCGACCAACCCCGCCGTCTCGATGCCCGATGCCGGCCAGGTGCGCGAGGCGCTGGCCGCCTGCCCGTTCGTCGTGGTGTCCGACGTGATCGCCGATACCGACACCGGCCGCTTCGCGCATGTCCGGCTACCGGCGACGGCGTGGGGCGAGAAGGACGGCACGGTGACCAATTCGGAACGCTGCGTCAGCCGCCAGCGCCCGATCTTCGCGCCCCCGGGCGAAGCGCGGCCCGATTGGTGGATCGTCAAGGAAGTCGGCCGCCGTATGGGCTGGCGGTCGGCTTTCGCTTTTGACCGCCCGGTGGACGTGTGGCGTGAGCACGTCCGGCTGAGCGCCTATCAGAATGACGGCGCGCGCCGCTTCCGCCTCGACCGCGCGACGCCCGGCAATAGCGATTACGAGACGATGGAGCCGTTCCGCTGGGGTGACGACGCGTTTGCCGATGGCGTCTATCCGACACCGGACGGGCGAGCGCGGCTGGTCACCGTCACCCAGCGTGCGGGCGAGCGGCCGCTCGAGCGCTGGCCGATGACGCTCAATACCGGGCGGTATCGCGATCAATGGCACACGATGACGCGCACCGGGCTCGCCCCCAGGCTCGCACGCCATCGCGAGGAACCGTTGGTCGAGATCCATCCCGACGATGCCGCGCGGTTGGATATCGCCGACGGCGCGCTGGCCCGGGTGTCGACGCCGCGCGGCGAGAGCCTTTATCGCGTTGCCGTGACGCACGCGCAGCGGCTCGGCGAATTGTTCGTCCCGATCCATTGGACCGATCGCGGATCGACCGGCGGACGGACGGGATTGCTGCCGCGCCCGCTGGTCGATCCGCATTCGGGTCAGCCCGGCTTCAAGACGACGCCGGCGGCGATCGCGGCGGTGGCGACCGAATGGCGCGGTTTCCTGCTGATGCGCGGCGAATCGGGCGCGATGCCCGATTGTCTGTGGGCGACCCGCGTCGCGGTGCCGCACGGGACATTGTGGGAACTGGCCGGCGACGGTGACGCCGCGGCGCTCGAGCGCCTCTTGCCGCAAGGCGACCGCATCGAAGCGTTCGATCCAGCCAAGGGGTCGCGCCGCATCGCCGTCATTCGTGACGGGCGGCTGGCGGCCTTGTTGTTCGTCACGTCGGACGGCGTGCTGCCGTCGCGCGACTGGCTGATCGCGCAATTGGCGGCGCCAGCGGTGGCCCCCACCCTGCTCGCGGGCCGCGCGCCGGGCCCGAGCATCGATCGCGGTCCGATCGTTTGCGTCTGTTTCGATATCGGCGCGCGCGCGATCAGCGATGCGATCCGCGCGGACGGCCTGGCGGACGTTGCCGCCGTCGGCGCGGCGCTGCGCGCGGGGACGAATTGCGGATCGTGCCGCCCGGCGATCGCCGGATTGATCGCCGATCACGCCAATCGGGAGAGTATCAATGCCAGTCGATGACTTTCCGCCGGGCAGCGTCTGGCTGGTCGGCGCCGGCCCCGGAGACCCCGATCTGCTGACGCGCAAGGCCGAGGCGCTGTTGCGCCGCGCCTCGGTCGTGTTCCACGACGCCCTGGTCGGACCCGGCGTGCTCGACCTCATTCCCGACCATGTCCGGCTGGTATCGGTCGGCAAAAGGTCCGGACGCCATTCGCGCGACCAGGGGGCGATCAACCGCTTGTTAGTTGAGGCATCCGGCGACGGCGAGCGCGTCGTCCGCCTCAAGGGAGGCGACCCGACGCTGTTCGCCCGATCCGCAGAGGAGATGACTGCCCTCTCTGCCGAGGGGATCGCCGTTCGGATATGCCCCGGCATCACCGCGGCAAGCGCCGCCGCGGCATCGGCGGGGTTCTCGCTGTCGCTGCGCGGTCATGCGCGCCGGGTCGAATTCGTTACCGCGCACGCCGCGCCCGGCCACCCGCTCGACCTCGACTGGCGCCGGCTGGCCGATCCGCAAGCGACGATCGCCTTCTACATGGGACGCGGTGCCGCGGCCGACATCAGCCGGAACCTGATCGCGGCCGGGCTTGCCGCGACGACGCCCGTGATCGTGGCGTGCGATATCAGCCTGCCGGGCGAGATGCGGCTGCAGACCCGGCTCGAACTGCTGCCGTTCGCGGTCGCGACGATCGCCGACGATCGCCCGACATTGATCATCGTCGGTGAGGCCGTCGCGCCGCCCGGAACGGCGATGGCGCAGGTCGCCGGGACGAAAACGATCGAGGCGCAAGGTTAACGGGCAATATCGTGGCGCGCCGTACGGGACCAGAACGCATGCGTCCCGACCCGTTTTGCCGGACGAAGGCCGTCGCGCGACATAGGCGTGGCGGAATAGGTTTCCGTACGTTTCTCGCACGAACCAATCAATCGACGGCTAGACTCTGTTTCAGCAAAGCTGAAAACGACTCTAAGCCAGGGAGAAATTGGCGCACCCGACAGGATTCGAACCTGTGGCCTCTGCCTTCGGAGGGCAGCGCTCTATCCAGCTGAGCTACGGGTGCGAGCCGGGTGCGCCTAGCAAAGCATCGCCGGCCGCGCCAGCGATTCTATTTGGCGCCTATTTGGTGATCGTGACCGGCTGGAACTTGCCCAGGCCGCAGCGCGGGCCGGGGCCGGCACCGCCCGATTGCAGCACCGTGATCGTATCGACCGAGCATAATTGGTTGGTCGAGACCGAATAAGCGAACCGCTCCTCGAAGCCGAGGCTTGGACACGAATTGGGCAAGGTATTTCGCAGGATCTTGCGGTTGTTCATCTCGAAATCGATCACTTGGTCGCTGCGCACATGCGTCTCCCGCACCTGGCTCAGATTGACGCAATCGACCGCGGGACCGGTGGGGGTCGCGGGCGGGACTTCCTTGTCCTTCGCGCTCAGCGGCGCGACGATCGCGGCGGCGGCGAGGGCGAACAGCAGCGGGCGCATTTGCTTCTACTCCAGTGTCAGGCCGGGCGCGATTTGGGCGCCGGCGTCTTGGGCTTGAACGCACAAAGATCGGCAACGACGCATCGCCAGCATTCGGGCGTGCGAGCCTTGCAGACATATCGGCCGTGCAGGATTAACCAGTGATGAGCATGTAGCCGGAACGGCTGCGGCACCGCCTTTTCCAGCTTGAGTTCGACCGTCAGCGGGGTCTTGCCGCGCGCCAGCCCGGTGCGGTTGCCGACGCGGAAGATGTGGGTGTCGACCGCGAAGGTCTCCGCGCCGAACGCCACGTTCATCACGACATTGGCGGTCTTGCGCCCGACGCCGGGCAGTTTCTCGAGTTCGTCGCGGTCGGCCGGCACTTCGCCGCCATGGTCGGCGATCAATTGCTCGGACAAGGCGATGACGTTCTTGGCCTTGGTGTTGAACAGGCCGATCGTCTTGATGTGCTCCTTGAGCTTCTCCTCGCCGAGCTGCACCAACTGCTCGGGGGTGTGCACTTGCTCGAACAGCGTGCGCGTCGCCTTGTTGACCCCGACATCGGTCGCCTGCGCCGACAGCACGACCGCGACGAGCAATTGATAGGGATTGCCCGATTCGAGCTCGGTTTCGGGATGCGGATTGTCGGCGGCGAGGCGGCTGAAGAACTCGACCACGTCGGCCTTGTTCATGCGGTCCTCACTGTTGGACTCACAGGCCCAGAACTTCGGGCATGGTGTAGCGCCCGGCGGGCTGGTCGGCGAGCCACAACGCCGCGCGGACCGCGCCGCGCGCGAACATCTCGCGGCTCTCGGCGCGGTGGATCAGTTCGAGCCGCTCGCCCGGTCCGGCGAAGATCACCTGGTGGTCGCCCGCGATCGATCCGCCGCGGATCGCGGAGAAGCCGATCGTCCCTTCGCTGCGTGCCCCGCTCAGTCCGGCGCGATCGACCACCTTGAGGTCGGCCAGCGCCGCGCCGCGTCCCTCGGCCGCCGCATCGCCGAGCAGCAAGGCGGTGCCCGATGGCGCATCGACCTTGTGGCGATGATGCGCCTCGACGATCTCGATATCCCAATCGGGGCCGAGCCGCGCGGCGGCATCGGCGATCAGCCGGGTGAGGAGCGTGATGCCGAGCGAGGTGGTGCTGGTCTGCAGCACCGCGACCCGCGCGGCGGCGTTGTCGATCAAATCGTGATGCTGCGGTCCCAGCCCGGTGGTGCCGACGACGATCGGCGTCCCCGCCTCGCATGCCGCCGCCAGATTGGCTTCGAGCGCGGACGGCGCGGTGAAATCGACCAGCACGTCGGCGCCGCGCGCGAGCGTTAGCGGGTCGCCGCCGGCATCGACGCCCCCCGCCACGGTCGCGCCGAAATCGGCGGCGATCGCGGCGATCGCGCGGCCCATCCGGCCCTCGCTGCCCAGAATCCCTATCGCGGTCATGGCTGTCCCCTTGCACCAAAGTCCGGCGGCGCGACAGGGGGTAACGGCGTCACTTCGGGCGCGCCGCCCAATACCAGCGACCAGGGCTGGGGAAGGTAATCGACCGACATGTAGAAATAGAAGGCGCAGCTGCCGTCGGGGCGATAGGTCGCACCCTTCAAGATGCCGAGCGCGGTCGTGCCGCTGAACACCGGCGATCCGCTGTCGCCGCCCTTGCAGGTCGGACCGGAGACGGTGACCCAGGTCGGCAGGCACGCGCCGCCGCAGAGATCGCCCGCCGGCGCGAAATCGGTCAGTTCGACGACCGCACAGCTATAGCCGGTGCGCTCGCCGCGATGACAGACGAAGTCGCCCGCGCGGGTCTGGTCGCGGGTGCGCGATCCGGTCACCGGGCGCTCGATCGTCTTGGCGGTGTCGGCGTAAAACAGCCCGGCGAGCGGCCCCGGGACGGTGCCGATCTGGACGTCGTGATAGCCCCACCCCCATTGCCCGACGAAGCTCAACGGCACTTCGCTGTGATCGGGCGCGATGAAGCTCATCTGGTCGAGGCAATGCGCCGCGGTGGCGATGCCGTAGCGGGCGCCGTCGGTGACGACGAAGCCGCTGGTGCACAGATAGCGCTTGCCATCGTCGGGACCGGTCCCTTCGAGCCGCGCGCCGCCGACCGGCGCACCCAGATTGACGTCGACCTGGTCGACCACGCGGATGCTGACGGGGACGCCCGCTACGCCCTCGACCTTCCTGCGCCATTGCTCGACGCCGCTCTTGGCCTCGCCGCTGGTGATCAGCACGACCAATTCGCCGGTGCGCGGGTCGAGCCCCATCGCGGGCGGGCGCGAGAACATCGCGCGGATTTGCGCCTGGTGCCAGGTGACGGCCCAGATCACCTTGTCCCGCGAGGCGCGCGCACCGGTACGGAAGGTGATCGGCACCGTCATCCCGCCCAGTAGCAATTGTTCGCTGGCGACGGGGTCGCTGCCGGTCAGATAGACGTTGATGCGGAAATCGGGGCGGTGCTGGATCGAGATGCCGGCGATGCGGTCGCGATACTTCGCTTCGATCGCGTCGGTGACGGGGATGCTGGCGTCTAGCGCGGTGAGGCGGCGTTCGGCTTCATCCGGCGGGACGGCGAAGAGCTTGGCGTATTCGGCGGCGTCGCGGGTGAGGGCTTGGGTAGGGGATTCGATGACCTGCGCCGCGGCTATGCGCGGCACGAATGCGAAGAGGAGTGCCAGGCCGATTAGCAGGATACGCATACAGCCGCCGCTACTACCTCGATTTCGTCATCCCGGGCTTGTCCCGGGATCCGCCGTGCCTCAATCGATCACGCTTGAGCCTCTTGTCCAGCCCTTGCCGCCCGGCGGACCCCGGCACAAGGCCGGGGTGACGATGGGAGAGGACGCCGCCGGTGCCACAAATCACCCCGCCGCCATCGTGCCCATCGTCACGTAATCGAGCTTGCCCGTCCCCAGCACCGGCAACGCATCGACCACCCGAATATCGCGCGGCACGGCAAGCTCGGCGATTCCGTTGGCCTTGCCCCACGCCTGCAACTCCGCCGCCTTCGCCCTCTTGGCCGTAGTGAACAGCACGAGCTGCTCGCCCTTGCGCGGATCTGCGCGGGTGACGACGGCATGGTCGGCGTCCGGCCAGACCGATGCTGCATAGCCCTCGACCGCGGGCAGCGAGACCATCTCGCCGCCGATCTTGGCGAAGCGCTTGGCGCGGCCGCGGATGGTGACGAAGCCCATCTCGTCGATCGTCACGATGTCGCCGGTATCGTGCCAGCCGCCCTCGGGCGGTTGCAGAACGCCGGGCCGGTCGGCCTTCATATAGCCGGCCATGATATTGGGCCCGCGGATCGACAATTTACCGCCTTCCCAGATGCCCTCGACCGGCTCGACCTTGGCCTCGATCCCCGGCAGCAGGCGGCCGACGCTGCCCGCCTTGAAGTGCATCGGCGTGTTGACCGCGATCACGGGCGCCGCTTCGGTCGCGCCATAGCCTTCGAAGATGCGCACGCCGAATTTCTCGGCCCACACCTTGCGCGTCTCGTCACGAACGCGCTCGGCGCCGGCGAAGACGTAGCGGACCGAATAGAAATCGTAATTATGCCCCATCCGCGCATAGCCGGCGAGGAAGGTGTCGGTACCGAACAGGATGGTCGCGTTGGCGTCATAGGCCAGCGCGGGCACGATCCGGTAATGGAGCGGGTTTGGATAGAGCAGGGTCCGGATGCCGCTCAGGATCGGCAGCAAGGTGCCGCCGGTCAGCCCGAAACTGTGGAACACCGGCAGCGCGTTGAGCACCAGGTCGGACGAGTTGAAGTCGATCCGCGCCGAGAGCTGCTGGCAGTTGGACAGCAGGTTGCGATGCGTCAGCACGACGCCCTTCGGCAGCCCTTCGGACCCGCTGGTGAACAAGATCACCGCGGCGTCGTCGGGCGAAACCTTGCGGCGACGGTGGAGCCGCCCCGCCCAGCGAGCCGCGACGAGCGCGCGTAGCTTGGCGATCGTGCCGATGCCAGCGCCGATGTCCTCGAGATAGACGATTGTGCGCCCGTCGCCCTCGAGCCCCTCGACGATCGGCTCGAGCTTTCCTTGCGTGATGAAGGCGCGTGCGGTGATGATCGTGCGCACCTCGGCCGCCTGGCATGCCGCCTTCAAATTGGTCAGCCCCGCGGTGTAATTGAGCATCGCCGGCACCCGCCCGATGCGTTGCAGCGCGAAGAAGGTCGCGACCACGCCCGCGACGTTGGGCAGCAACACGCCGACCGCTTCGCTTTGCCTGGTGATCGGATCGAACGCGCGGCCGAGCGCCATGCTGCCGACGACCAGCTTCTTGTAGGTCATCGGCTCGCGCTTGATGTCCTCGACGATCGGCGACTTGCCGCCATTGACGTCCTTGGCGTCGAGCAGCGCCTGGAACAGGGTTGTTTCGGTGTCCGACGTCGCGAAGATCATGCTGCTCATCTCGTCATAGAGACGGCGCCCGGCGATCGCGCGGCGGGCGCGCGCGGTCATCTCGCCTCTGATCTCGAAGCGCCGCGGCGGCAGCACGGTCAGCGTGATCTTGGGGAACGTCTTCAACCGCACCTTGCCGCGCAGTTTGGAGAAGGTCGAATATTGCGCGCCGTCGATGCGCACCGGGATGATCGGCGCATCGGCCTTGTCGGCGACCATGCCGGGCCCGTCGAACACCTTCATCAGCGCGCCGGTGACGGTGATCCGCCCTTCGGGGAAGATCACCAAGGTGTTGCCGTCCTTGACCGCCTTGACCATCGCCTTGGTCGACATCGGGTTGGTCGGATCGACCGGGAAAGCGCGGAACAGCTTGAGCGCGGGCTTGATCCACCAGCTCGCGACCACTGCACTATGTACCGCGAACACCGGCTTGCCCGGCAGGAATACCGCGAGCAGCAAGCCGTCGAGCCACGATACGTGGTTGACCACCACGACCGCGCGCTCGCCGGGCTTGGGCATATTCTCGGCGCCATGCACCTCCACCCGATAGGCGATCTCGAGCAGGGTGCGGATCAGCCGCTTGATCACCGTCTCGGGCAGCAGCCAGCAACTGACCAAGGCGACCATCAATGTCGCGAAGCCCATCGTTGCAATCACCGCGGGGATCGCCGCGCCGTAATGCGCCATCGCGATCACCACTGCCATCACCAGCACGATGACGAGCGAATTGACGATGTTATTGGCGGCGATGATCCGCGAGCGCTCGGCGACCGGGCTGTTGGTCTGGAGCAGAGCGTAAAGCGGCACGATGAACATGCCGCCGGCAAAGGCAAGGCCGGCGAGGTCGATCAGGATGCGCCAGCTGCCCGGCGCGGCCACGAAACGCGCGATGTCGGCGCCGGGCGCGGTGACGACGAAGCCGCGCGTCGCCGGCCACAGGTCGATCATGAACCCGGCCATCAGCAGCGCCGACACCGGCACGTAGCGCGCCGACACCTTGCCCTTGAGCAGCCGGTTGACCGCCAGCGAGCCGATCGCGATCGAGATCGAGAAGACCAGCAGGAACAGCGTCACCACCGGCTTGCCCGCGCCCAGCCGGTTGGTGACCAACGGCGCGAAATCGTTGAGGAGCACCGCGCCGACCGCGAAGAACCAGCTGATCCCCAGGATGCACAGCCAGGCGTCGCGCCCGTCATGCGCGGCCTTGAGCACTTGCCACGTGCTGCGGAACACGTTGCGGTCGACCGGCACCACGCCCGGCGGCGGTGGCGCGGGCGGGATCGCCAGGCTGGCGAGGAACCCCAGCACCGCCATGCCGGTCGCAACCAGCCCGGCTTCCCAGGGCGGGATGAAATTGGGCATCAACTGGCCGCCCAGGATCGCCAGGAACGTCCCCGCCTCGATCATCCCGGTGCCGCCCATGATCTCGTTGGGGCCGAGATGCTGGGGCAGGATCGAATATTTGACCGGGCCGAAGATGGTCGAATGGCAGCCCATCAGGAACAAGACGGTCAGCAGCAGCGGTACCGATTGCAGCGCCAGGCCGGCCAGGCCCAGCGCCATGAAGACGATCTCCGCCGCCTTCACGATCCGCATCAATTTCGCTTTGTCCCAGCCGTCGGCGATCTGCCCGGCGAGTGCGGAGAACAGGAAATAGGGCAGGATGAACAGCCCGGTGGCGAGCGCCGCAAGCGACGCCGCGCCATTCTCGTCACCTTTGTAGAGCGTGAAGGTGACGAGGAAGAGCATCGCATATTTGAGCGCGTTGTCGTTGAACGCGCCGATGAACTGGACGACGAACATCGGGCCAAAGCGGCGCTTCGCGAGCAGCGAGAAATCAGGTGCGGACATGTTACCCCCGGGTGTCGGCAGGAATGGTATCGGGCGAATGTGACGTATCGGTCAACGCGGCGTCGGGCAGGTAGCGGCTGTACAGCCAGCCCACCCCGATCAGGCTGAAGCCAAGCGCGGCGAACGACGCGATGCGCAACAGTCCGTCGAGCCCTGCGGCGTCGAACAGGAACACCTTGCCCACCGCCGCCAGCATCAGGACGAGCGAGACGATGCGCCAGTCGCGCGATGCGCGACGGATGCCCCATTGCAGGAAGCCGATCGCGATGACGATGGCAGTCAGCGAGCGGCCGATATCCTCGGCCTGGCTGGTACCCGGCTCGGACAGCAGCGACCCATGAAACGCCTGGCGCAGCAGCGACGCGGCGAGCAGCAGGATGAGCGCCATTCGCATCCCGTCGCGTGCGCGGTCCGCGCCCGGCTCGGGGAAGGCATGGCGCGACAGCCACAGCAAGGCAAACGCGATGCCGTATGCCGGCACCAGCCAGGGCCCAACCCATTGATCGGTCCACAAAGAATTGTGCAGCGCCGCGGTGAACCACGCGAAGTGGAGCAACGCCGCGATGCCGAGCCCGATAGCGATCCGCCGCGTGCCCAACCGCCAGGCACCGATCGCGGCGGCGGCGAGCAAAGCCTCCCACACGCTGCGCTCTGCCATGCCGGCGGCAATGAACTGCGCCGCATCGGCGATCGCGAACACGTGCTTCCACAGCGAATGCGCGGCGATCAGACTGAGCAGGATCGCGATGATCGAGCCAATTTCTCGCAGCCGCTCGGGGAGGATGTCGCGCAACAGCAAGGCGACCAGGACACAGGCGGGTGCAGCGACGCGGATCAGCGTCATGTCGATCGGTGGCGTCGCCGTGACGAGGAAAGGCACGCCGATGATCGAGCCGCCGGCACCCGCTGCCCAGATCAGCAGCGGCTGCACCGCCCAGCCGATCGACAGCACGGCCGCCGCCGGCGCCACGGTCAGCGGCGTGCGCCGTCCTGCCAGCGCAGCGCCGGCCAACATCGCCGCCGGCACCAGCGCCAGCCAGGTAGTGGGCACGATCTGCGCCGCGACGACATAGACAAGCAGGGTCGCCATTGCGGCACTACCTTGACGTGCACCCCAATCGATCGACCAGCGGGCGAAGCTCGCCGCCGCTGCCGCCCCGACCGTCCAGCGCAACAAGGCGATACCGGCATCGCGATTCCCTACCAGGCCGACCGCGCGGCCGATCTCATTGGCGTCATAGCCTATCAACAGCGCCAGCGCGGCCAGACCGGCGACGAGCGATGCATGGCCGATGCGGCCATCGTCCGCGGCGCGGCCGAGCAGCAGCATCGCGACCGCGGCCAAGGCGATAATCGGCCCGATCACCCACACCGGCGCGGCCAGGCTGGCGCCGAGCGCCGCCAGCCCGATCGCGCTGATGCTCAGGATCGCGAACCGTGCATCGTCGCGCCGGGCGGTCGCTCGCCAGCCCCAGCCGGCAGTGCCGGCCGTAACCACCGCAGCAAGGAGCGCCAGCGGCGCGAAATCGGCGCGGGGCTGCTGGAACCAGAAATGGCCCGCCGGGATCAGCACGCCGGCAAAACCGAGCGCCGCGATCTGCGCCGCATCACTCAACCGGCCATCGCTGCGCCATAGCCGCCACAAGGCGGGCAGTCCGTAAATCGCCGACCCGCCGGTCTGCACCAGTGCCAGCGTCATACCGTCGGGGTTCGGCCACGTCGCGGCGAGCAACAGTCCCACCACGAGGCCGGCAATCGGCAGTTCGGCAATGCTGGGCTCGCGCCGCGCCAACCAGATCATCGCCACCGACAGCAAGGCGAACAGGCCCCAGTCGAGCGGCGCGAAGCCGCCCGTTGCGACGATCGCCGCCATTTGCGCGCAACCAATCAACGCGGCGATGACGCGGACCGATCGCCCGGGATCGCCAGCCATCGCGAGCGGGAAGACGATCGCCAGCATCAGCGTCAGCATCCCGACCGACAGCGCCGCCGCGACGTCGTGCAACCCGGCGGCGATCAGCAACAGGCCCCAGCCGAAGCCGCCCGCTATTGCGAGCGCGCCGAGCCACCACCAGCCCTGCCGCCGTCCGAGCATCGACAATCCGCCTGCGGTCAGCGCGAGCCAGCTCGCCAGCAATGGCACGTCGGGGGAGGCCGATCCGACCAACGCCGGCGCGACGAGGCCGCCGACCAGCCCCAGTACCGCGCTCGGCGCGCCGAATCGGATCGACAGCAACCCGGCGAGCAAGGTGATCGCGGCCAGCCCGGCGAACGCTGCCATTGGCCCGATCAGATGATAGAGGTTCGCCGCGACCAGCACCGAAGCATAGAGCGTGGCGACGCCCGCACCCGACAAAGCCTGGCGGATGCGCGGGTCGCGCGCCACGTCGTCGCGGCGCAGCGCTAGCTCGGCACCGGCGATCAACCCGCTACCGAACACCAGCCCCAGGACCACACGGACAGGCGGCGACAATAGCCCGGCGTCGATCGAATATTTGACGATCAGGAACCCCGCCACCGCGAGCGTGATGCCGCCCGCCCAGATCGGCAGGTAGCGCCCGAAGATATCCTCGAATCCGAACCGCCGCATAGGGCGATCGAGGTCTTCCGCGCCCTGAGGCGCGGGTTCGACCGCCGGCGGATGGAGAACGGCTTCCGGCGTGGGCGCCGCTACATAATCGGGCAGTGACCGCGCTTCGGGCATGGGGACGGCCTCAGGTATCGACGGCGCCTCGGCGCTGGGCTGTGGCTCGGGTATGATCCAGTCGGCTTGCTCGAACCGTGTCGGATTCGGCATATCGCTCCGCGCAATCCGCTCGCTACGATCGAGCGCCAGCTCAAGCGAGGTGATCCGCAGCTTGAGCGCGTCGATGCGCTGCCACAGAACCGCTGCCACCACCATCAGACCGATCAGCGCCAATGCCGTCATTGTCCGAGTCTCCTCCAGGATGAACGCTGGATATCATAAACTGAGCGGTGTTCAATAAAAATATTAGACACTGTTCAATTTAGCTTCTAGGCCCATTCCATGGGACGGCGATCGGATCATACGAGAGATGAGCTGGAGGCGCTGATCGTCGGCGCCGGACACACCCTGCTCGCCGAAGTAGGCTATCAGCGCTTCTCCGCGCGCGAGGTGGCGAAGCGGATCGGCTATTCGGTCGGCACGATCTACAATGTGTTCGACAGTCTCGACGATCTGATGCTGGCGATCAACGGTCGCACCTTCCTGATCTGGGCGGAGACGGTCGCGCGCAATCTGGAGAAGGCCGGCGCGGATCGCATCGCGGTGCTGGTCGCGTCCTATTTCGATTTCGCGATGAGCAATCGTAATCTGTGGATGGCGATCTACGACCACCGCCTGCCGGTCGGTGTACCGCTGCCCGAGCGCTATGCGCGCCAGCGCGGCGTGCTGACCGACATCCTGCGCGAGGAGATCGCCGCCGTGCTGCCCGACGATCGCCGCGACTGCGCTGCGGCACTTGCCCGATCATTGCTGGCGACGGTGCACGGTCATTGCGTGTTCGCGCTCAACGGCACGTTCGCGCTACTCGGCGAAGACGACCCCCACGGTGCCGCACTGGCCCGGGTCCGCGAGGTGCTGGCGGCGGCGGGCGCGGAGATGAAGAGCGGGGATGTCGGCTGACGGGCTAGTCCCCGTATTGCAGCGCGACCTGGCGGCAATGTTCAAGGTAACCGGCCTCATGCGTTGCGGCCAGATCGACGATGCTGCGCCATAGCCAGGATGGGGCGTCGACATCGGTCGCGCTTCGAACAGTCAGAGCCTCGAGCCAGGCAAGACGTTGGTCGTCGCTCAGCTGGCGCGCATGCGCATTCCCGACCACGAAGGCCAGATATTGCGCGGCGGTGACTGCCTCCTTTCGCGAGAATTGCTCGACTTCCACTTTCAGGTCCTGCGGGGCGAGCTCGCGCAACACGACCGGCTTGCCGAACAGACGGGCCGAGATCATGCGATCGCCGAGATTCGGTGCGAGCGCTTGTGCACCTGCGACGACCCGCGCCGCTGGATCGCGGGGCATCGATGCCCCGCGTCGCGCCGGCGCGACCGAGGGCACTGCTTCCTTGATGTCGACCAGCGCCAGAAACTCGTGATCGGACTTGTTGCTGGAAACGCCGAGCAACACCGCGTAGCGAAGCCGCCCCAGCGAGCTGCATCCCTTGCGCCAATAAGCGGCGTCGACGACGCGCAGCCGGCTCTTCGGCCCCAACCCGGCAAGCTCGAGCGACCGCGCAGCGATGTCCGGTTCGCGGAACAAGGCGTCGATGTCTGCCCGTTCGCCGCGCGCCAATTTCCAGAACCTCTTGCCCATCGGGATATTGGGCTCGATCCCGTCAATCCGTTCCTTTGCGAGATGCTTCCAGCGCCGCCCGATCGCCTGTTTGCGAACCGACCGCACGGCATCGGGTTCGGGCGGCGCGTCCGACGCATCGGGCGTCAGCGCCCGTGCATAGCCGTCGATCATCGCGTCGATCATATGCGCGGTGGTGATGCCCGGCAGGTCCGAACTTCGCGCGGCGGTCTCGAGCGAAAGGCCGAGCCGGATCAGATCGAGCGCGGGATTGCCGATCACGGTCTGATCGAGATCGCGGATTTGCAGATCCACCCGATGGTCCGCGTCGGCGACTGGCCCAAGGTTACCGAGGTGGCAGTCGCCGCAAATCCAGATCGCCGGACCCTGCGGAATGTCGGCGGCGTGTGGGGAAGCCGCCAACCATTCGTAGAATTTGGCGGTATTGCCGCGCACATAAGCGTGGACCGATCGCGCCATCTTGAGCGCGCGGCGCTTGTCCAGCACCGCTTGGCGTTGCGGCCGGGTCATCGTCATCTGAGCGGGCCGGATCGGCGGGGAAGCGGCGTATCGGCCAAGGCGACTGTTTCGGACATCAGGCGGTGTATACCGTTTCGTCTTCAGAATGTTCCGGACGCTGGCCGGATATCCGCCTTCGACGGGTGCGCGGCCTGGCCCAATGCGACGACGCCTCACCGGCGATTACCGCGCCTGCTAACGACTCGCAACAAAGTGACGGCTGGAACGAACCCGGGCCCGGCACGGTTGTAGGGAGGACCCAAGGAGAGACAAGATGGCCGACAAACAGGATGCGATCGCGCTTTTGAAAGCCGATCACCGCAAGGTCGAGGAATTGTTCGAGCGGTTCGAAAATGCGCGCGGCGAAGGCAGCAAGCAGAAGATCGCGCTCGACATCTGCCTCGAACTGACGGTCCACGCCCAGATCGAGGAAGAGATTTTCTACCCCGCCTGCGAAGGCAAGATCGAACAGGATCTGCTCGAGGAAGCCTATGTCGAACATGACGGCGCCAAGGTGCTGATCGCCGAGATCGAGGCCGGTGCGCCGAGCGACGAGTTCTATGACGCCAAGGTCAAGGTGCTGTCGGAACAGATCGAGCATCATGTCGAAGAGGAAGAAAAGCGGATGGAAGGCATGTTCAGCCAGGCGCGCCACGCCGGGTTGGACATGGATGCGCTCGGCGATCAGCTGCGCGCCCGCAAGGAAGAGCTGATCGCCAATTACAAGGCGAACGGGCTCACTAAGCCGGAAACCACGACTCTAACCGAGGCCAGCGTCTGACGACCGCGGCGGCCAACCCGCCACGCGCCGGGACAGCGCACCATTATGCTTGATTGCGTGGTGGTGGGCGGCGGCCCGGCCGGGCTGACTGCGGCAATTTATCTGGCGCGCTTCCATCTCGACGTGCGTGTGGTCGATGCCGGCAACAGTCGCGCGGCAACGATCCCGATGACGCGCAATCATGCCGGTTTTCCCGACGGGATCGCCGGCGCCGATCTGCTCGACCGCATGCGGACGCAAGCTCGGCACTATGGCGCGGCGTTAGTGCGGGCTGAAGTGGCCGGGCTGGAGGCGTCTGTCGACGGCCTGCTGGTTTCGGTTGGTGATGAGATTATCGCCGCGCGGAGCGTTCTGCTCGCGACCGGGGTGGTCAATCGCCGTCCGCCGATGCCCGACGATCTGCATGCAACCGCGTTGGCGCGCGGGTTGCTGCGCTATTGCCCGATCTGTGACGGCTATGAAGTGACCGATCGCCGCGTCGGCGTGCTCGGCACCGGCGGCCATGGGACGCGCGAAGCGGTGTTCC
The DNA here is from genome assembly GCF_001598355.1 of Sphingomonas asaccharolytica NBRC 15499. Lineage (GTDB taxonomy): Bacteria > Pseudomonadota > Alphaproteobacteria > Sphingomonadales > Sphingomonadaceae > Sphingomonas > Sphingomonas asaccharolytica. The sequence continues at coordinate 16,502 of NZ_BCYU01000029.1, forward strand.
TGCGCGGATACACCGCCGATGTGACGCTGATCGCGCCGGGGGGCCAGCACGATCTTGCCCCCGGCGAGCGCGCGCTGCTGGCACAAAGCGGCGTGGCGATGATCGATGGTCCGGCCACCGACTTCGCGATTCACGGCGACGCGATCGGTGTGCGGACGCCCGGCCACGACTGGCGCTTCGATAGCCTCTATCCGGCGCTCGGCTCGGACATCAATTCGGCGCTTGCCGCGGGTCTCGGCGCGGCGCGGTCGGACGAAGGCTGCCTGATTGTCGATGCCCACCAGCGGACCAATGTTGCGCGCCTTTATGCCGCGGGAGACGTGGTCAAGGGGCTCGACCAGATCAGTCACGCTATGGGCGAAGGCGGCGTGGCGGCGACCACGATCCGCAATGATCTGGCAAGCGAGCGCGCGCTGCTGCGCGCTGCACCGCCTGGATAGGGCGACAAGCTTAGCGCTGGCTTTCGTTGCTGGCCGGCATCGCCGGCTTCCCCACGACTCGCCTGAGATCGGCTACGTGCACGTCCATGCGGCCCGGACTGTCCGAACAATGCGCCGCATAGTAAAGCAGCCACGGCGTTCGCCGATCGATCGCCGCGCCGAGGACGAAGGGCGAGCAGCCGATACCCAGCGGACGCCGCGGCATCCAACCCGATCGCGTGCGATAGGATACGAACAATCGTACGTCGGCCGTCTCCGCGTCCATGTCGCCGGCGCTGAAAACAAGCGTGCGGCCATCGGGCGTGATCGCGGCATCGAGGTCGTCGAGCGGGCCGTTGATCGCATCGCCCAGATTGACCGGCCTGGCACCGGGCGTGCGAAGATCGACCTCGTACAGATCGTGCTTGCCGCGACCGCCCCAGCCGTTTGACGAGAAGATCAGCCCGCCCGATGGTGTCGGGGTGGCGGCCCATTCCTCTTTCGGCGTATTGACCTGCGGGCCCAGGTTGCGCGGCCTGCCGAAGCGGCCGCTAACCGGATCGATCGAGACTACATAGAGGTCACTGCCGCCAAGCCCGCCGGCGCGGTCGGATTGGAAGTACACCCAACGGCCGTCCGGCGAGAAAGCGGGATCGAATTCGGCTGCATCGGTATCGAACGACACCCGCGCCGGTGCCGACCATCCTGCGCGAACGCGATGGATTTCCCAGATGTCCTGCTGATCCGCCGCGGCATCGCGTCCGATCGCGCCCCACAGAATGCGTCTGCCATCGGGGCTATGAGCGATGCGCACTTCCGCCGCGGCGGTCGATATCACGCCGGGACGAACCAGCGCGTCGCGTGCCGGCGCCAGTGCGAGCGAGACGGCCAGGATGGAGATCATGCCGATTGCCGTCGCGCCGCCCGCAGCGGCCGATGATGAATATGTGTCATCGTCAATCTATGTAATTGGTGCTGGCTGTCGGCAAGAGTGGGCTGTTTCGGTCGAAGCACATCCCGCTCAAGCGAATCGATGTCCCAGGCTCTCGTCCTTCTTCACGAACGTCGGCAGGAGCGGCCCAAACCATATCGATGCTCGAATATCCTACCCCTGCGAAGCTGAACAGCGCGGCGCCTGTCGGATGCTCGCCCATCGGAAAGGGTAGCGATACCCATCGCGACTATTTCTTGATGTCGGAGAAATACTAAACGATCCAAAATGGTGGAGCATTGGGCTAGCTTAGCATTATGGATGATTCGCGCTTCTCTTCGTTGACCCCTCGGGAGATCGAATGTTTGAAGGGCGTCGCCCAGCACAAGCGCACCAAGGACATCGCGACCGACCTGCAACTCTCCCCCAAGACGGTCGACGCGTACATCGCCAATGCGGTGCGAAAGCTCGGTTTCTCCGATCGCGATAGCGCGGTACGAGCGTTGATGAGCAGCAGCGCGATGATAGAGGGTTTTTCCTCATCGGCAATTTCCGGCGTTGAGAAGGAGATTTCGACAGCGTCTTCCTCGTGGCTCGGACGGCTACCCTGGCCGTTCCCGACACGAGAAAGGCCGACCAATGACCTGAATTATTCTGGGACCATCGCCGCCATCCTGGTCGCGGCATCGCTGATGGTGACGGCAGTGTCTCTCTACATGCTCGCCATCCGCATGCTCACCGAGCGCCTCTAGGCGCACATCCCGCATTCGATGTTTGATTGGCCGGACCAGCTGGTTCCGGCGGAGGGGGAATCATGTCTATCGCACTTATACCAACCACCAATCTTGCGACTGCCCGTAAAATCATGAGGGCGCTTGTGCCCGCCGAGGACGGGATCGACGGCGCGATCGTCGCCAATACCGACCTCATCAGTTCGATCGTCCGCGGTCGCCAGGAAACGGGGGCGGCGCTCGAGGTCGGGCATGACGCTGCCCGGTCGGCCGTCAACTCGCTGGCCCGTCTGTTCGAGGCGCGCGATGAGGCTCTCAGATGCCATCAGCTCCTCGCGGTGACGCGAGATGCATTGGGGCTGGATGGATCCGATGTGGGATGCACAATGGGCAAGGTGAGTGGGGCCCGCCGCAAGTCGAGGGCTGCGTAATTTCGTCGACCGATATAGGGATCAGATCCTATGCAGCTGTACCTCTATATCGGTCTTGTCGTCTACGTCATTGTGTTTCCGAGCCTATGCGTATTCGCATGGTTTAGGGGCGGCGCGACCGAGCGACGGGTGGCAACCTCTTATATGGTTGCCGCCATCGCCTCGATTTTCGCCGACCTGTTCGGACACCATTGGCATGGACCCAATTGGGGCGTGATCGTCGTCGACGTCATATTCCTGGTCGTCCTCGTCGTGATCGCACGCCAAAGCACAAGGTTCTGGCCGCTATGGGCAGCAGCATCTCAATTGGGGGGGTGTCTCGCGCACTTTCCCGCAATCATGAATCCGGCATTTCCCAAGGAGCTCTACGTCAGCACGCAACCCTATTGGGCGCTGCCACTGCTGGTGAGCCTGCTGATCGGAGTGATTTCCGCGCATCGGCAGCGTCGAGTGTGGGAGAAATCGGGTGGCACGAATGCCGGGCCTCGCCCGCCGATAACAACCTGATCGCCTACGCCAAATTCCTGCTCAAGACGGCGGGGCGACGGACGAAGGTGGCCTCGGACCTCCGCCTGGTCAGCGCGCAATGGAGTATCCTGCTCGACCTGTTCATCTCCGCGTTCGAGCGGCGGGCGGTGCCGACCGGCGATGCCTGTCTCGCCAGCTCCGCGCCACATTCGACCGCGCTGCGTCACCTCATCTTCCTGATGGACGCGGGTTATGTCACCCGGGTGCCGGACCCGGACGATGCGCGCCGTACGCTGGTCGGATTGACGTCCAAAGGCGTGGAGCTCGTCGGCGGTTGCCTGCAAGCGGAATTCGATGCGCTGAAGGCGGCCCTGGGGGGACGGATCGATTGAACAGCCTCGGGAGGACGGCCGGTCGCTTACGACCAGCCGCCCGCCAGCGCGCGGAACACGTCGATCTGAGCATCGGCGATCCGGGCGTCCTGCTCGGCCAGTGTCGCCTCAGTTTCGGCATAGGTGCGCTCGGCGTCGAGCCAGGTGAGCGAATCGACGGCCCCTTCGCGCTGTTGCGCACGCGTGATCGCCGCGGCACGTGCCGCTTCATCGCGCGCCGCCTTGAGCGCGGTTCGGCGGTCGAGCGCGCGGGCGTAGCTGTTCAGCGCGGTCTCGGTCTCTTCGAGCGCGCGCAACACGGTGCCATCGAAGGTTGCGAGGGATGCCTGGGTATCGGCCTTGGCGGCGGCGATCTTGGCGCGCGCGCCTTCCTGGTTGGGAAAGGCCCAGTTGATCAACGGACCGAGCAGCCAGCGCAACGGCCCTCCGCCGAACACGTCACCGATATTCGGACCGGTCGAACCGATCGAGCCGCCCAGGCTGATATGCGGATAAAGATCGGCAGTCGCGACCCCGATCCGCGCGGTGTCGGCCGCGAGCCGGCGGTCGGCGGCGAGGACGTCGGGACGGCGTTTTAGCAGCGCGGCGCCGTCGCCGACCGGAATCGGCTGGGTGATTTCGAGCCCGACGACGCGCTCTCCGGCCGCGGCGGGAAGGTCGGCGGGCGGCCGACCGGTCAAGGTCGCGAGGCGGAACAAGGCGGCCTGGCGATCGGCCTCGAGCGCCGGAATGTCGGCCGCGCGCTGTTGGCGCAGCGTGGCGATGCGCGAGACGTCGAGTTGCGTCGCGAGGCCAGCCTCGTGCCGCCGCTGGGTGAGCAGCAGTGATTTGTCGAGCAGATCGACGATCTGGTTGGCGACCTTGAGGCGGGCGGCGCCCGACGCCGCATCGGCATAAGCGCGCGTGGTGTCGGCGACGACCGCGAGGCGGACAGCATCGGTATCGGCCGCGGCGGCGGCTTCGTCACCGCGTGCCGCCTCGATTCCGCGCTTGACGCGACCGAACAGATCGACCTCGTACGACACCGACAGGCCGGTATCGATCGACCAATCCTCGCGCGGGCTGCCCGGCGCGCGCTGGCCCTCGGGCAGACGGCCATAGGTCGCGCCGGCATTGAGCCCGGTCGACGGCAGCCGGTCGCTGCGCGCGCCGCGCAACGAAGCACGGGCGCGTTCGAGATTCGCGACCGCGACGCGGATGTCGGTGTTCGACTTGAGCGCGTCGGCGATCAGCCCGTCGAGGACGGGGTCCTGATAGAGCCGCCACCAGTTGGACGCCGCCGGATCGTTGCTGAGCGCGGGGGAGTTGGCCGAGACGAACTGACCGGCCGCGGTCGGCGGGGTGATCGGGGCGACATAGTTCGGGCCTACCGCGCAGGCCGCGAGGGCGAGGGCGGAGGCGGCGAGGGAAAGCAGGCGGAGCTGGGAGAGGAATGAAGAAGCACGCTGTCCAATCGGCTTCCTACCCCTCTCCCAACCTTCGCTCGGCGCGCCGACTGCGTTGGCTTGCCAAGCTGCGGTACCCCTCTCCCCTCCAGAGGGGAGAGGGAGTGAGTTCACATCAAACGAACGCATCGAATTGCTCCTCATTCGGCCGGCTGCAGCGAACCGGACAGGTCCGGACCGGCGGCAGGCCGCTTGCCGCGCGCGCGGGCGATGCGATCGCCCAAGGCGCGGCAGACGACGTAGAAAGTGGGGGTGAACAGCAGGCCAAAGGCAGTGACACCGATCATCCCGAAGAACACCGCGGTGCCCAGCGCCTGGCGGAGCTCCGACCCCGCGCCGCTCGCGATCAGCAAGGGAACGGTACCCAGGATGAAGGCGAAGCTGGTCATCAGAATCGGCCGCAAGCGGGTCTGCGCCGCCTGGATCGCGGCACGCGCCGGGCTCAAGTCTTCCTGCTCCTCGCCCTGTTTGGCGAATTCGACGATCAGGATCGCGTTCTTCGCTGCCAGCGCGATCAGGACGACGAGGCCGATCTGGGTCAGGACGTTATTGTCCATTCCCCTCAGGTTCACGCCGACCATCGCGGCGAGCAGGCACATCGGTACGATCAGGATGATCGACAGCGGCAGGACGAGGCTTTCGTACTGTGCCGCCAGCACCAGGAAGACGAACACCACGGCGAGCGCGAAGACCACACCGGCGGTGCTGCCCGCCGCCTTTTGCTGATAGGCGATGCCGGTCCACTCGGTGCCGTAATCCGCGGGGAGGTTATCGGCGGCGAGCTTCTCGAAGGTCTTGAGCGACTGACCCGACGAATAGCCCGGAGCAGTATCGCCATCGACCTCGACCGCAGGGAACAGATTATAGCGCACGACGCGATACGGTCCGGTGCGGTCGCTGAAATTGGCGACCGAGCCGATCGGTACCATCTCGCCCGAGTTCGAGCGGGTCTTGAGGTTGGCGATATCGGCGACGGTCGCGCGGAACGGGGCATCGGCCTGCGCGGTGACGTGATAGGTCCGTCCCAACAGGTTGAAGTCATTCACATAGGCCGAGCCGAGATAGACGTTGAGCGCTTCGAACACGCGCTCCGGTGGCACGCCGATCAGATCGGCCTTGGCGCGATCGATATCGGCGAAGACGCGCGGCGTGCTGGTGTCGAAGAAGGTATAGACCTGGTTCAACCCCGGCGTCTGGTTGGCCTTCCCGATCAGGCCGTAAGACTTGGCGGCAAGGTCGGCATAGCCATGCCCGCCACGATCCTCGACCATCAGGCGATAGCCACCGGCCGAGCCGATCCCCTGGATCAGGGGCGGCGGCACGATCAACAGCCGTGCTTCGTTGATGTCGGCGGTCGCCTTGCGCGCTTCGCCCATGATGCTGGCGAGCGTGACGCCGAGTTTCTCGCGATCCTCGAACGACTTGAGCGGGATGTACGCCGCGGCCGAATTGGGCGCGAGGGTCTGTGACGGTCCGTCGAACCCGGCGAGCATCACCGCTCCCTTGACGCCCTTCAGCGGCAGGATGCGGTTGGCAACCTTGCGCATCACCGCGTCGGTGCGCTCGACCGAGGCGCCGGGCGGCAGCGAGATGACGGTCAGGAAATAGCCCTGATCCTGCGCCGGGATGAAGCCGGTCGGCGTCGCGTAGAACAAAGCGGCGGTAGCGGCGATCAGCCCGGCATAGATAGTCATCATCCGCTTCGGCTTGGCGACCAGCCGCGCGGTAAGCCGCGCATAGCCGTTGCTCATCCGCTCGAAGCCGCGGTTGAAGCGATCGCCCGCCGCCAGCACGAGCTGGTGCAGGCGGCCACCGGTCTTTTCCTCGGCACGCGGGCGCAGCAGCAAGGCGGCGAGCGCGGGCGACAAAGTCAGCGACAGCAGCAGCGAGATGATCGTCGCGGTGGTGATGGTCACCGCGAATTGCTGGTAGAACGCCCCCGACAGACCCGTCAGGAACAGGGTCGGCACGAACACCGCGCAAAGCACCAGCACGATCGCGACCAGCGCCGCGGACACTTCGTCCATCGAGGTACGCGCCGCCTCCAGCGGGCTCAGCCCGTGTTCGAGGTTGCGCTCGACATTCTCGACCACGACGATTGCGTCGTCGACGACGATGCCGATTGCCAGCACCAGGCCGAACAGCGACAGGTTGTTGAGCGAATAGCCAAGCCCGGCAAGCACGGCGAAGGTGCCGATCAGCGAGACCGGGATCGCCACCACCGGGATGATCGCGGCGCGCCATTTCTGCAGGAACACGACGATCACCAGCACGACGAGCACGATCGCTTCGAGCAAGGTGTGCATCACGGCGGTGACCGATTGCTGGATGAAGTCGGTCGGGTTCCAGATGACGCTATAGGCAAGGCCCTTGGGGAATTTCAGCGCCATCGCGTCCATTTCCGCCTTCACCTTCTCGGCGGCGGCGAGCGCGTTCGACCCGGGTCGCTGGAAGATGCCCAGGACCACGGTCGGCTTACCCGACAGATAAGTGTTGGAATTGTAATCCGCGGCGCCGAGCTCGACCCGGGCGACGTCGGACACCCGGACCTGGCGGCCGTCGGGATCCGAGCGGACAACGACATTGGCGAATTGCGCCGGGTCGGTCAGCCGGCCTTGCGTCTCGACATTGAACTGGAAGGCATTGCCCTGGGCGTAAGGCGGCTGGCCGAGCGAGCCGGCCGCGACCTGGACATTCTGTGCGCGGAGCGCCTGGACGATTTCGCCGGCGGTCAGGTTGAGGGCGGCGGCGCGGTTGGGGTCGATCCAGACGCGCATGGCATAATCGCGGCTGCCGAACAGCCGGACGTCGCCGACGCCGTCGATCCGGCTCAGCCGGTCGCGGACCTGAGTCAGCGCGTAATTGGAGAGGTAGCCGCGATCGAGCGAATTGTCGGGCGAGACCAGGTTCACCACCATCAGGAAGTCGGGCGAGGTCTTGCGCGTGACGACGCCGAGGCGCTGCACTTCCTCGGGCAGGCGCGGTACGGCGATCGCGACGCGGTTCTGCACCAGCACCTGAGCGGCATCGAGATTGGTGCCGATCTTGAAGGTGACGGTGATGGTGACATTGCCGTCGCCGGTCGATTGGCTCGACTGGTACAGCATGTTGTCGACACCGTTGATCTCCTGCTCGATCGGCGCGGCGACTGTCTCGGCGACTGTCTCGGCCGAGGCGCCGGGATAGGACGCGCTGACGGTGACGGTCGGCGGGACGATGTCGGGATATTGCGACACCGGCAGACTGATCCAGGCGATCGCGCCGACGATGGTGATGATCACCGCGATGACCGCGGCGAAGATCGGGCGCGTGATGAAGAAGCGCGACAGGCGCATGATTCCTGTTCCTCGAAGAGAGAGGCGAAAATTCCGGATGTCTCCTCCCTCGTTCGTGCGGAGCCAGCGAAGCACGAGCCGGCTCGGCGCCCGTCGATACGCTCGGGCGAACGAGGGAAGAGTGGAGACTTACTGGGCGAGCGTGGCCTGACCCGCGGGCGGTGCCGCGAGTGAGGGTGCGGTGGCAGCGGGCGCGACCGGTGCGATCTTGCCGGCGAGCGTCTGCACCTTGGTCCCCGGCTGCGCCATTTGCGTGCCGACGATCACCACGCGGTCGTTCGTCGCAAGCCCGCCGCGGATGACGCGGAGGCCGTCGACCACCGGGCCGAGCTGGACTGGCTTGGCGGCGACGCTACCGTCCTTGGCGACGACCAAGACGGTCTTGCGCGCCTGGTCGGTGACGATCGCGGTGTCCGGCACCATCAGCGCGCGGCTGCGGCCGCCGGTCGCCAGGCGCATGTTGCCGAACATGCCGGGTGTCAGGAACAGGTTCGGGTTGTCGAGCACGGCACGGCCGCGGATCGTTCCCGACTTCATGTCGAGCCCATTATCGGTGAAGTCGAGCCTGCCCTTCCAACGATAATCGCTCTCGTCCTGCAACTTGACCTCGATCGGCGACGCGGTACCGGCACCGGCGCGCTTGGCCTTGAGGAACAGCGCTTCCGATCCGTCGAAGCTGAAATAGATCGGGTCGAGCGCATTGATCGTGGTGAGCAAGGTAGCGTTGCCGCCTTCGCCCGCCGCGACAAGATTGCCGGCATCGATCTTGCGGTCGGAGATTCGGCCTGAGATCGGCGCACGGACGACGGTGAACTCGACATCGAGCGCACGGGCGCGGACGCGGGCCTGGGCGGCAGCGACCGCGGCTGTCGTCGCCTGGACGCGGGCACGCAGGCGATCGATTTCGCTCTTCGACACGCCATCGACGTCGACCAGGCGCGAGGCGCGGTCGTAATCGGCGCGGGCGAGGGCAAGATCACTGGTCGCGGTGGCAATGCCGGCGCGTGCCTCCGCCAACGCGGCGGCATAGGGACGCGGGTCGATGGTGAAGAGCGGCTGACCCGCGCGAACGATCTGGCCATCGGTGAAGTGGATCGCGGTCACCGCGCCCGAGACGCGCGGACGCACCTCGACCGAACGGCTCGGTTCGAACCGGCCGACATAATCGTCCCATTCGGTGACGTCGCGTTCGAGCGGGTTGGCAACGGTGACGGTCGGCGGCGGTGGCGCGGCCATCGCCGGCGCCGAGCGATGGACCAGGCCGTAGCCGGCGGCGAGCAAAGCGACGGGAGCAGTGACCCAGGCGGCGCGCTGCCACAGCTGGCGGCGAGCCGGCGCGCTACCCTCGAGCGGATGCGCGGTGGCGTCTTCGTTGATCGGGGTGATCATGTTCATCGGCGGAAGCTCCGGGGAAGATTGGTGCGGATCGCGTTGATCCGGAAGAGCAGGGCCTCGTACTGGTCGAGCGTGAAGCCGGCGGCGAGGAAGGCGCGGACTTCGGCGGGCGCGACGGAGAAGCCGCGATACCAGCTCAGTACGGCGATGCGGCGCAACGCCTCGAGCCGCGGATCGGACAAGGCCGTCTTGACCACGCCGCCGAATGCCCAGCGGAAGGCCCGAGTGAGCGCGCCGGGACGATGGATCGACGACAGCCGATCGCGTTGCGCGAGATTGACGACCTGCCATTCGAGCGCGGAAAAATCGGCTGGCTTCGGCGTGAAGCTGCGGGGTGCCACGGGGGACCGATCGAGCAGCGCGCCGCCGCCGGCGGGGGCGAATTCGAGATAGGCCATGGCGTGTCCTCCTTGTTGTTGGGGCCGCCGCAGGGGGCGTGCGGCGGCCCATGCCCGGCGATGGGGTGGTCGCCGGGGTGATCCGATGAAGATGTGACAAGTCGTGCGCTCCGGCACCGCATCGGGTGCTCGGGGGCGAGGGCTCATCCCTGTACTACGCAAACGCTAGAAGAGGGTGTCCGTTCGGCCGTTCATCCGGTCTCTTCCCTTTGACCCAAAGGACGACCCTTGGCCATCCATCTTCTATACCGAGCAGTATAGAAACTCGGGCGGAACGGTTCAAGGGCTAATTCTATACCGAGCGATATTTTTTGCCGCAATAGCGTAAAGCCAAACTTTATTCAGCGGCTTGGCCACACCGCAAGCGTGGTATCGACCAGCCGCTGCAAGTCCCCGCGCGAGGCACCCGCGCCGGCCTGAACCGCCATACCCTGAAGGATCGCGGTGAGGTATTTGGTGATCCCCTCCGCATCCACCGGGGTGTGGAAATCGCCTTCGGCGACCGCACGCTCCATCCGCTCGATCAGCGCCTGGTGCGCGATCCTGCCACGTTCGAGCACTTCCTGCCGGATACAATCGGCTTCGGCGCCGCAAGCGACCGAACTGATCACGCCGAGACATCCTCGTGGGTCGTCGCGGCTGGTCTGGTTCTCCAGGCTGCCCTGGAGTAAGCGCTGTGCGACGCCGCGCGCGGTCGGTGCCTCGAGCGCCTGGCCCATATAGCACAGCTTCTCGCGTTCGTAGAGGTCGAGCGCTTTGCGGAATAAGGATTCCTTGTTGCCGAATGCAGCGTAGAGGCTGGGGCGGGTGATCCCCATCGCGTCGGTGAGGTCGGTCATCGACGCGCCCTCATATCCTTTGCCCCAGAACACGCGCAGCGCCGCCGTCAACGCCTGGTCGACGTCGAATTCACGGGGGCGGCCACGGAGGACGGCTGTTTCCATATCGGTCGGTAGATAATTGCGCGGCGCAGCTTTGTCCAGACTCGCTCCCTACCCAGCTTGGGCGCCCAGCTTGGACGCCCAGCTTGGACGGTTGTCAGCGCGGTGGTTCCCGGCATAGTCGCGTTATGACGAACAGGGTCGAGGAGCTGGCGTCTGACGCCCCCATCGTGCTGGCCGATCGCACGGCGCCGGCGGTTTTCCGCGGGATCGCCGCCGACTGGCCGGCGGTGAATGCCGCCGACCCTGGCGCCTATCTGGCGCGATTCGATACGGGCAAACCGATCGCTGTGGCGATCGCGCCGCCCGAGGCCAATGGGCGACTGGGGTATAATGCTGACATGTCGGCGCTAACCTTCGTCCGCGACTCGGGAACGCTTGCCTGGCTGTTTTCACGGCTCGACACCGCCGCCCGCGCCTCAACGCCCTCGGCGATCGCGGCGCAGGCGGTGGCGGTGCCCGAGGCGCTGCCCGGGTTCGAGGCGGAGAACCGGATGCCGCTGGCGCCGGACGGTGTGGCGCCACGCATCTGGATCGGCAATCGCGTGCGCGTCGCGACGCACCATGACATGAACAGCAATATCGCCGTGGTCATGGCGGGGCGGCGGCGCTTCACTTTGTTCCCGCCCGATCAGGTTGCCAATCTCTACATCGGTCCGATCGAGTTTACACCAGCGGGCACGCCGATCGGTCTGTTCGATCCCGACGAAGCCGATTTCAGCCGCTTCCCGCTGGCGCGTGTGGCGATGGCGCATGCCCAGATCGTCGAACTCGAGCCAGGCGATGCCCTCTTCATTCCGCATATGTGGTGGCACCATGTCCGCTCGCTCGACCCGGTGAGCATCCTGGTCAATTATTGGTGGGACGAGGCGCCCGCGCCGCAGCCGGGGCTCGCGCCGCTCGACACGATGGTCCACGCGATCCTGGCTTTTTCCGGCCTTCCCGAAAATCAGCGCGCGGCGTGGCGGGCGATGTTCGACGAATTCGTGTTCGGTCCGCCGCTCGATCATGTGCCGGAGGAGCGGCGCGGCATTCGCGGGACGCTGAGCGATGAGAGCAAGGCGCGCGTTCGACGGCAATTGGGGCAGATGATGTCGCGGTAGGACTGAAGTTATCTGGCGACCGCTGCCATAGGCCGCGTCACACCGCTTGGTTCACCGCCGATCCACGTCTCGCGGACGGTATAATCGTCGTCGAGCAGGACGAGATCGGCGCGCATGCCCGCGGCGATCGTGCCGGTCTGGCCGCTCAGTCCCAGAAATGCCGCCGGTGTCGCCGACGCCATCGCCACCGCCGCTGCGAGCGGGACGCGGCCGCGTTCGATCATGCCCTTGACCGCACCCACCATGGTCAGGGTCGAGCCGGCGAGCACGCCGTCCGCGCCATGCAAGGTATCGCCATCGCGCCAGATCTCGCGACCCTGAAGCACGAAGCGTGTCTCGTCCGAGCCGACGCTCGGCATCGCGTCGGTCACCAGCATCAGGCGATGTTGCCCCTTGGCGCGGACCGCGACGCGCAGCGTGGCGTCGTGGAGATGGTGGCCGTCGGCGATGATGCCGGCATAAGTGGAATCATCCTCCAGCGCGGCGCCGACCATGCCCGGCGCGCGGTTGGCGAGCTGCGACATGGCGTTGAACAAATGGGTGAAGCCGGTCAGGCCCGCGTCGATCGCAGCGCGCACGGTCTCATAGCGCGCATCCGAATGGCCGGCGCTGACGACGACGCCCTTGGCGGCGAGGTGCGCGATCTGCGCGGGGGTAGCGCATTCGGGAGCGAGCGTGACCATCGTCTTGCCACGCTTCGCCGAGGTCAGCAGGTCGAGATAGTCGTCCTTGAGCGGCTGCAGCTTGTCGACCGAATGGATGCCGTGCCGGGCGCTGGACAGGAACGGCCCCTCGATATGGATGCCGAGCACGCCGGGCAGCCCGGCATCGATCGCGGCATCGACCGCGCGAATACCGGCTTCGACTACCGACAGATCGTCGCTGATCAAGGTCGGCAACAGGCCGGTAGTACCATAGCGGCGATGCGTTTCGGCGATCACGCGGATCGTCTCGACGCTGGGATCGTCGTTGAACAGCCGGCCGCCGCCGCCATTGACCTGGGTGTCGATGAAGCCGGGGAGCAGCAATCGGCCGCCGAGATCGACGATCCGCGCGTCCTGCGGCGGGGTCGACGAGATCGCGCAAATCTCGCCGTCGCCGATCACGACGCAGACATCGTCGCGCAGGCCGGAGGGCAGCAGCACGCGGGCATTGGTGAGCGCGGTGCGGGTCATACCGTTTCGGTCACCTTGGCGAGATGCGGAGGACGGTCGGGATCGCGGCCGCGCGCGACGGCGAGCGCGTTGGCGAGTCGGTAGAAGCTCTGGACGAGCAATAACGGCTGGAGCACCGGGTGCGCGTCGAGGCTCGGCAAGCGGAGCCCGGGCGCATCCTTCAACCCGGCGCTCAGCACCAGCGCGCCGCGCTCGGCGAATTCGGGCGCGAGGTCGGCAACGCTGTCGCGCGATTCGTCGTCCTGGCCGAGCAGCAGGACGGGAAAGCCCTTTTCGACGATCGCCATCGGACCGTGGCGAACCTCGGCGGCGCTGAACGCCTCGGCATGGAAGCCGCAGGTTTCCTTGATCTTGAGCGCCATTTCCTGCGCGATGCCGAACGCCGGGCCACGCGCGACGACATAGAGGTTGGTGGCGTTGCGCAGCGGCTCGAGTGCTGGCGACCAATCGAGCGCCCAGGCCTGCTCGAGCAGTGCCGGCAGCCCAACGAGTGCGGCGAGCAATTCGTCATCCTCCGCCCAATCGGCGATCAGATGGACCAGCGCGGCGACGCTGGTAATGAACGATTTGGTAGCGGCGACGCTCTTTTCGGGGCCCGCGGCGAGCGGCAGGAAGGTGTCCGCCAGTGCCGCGAGCGGCGAGCTTTCGTCATTGACCAACGCGACCAGCCGCGTGCCACCCGCTTTGGCCATTTCGGCGGCGGCGATCAGGTCTGGGCTGCGGCCTGATTGCGAGATCGCCAGCATCAGCGTGCCGGCATAATCGGGCGCCGAATCGTAGACCGACGAAACCGAGGGCGCGGCCGAGCTGGTCAGCAGGCGAAGATGCGTTTCGACCAGATAGCGCGCGACGGTCGCGGCGTTATCCGAACTACCGCGTGCCAGGGTCACCACCGCGCGCGGCGGGTCCTGTCGCAGCGCGGCGGCCAAAGCCAGGCGCGCGTCGTGCTGACGCAACGTCTGACGCGCGACCGCGTCCGCCGCTTCGGCGGCTTCGGCGAACATCAGCGTATTCTGGGGAAGAAGCGGCACGGAATTCTCAGGCTGGCGGGACATTGAGTTCGGCGACGAAGTCGTAAGCATCGCCCCGATACCATGATTTGGTGAATTCGACCGTACGGCCGTCCTGGGTATAGCCGCGGCGTTCGATTTCGAGCCCCGGCGAGTTGCGCGGAATCGCCAGCAACTCGGCCTGCTCATCGGTGAACAGTACCGCACGGAAGCGCTGCAGCACGCGCACCGGACGGTCGTCGCCCAATGCGTCGTAGAGCGATTCGGTCACCGCCTCGAGCCCGGACAGCGAGCTCGCCGGAACGGTCGCATATTCGAGCGCCATCGACACACCATCGGCATAGCGGATGCGGGTGAAGCGATAAACCTGGCTGCCGGGGCTGAGACCCAGCGCCATCGCCTCCTCGGGCGCGACCGTGCCTTCGGTGCGCGCCAGCCACTCGCTGTGCGGCACGCGGCCGCGCGACTGCATGTCCTCGGTGAAGGACGAGATCGTCGCGAAATTCTTTTCGACCCGTGCGGCGACGAAGGTGCCCGCGCCTTGGCGCCGGGTCAGCATCCGCGCATCGACCAGCCCGTCGAGCGCTTTGCGTACGGTGACGCGTGAGACGTTATAGGCCTGGGCAAGATCGCGTTCGGGGGGCAGCGCTTCGTCGGGGGCGAGAACCTGGCGCTCAATCGCAGAGCGCAGCACGCGCTGCAGCTGCTGATACAGCGGCGCGGTATCTCCTTCCGGCAGCTTTCCTACGCGATCGACGAACATGGCGGACAACCCCCTGACGCGGCATTCTTTAAGCCATCATATAATGCCATTTCAATACCAAAGTGCGAAATATCTGCACTGGTATTGATTTTGGTATTGCAATTTAATGACCAATGAGCCTTTATGACACTCGCAACAGACCTGATCCGGGCCAAAAATGAGACCGGACAGGGCAGACAGCGACAGTTGGTCGTACTTTGGTACAGTCCAATCCAGGGGTTGAAGGGGAAGATCATGGTCACGTTCCAAGCCAAAACGCATCGGGCGATGTTCGCCTGTACCGCAAGCGTCCTCGCGCTGACTATCGCGGCGCCTGCTTTTGCGCAGACCGCTCCAGCAGCGGCGGCGCCTGCCGATGTCGGAGGCAGCGGTCAAGCCACCACTGCCGATCCGCAGGACCAAAGCAACGACATCGTCGTCAGCGGCATCCGCGCCTCGATCCAGGCGTCGCTCGATTCGAAGCGCGCCAACGACGTCGTCTCCGAAGTCGTCACCGCTCAGGATATCGGCAAATTTCCGGACAAGAACGTCGCCGACTCGCTCGGTCGTCTGACCGGCGTCAACGTCGTCACCGGATCGGCCAATGCCGGCGGCTTCGGCGAGAATCAGTCGGTGTCGATCCGCGGCACCGATCCGACGCTCAACCTGACCTTGCTCGACGGCCATTCGGTCGCGACCGGCGATTGGTTCGTGCTCGACCAGACCAGCGGCGGGCGCAGCTTCGACTTCAGTCTGTTGCCGTCGGAAATCGTCGGCAAGCTGGAAGTCTACAAATCGTCCGAAGCCGATCTGCCCGAAGGCGGCATCGGCGGCACGATCAATCTCCACAGCCGGCGCCCGCTCGACCTGCCGGCCAATTCGTTCAGCCTGACCGCCCAGGCCAATTACAATGACCTGGCCGACAAGGTGAAGCCGCAGGTCTCGGGTCTCTATAGCTGGAAGAACCAGGCGGGGACGGTCGGTCTGCTGATCGCGGGCTATTATCAGGAGCGCGAGTTCCGGCGCGATGGTCAGGAATTCCTCGGCTACACGACCTACAACAATTTCGCTGGCACCAATCAGACGGTCACCGCGCCCAACCTCATTGGCGCGGCCTATTTCAGCCAGAAGCGCGTCCGCAAGGGCGGCACCGTCGCGCTGCAATACAAGCCCAACGATCAGTTCGAAGTGACGCTGAACGGCATCTACACGCGGATGGACGCCAACAACGTCAACCGTAACTCGATGGCGTGGATCAGCCGGGTGATCGGCAGCAACTCGACGCCGGGAATCGACCCCGTAACGCATCTGCCGCGCCCCTATGCGCTCGGCCCGTACACCGTCACCAACGGGTATCTGACCGCGGCGTCGTGGAATGCGAAGGACGTCAACGGCAATCCGATCCAGGGCCGCGTCCAGGACGACATCTTCCGCGACGCTTATTCGTCGACCTGGGTGATCAATCTGGAGACCGAGTGGAAGCCGACCGATCGCCTGACTTTGTCTGGGGAAGTGGGTTATACCAAGGGCGAGGGTGCCACCAAGGATACCTATGCCTGGGAAACCTATTGGGACACCGGCGTCAATTATGCGCTCGCGGGCAAGGGTGCGACGGTCAATTATCCCGGGCTGCCGACCGACCCCAAGTCGGCCGCGTACCTCAACAATTATTACAGCTGGTCGTGGGGCGGCCGCATCCTGTCGCCCGACAAGGAAACCTATGTCCGCGCCGACGCCGAGTACAAATTCGACGGCGATTTCCTGAAGTCGATCAAGATCGGAGGTCGCTACACCGACCACACGCGTGAGGTGAACTACACCGCTTATTCCTGGGCGGGGAACGGTCTCTATTCGGGAACCAAGGGCGTCGGGCTCGGCACGGTGTTCAACGGCGGCACGACGCCGGACGATTTCCTCGATGGCCTGATTGCTTTCCCGCCTTACTCGATCGCGGACAAGGACAAGGTGCTGGCCGAGCTTGCCACCAATGGCGGGCGGCAATTCGCTTTCTATCCGCAGGCGAGCTTCTCGGTGAAGGAGAAGACCGAGGCCGTCTATGCGATGGCCAAGCTGGGCGGGGAGAGCCAGGGCTGGCGTGGTAATATTGGCGTGCGCGCGGTGCATACCGATCTCAACACGTTGCAATATTCACCCAACGCGCTTGTCGCGAACGCAGTCAGCCCGTTCTGCGGCACCTGCGGGACGGTGACGGTCGACCGCAGCTATTGGGATATCCTGCCCAGCGCCAACCTGACCGTCAACGCGATGCCCAATTTGCTGATCCGCGCGAGCGCCGCCAAGACGATGACGCGGCCTGGCTATGCCCAGCTCGCCGGCGCCTTCACCGTCAGCGACCTGGCGCTGACCGGGACCGCAGGTGGCAATCCTTACCTTGATCCTACCCGCGCCTGGCAGTTCAACCTCGCGGCCGAATGGTATTACGGGAAGCAGTCGCTGTTCTCGGTCAATTTGTTCTACCTCGACATCGACTCGTACATCACGAGCAATGAGACCGAGCGGTTCCTGATCACGCAGCAGCATCCTGCGGGGGCGACTTTCAAGATCACGGGCCCGATCAATGGCAAGGGCGGCACCAACAAGGGTGTCGAGGTCAACTGGCAGCAGCCGATCTATGGCGGGTTCGGCATGTTGGCGAACTACACTTATGCCGATGCCAAGGCGGCGGACGGCGGCGTCATCGACGGCAATTCGAAGCACACGTTCAACGTGACGGCTTATTACGAGAATTCGCTGATCTCGACGCGCTTTGCTTACACTTTCCGCTCGAAATTCCGGTCGGGCATCGATCGCTCGACACCGATGTGGCAGGCCGATTTCGGCACGCTCGACGGGTCGCTGACGCTCAACGTGACCAAATATTTCGCGCTGACCGCTGACGCGCAGAATCTGCTCAACCACAAGCTCTATTACTTCGTCGGCGATCCCTCGATCCCGCGCGCTTATTACAACAATGGCCGCACGTTCTGGGTCGGTGGCAAAGTCCACTTCTGACCTGTCGCGCATCGGCAAGACCGAATAGGATTACCCGATGCGCACCCCCCTGTTCGCCGCCGTCATGATCTCGAGCATGCCGGCGGCGGCATGGGCGTCACCTGACCTCCCCCTGCTGCCGATGCCCGCGACGGTGACGTCACAGGCCGGCAGCTTTTCTTTTGCCCGCGCGACGATCGTCGCCGACGATGCCGGCGGTACGGCCGCCGCGCGACGGCTGGCCGAACTCGTCGGGCGGACCGGCGGGCCCAAGCTTGTATTGGCGAAGAGCGGTGCGATCCGGTTCCGGCGCGATCCGGCGATCAAGGGCGAAGAGGCCTATCGTCTGCGGGTGACACCTGCTGGCGCGACCGTGTCTGCGTCGAGCGACACCGGACTGTATTATGGCGCGACCACTTTGTGGCAGCTGATCGCCGCATCGAGCGACGGCAGGATCGGCGCGGTGACGATCGACGACGCGCCGGCGTTCACCTGGCGCGGCGTGATGCTCGATTCTGCCAGGCACTTCCAGCCGCCGGCCTATGTCAGACAACTGATCGATCGCTTGGCGATGGAGAAGCTCAACGTCTTGCAATGGCATCTGACCGACGATCAGGGATGGCGGATCCAGATCGACCGCTATCCGCGCCTGAGCGCGATCGGAGCGTGGCGCCAGCCGGCGGGCGCGGCGGGCGTCGATCCCACGACCAACAAGCCGGTGCGCTACGGCGGTTTCTACACCAAGGCCGAGATCCGTGAGATCGTCGCTTATGCCGAGGCGCGCCATGTCACGATCGTGCCCGAGATCGACATGCCGGGACACGCCACCGCAGCGATCGCGGCCTATCCCGAGCTTGGCTCGACCCCGACCCCGCCCAAGACGCCCAGTTCGGACTGGGGGGTGCTGTACAATCTGTACAACACCGACGACGCCACCTTCACCTTCCTGACTAATGTGCTCGACGAAGTGCTCGAGCCGTTTCCGTCGCGCTACGTCCATGTCGGCGGCGACGAAGGGGTGAAGGACCAATGGAAAGCCGATCCGCGCATCCAGGCGCGGATCAAGGCGCTCGGCCTGAAGGATGAGGAACAGCTGCAGGGCTGGTTCATGGCGCGGATCGGCACCTACCTTCAGCAGCGCGGGCGGCGGCTGGTTGGCTGGGATGAGATATTGGAAGGCAAGGTGCCGCCATCGGCGACGGTGATGTCGTGGCACGGCGTGTCCGGCGCGATCACCGCCGCGAAGGCCGGGCATGACGCGATCCTGTCGCCGTCGCCCGATTTCTATCTCGACCATATCCAGAGCGATTCCGGCGACGAGCCGCCGGGGCGCGGCGGGGTGATGGACTGGAAGCATATCTATACGTTCGATCCGCTGCCGGCCGTTTTGAGCGCGGACGAACGCCGGCATCTGCTCGGGGTGCAGGTCAATCTGTGGACCGAGCATGTCCGCACCACCGCCTATGCCGATCGCATGCTGTGGCCGCGCGCGGCGGCGCTCGCCGAACTCGGTTGGACGCCGGCGGCGAAGCGCGACTGGAAGGGGTTCGCGGCGCGATTGCCGGCGGAATTCGCGCGCTATCGGCGGCTGGGGCTGGGGTACAACATGACCCCGCTCGAACCGCTGGCGAGTGTCGACGGCGGGGACGGCAAAGTGACCGTCAAGCTGCGCCAGCAGGCCGATGTCGGCGTGCTGCGCTATACGATCGACGGCAGCGCACCGACCGTCGCGTCGTTGGCCTATGACGGCACGCTGACCTTGCCGGAGGGCACACGGCTGCGCGTGCGCGCCTTTGCCGGCGGGGAGCCGCTCGGGACCGGGCGCGACTGGACGCTGACCGCTGCCTTGCTCCGCACTCGCACCGCGACCGAGATGGACTTGTGCGCCACCGCCGTGCCGTTGCGCCTTGAGGATGACGGCGCGACCGGCGGCGTGCGCAGGGTCCATTGGGGCGACATCTTCCATCCCTGCTGGATCTGGAAGCGCGCGCCGCTCGACGGCATCGCCTCGCTGTCGGCGGAGGTCGGCCAGGTGCCGTTCAACTTCTCGATCGGCGCCGATCTCGCCAAAGTGGGGTTCGACAAACCGCGCACGCCAACGGGCGAGCTGGTGGTCAGGCTCGATCGCTGCGATGGCCCGGTGGTTGCGAGCATCCCGCTCGGCGACGCGACGCGCAATGCAGGCGTCAGCACGATCGCGGGATCGCTCCCGCCGCAACAAGGACGCCACGATCTGTGCATGACCTTTACTCAGACCGGCCCCAATCCGTTGTGGATGCTCGACCGGCTGACTTTGGGCCCGGCGAAATGAGCCTGACCATCGCGAGCCCGCTGGCGGGCTGGGCGACTCGATTGGCCGACGTGCCCGATCCGGTGTTCGCCGAGAAGATGCTGGGCGACGGCATCGCGATCGACCCGGTCGAGGGGCGATTGCTAGCGCCGGGCGCGGGCGTGGTGGTGTCGGTCCATCCGGCGGGGCATGCGGTGACGCTGCAACTCGATTCCGGGCCGGTGTTGTTGATGCATATCGGGCTGGAGACGGTCGGGCTGGGCGGCGAGGGATTCGCGCCCAAGGTCGCCGACAGCCAGCGCGTGGCGGCGGGCGAGTTGCTGGTCGAGTTCGATCTCGATCGGCTGGCGCGGACGGCGAAGAGCCTGATCACGCCGATCATCGTCACCAACGGAGAGGCCTTCGCCGTCGAGGATCCAGTGAGCGACCGTGCGGTCGCTGCGGGCGAGACAGTGATGTGTTTCCGGGCGCTGGACGGTGCGGTCGCGATGGCGGAGCAGGCCGTATCGACAGCAAGTCGTACGCTTGAGCTGCCGCTCGAGCACGGGCTGCACGCGCGACCGGCGGCGCGGATCGCGCAGCTGGCGGCTAGCTACTCCGGGACGATCGAGGTCGTGGCGCCGTCGGGGCGTGTGGCCTCCGCGCGCAGCGCGGTGGCGATGCTGGCGCTCGCCCTGCCGCATGGTGCGGCGATCACGGTGCGTGGCAGCGATAGCGACGGCGTTGCGGCGGTCGCCGATTTGCTCGCGACCGGGATGGGCGAGCTAAAGCCGGTCGGCGGGCTTGCAGAACCGGCGCCCAGCACTCCCGTTGCCGGACTGCCCTCGGTCCTGAAGGGCGTTACCGCGGTGTCGGGAACGGCGATCGGGCCCGCCTTTCGCCCGATCGATCCGGTAGCCGATATTCCCGAGATCGGCTCAGGTATCGAGGCCGAGCGCGCGGCGCTGATGGGAGCGAAGGATAGCGTGCGCACCGAGCTGTCGGCGGACGCTGTGGGCGAAGGCGATCGCGCGGGCATCGCGGCAGCGCATCTCGCGTTGCTCGACGATCCCGAACTGGCGATCGCGGCGGATGCGACGATCGCGGCGGGCAAGAGTGCTGGGTTCGCCTGGCGGCAAGCGATCCGCTTCTATGTCGACCAGTTGCGCGGTGCGGGCGATGCGCGCTTTGCCGAGCGGATAGACGATTTCAATGATCTCGGGCGCCGCGTCATACTCGCGATCCATGGCGCGCCAGACCAGGCGCCACCACCGCCCGGCGCGATCCTGATCGCCGAGGAGCTCTATCCGTCGCAATTGATGGCGCTGGGCGAGGCGGGGCTGGCCGGGATCGCCACCGCGCGCGGCGGGACGACGTCGCATGTCGCGATCATCGCGGCGGGGATGGGGCTGCCGATGCTGGTGTCGCTCGGCGGTGCGCTGGCACAAGTCGAACCCGGTACCGAATTGGTGATCGAGGACGGCGCGCTTCGTATCGCGCCCGATACGACGGACGTCGCGGCGGTGCGCGCGCGTGTCGAGACGCGGCGGGCGCGGCGACAGGCGGCACTGGCGCAGGCCGAGCAGCCTGCGGTCACTATCGACGGCGTGCGGATCGATGTGTTCGTCAATCTCGGCTCGGCCGCCGATGCGCGCGCGGCGGTGGCCGAGGGCGCCGAGGGCTGTGGCCTGCTGCGCACCGAATTCCTGTTTCTCGACCGCGCCACGCCACCCGACGAGGAAGAGCAACGTACCGCCTATCAGGCGATCGCCGACGCATTGGGCGAGCGGCCGCTGATCGTGCGCACGCTCGATATCGGCGCGGACAAACCGGCGCCCTATCTGACGATCGCGGCCGAGGAGAATCCGGCGCTGGGCTTGCGGGGCATTCGCCTCCAGCTCGCGCGGCGCGACTTGCTCGACACGCAGTTACGTGCGCTGCTGCGGGTCAAGGCCCAGGCGCCACTCAGGCTCATGCTGCCGATGGTCGCCGATCGCGCCGAACTGATCGCGGCGCGTGAGGCGCTGGCGCGGCATGCCGCCGATCTCGGCGTCGCGGCCCCCGAACTCGGCATCATGGTCGAAACGCCGGCGGCCGCGCTGACCGCGGCGGCGCTCGCGGCCGAGGCCGATTTCTTCTCGATCGGCAGCAATGACCTCTCGCAATATGCCCTGGCGCGCGACCGCACCAATCCGGCGGTCGCAGCAGGGCTCGACGGGCTGCACCCCGCGGTATTGCGGCTGATCGACGAAACGGTGCGCGGCGGCGTGATGCATAAGCGCTGGACCGGCGTGTGCGGCGGGCTCGCCGCCGATCCCGAAGCCGTGCCGTTGCTGATCGGCATGGGGGTGACCGAATTGTCGGTGCCCGGTGCCGCGGTCGCCGAGACCAAGGCGCTGGTTCGCATGCTTGATCTCGCCCGATGCCGGACGGTCGCCGCGCAAGCACTGAGCGCGCCCGATGGCGATGCCGTCCGCGCGCTCGTCTCTTCTCTGTCGGAGCAAGGCCAATGAAGCTCTCGCTGCAATCGCTCCAGCCGCTCGGCCGCGCACTGATGCTGCCGATCGCGGTCCTGCCGATCGCGGGTTTGTTGTTACGCCTGGGCCAGCCCGATCTGCTCGACATCCCCTTCGTCGCCGCGGCGGGCGGGGCGATCTTCGACAATCTCGGCTTGCTGTTCGCGCTCGGCATCGGCGTCGGCATCGCCAAGGACAATAATGGCGCCGCAGGGCTCGCCGGGCTGGTCTGTTTCCTGGTCGCGACGCGCGGGGCGATGACGCTGCTTCATGTGCCGCCCGACGTCACCGCCAATATGGGCAAGGATATCGCCGCGCTCGCCGAGGCGGCGTGGCGCGACAAGGCGATCTCCAAACTGGCGGTGCCGATCGGCATCGCCTCCGGGCTGATCGCGGGAGCTTTCTACAATCGCTATTCGACGATCAGGCTGCCAGATTATCTGTCGTTCTTCGGTGGCCGGCGCTTCGTCCCGATCCTGGCCGGGTTCGCCGGGCTGGCGCTCGCGGCCTTGGTCGGCTTCGGCTTCGCGCCGATCGACGCGGGGGTCGACGGGCTGAGCTATGGCGTCGTCCAGTCGGGGACGATCGGGCTGTTCGTCTATGGCGTGCTCAACCGGCTGCTGATCGTCACCGGGCTGCACCATGTGCTCAACAACGTCGCCTGGTTCATCATCGGCGATTTCCACGGCAAGACCGGCGACCTCAATCGCTTCTTCGCCGGCGATCCCAGCGCGGGCGGGTTCATGTCGGGCTTCTTCCCGGTGATGATGTTCGGCCTGCCGGCGGCGTGCCTCGCAATGTACCGCTCCGCCTTGCCTGAGCGGCGCCAGGCGGTGGGTGGCATGCTGACCTCGATGGCGCTGACCGCGTTTCTGACCGGGGTGACCGAGCCGATCGAGTTCACCTTCATGTTCCTCGCGCCCTTGCTATACTTCATGCACACGATCCTGACCGGCGTGGCGATGGCGCTGATGCACGTTCTGGGCGTGCATCTGGGGTTCGGCTTTTCGGCCGGATTCTTCGACTATGTGCTCAATTTCTCCAAATCGACCCGGCCGTTGCTACTGCTCCCGGTCGGGCTCGCCTATTTCGCGATTTATTACGGCACCTTCCGCTGGGCGATCGTGAAGTTCGACCTGAAGACGCCGGGTCGCGAGCCCGAGGAGGCGGAGGAGGACGGCACGGCCCCGCTACCCGCCGAGCGCGGGCTGGCGTTCGTCGAGGCATTGGGCGGGGCGGGTAACCTCGCCAGCATCGATGCCTGCACGACGCGGCTCAGGTTGGTGGTCAACGATCAGGACAAGGTCAGCGAGGCGCGGCTCAAGAAGCTTGGCGCCAGGGGTTTCATCCGGCCGAGCGCACAGGGGCTGCAAGTGGTGCTCGGTCCGATCGCGGATTCGGTGGCGATGGAAATGCGCGCGGCGGCCGGGCCGTTGTCCGCTGCTGTGCCGGTGGTCGAGAGCCGGCCGACCGCGGCAGCGGCCGATCCGGCGCCATGGCTCGCCGCCTTGGGCGGACGCGACAATATCTCCGCATCGGGTGCGGCATCGAGCCGCTTGTGGGTCGACCTCGCCGATCCGGCGCGCGCCGATGAGGCAGCGCTGCGGCAACTCGGTGTGCGGATGATCGCGCGGCCCTCGGCCAATGCGCTGCAACTGATCCTGGGCGCCGATGCCGCGTCGGTCGCGGCGGGACTTCAGGCGGCGTAACCGCCCCGGGCGATCGTCTCGGCCAGGATGGCGCGTGCCGGCGCGAGTTCGCGCCCATAGTGCCGCCAGCGCCCGATCGAACGATCGTTGAGCGGTTCCTGGACCTGGGCATAGCTCGGGGTCGGGGCGAAGCGCTGGCTTTCGTGGAAAGCGAGCTGGGCGGGCTCCATCGGCAGACCGATATGCGCCATCAGCGCTTCGGTTTCGCCCCGCTGCGCCGCGACGAAATTTTCGTAACGTAGTCGGTGCGGCGCGATCCCTGGCAGCTTCCGCCACTCGGCCATCAGGGTGTCGATCAGCGCATAATGGCGCGCGGCATCCTCGAGCCGGTAGCCGCAATTGAAGCCATGAGTGAAATCGTGGCTCATCGCCGAGACCATCACGTCGAGCGGATGACGCCCGACGGCGACCAACGGCGCGGCGGGAAAAGCGACGCGCAGCAGCGGCAGATACACTTCATTGAGCGGCATCTTGTCGGTGAAGAAAGACGTTCCGGGCGCGAGCAGCCCGAACGCCTCGGCCCGGGCGAGATAATGGTCGCGCAGGTCGGTCGCCAGCGTGGCGCGGGTTGCGGCGTCGAGGTCGTTGACATGCGAGGGAAAGGCTCCGCGGGTCCGTTTCGTCGCGATCGCCGCCAATTCGCCAACGAAGGGCAGCTCGCCGCCAGCGCGAAGACGCGAATGGCTCGCCAGCACTTGTTCGGTCAGCGTGGTGCCCGACCGTGGGAAGCCGAGGACGAAGATGGGTTGCGGCACATCGTCGCGAACCGGCGCGGCGGTCAGTGCGGCGAACCGGTCGGGCGCGAAGAACGAGGTCAAGTCGGCGATCAGGCGCTCGACCTCGGCGCGCGCATAGCGACGGCCCGACGCGGCGGCGAGAGCGGCCTTGCCCGTTTCGAAGTCGTGCCACGCCTCGGAATATCGGCCAGCACGATCGCGCAGGCGGCCGCGCTGGAGCAGGGCGGCTCCCGATAGTTTAGGTTCGGCGTCGAGCAGCGTCAGCCCGTCGCGCCAGTCCTCGGTACGCGACAGCAAAGCCGCGCGCTGTAAGGTGACGTCGCTGCCCTGCGCCCGCGCCAGCCGCTCGGCGCGATCGAGCATCGCCGATGCCTCATCGAACCGCCGCGCCTGTTCGAGCAACTCGGCCAGCCAGGCCAGCGGCGGCAGCGCGTCAGGCATCGCGGCGACAGCGCGGCGCAGCAGCGGCTCTGCATCTGACAGCGCACCCTGTCGCTGCAGATTCCGGCCGAGATTGGCGAGCAATTGCGGATGCTCGCCGGCCAGCGCAATCGCTCGGCGCAGATGGGCTGCGCCGGCGACCAGTTCCTCGCGCTCGGACAGGATATTGCCGAGCATCATTTCGGGTTGCGGATTGCCGGAGTCCGCGGCGATGGCGGCGCGGCAGGCTGCCTCCGCCTCGACGATCCGTCCGCCGTCGAACAGCATCATGGCAAGGTCGTCATGCGGCCAGCGCGGGCGGGGATCGATCGCGATCGCTTCGCGCAGCAGGCGTTCGGCACCGGTGTCGTCGCCGCGCGCGCGATGCGCCAAAGCGAGGATCTCGATCGCATCGAGCGATGCCCGATCCTGCGACCGCGCTTCGGCCGCCAGCTCTTCCGCCTCGGCATGGCGCCCTGACTGAAACGCGGCGCGGGCGCGGGCGATCAGATCGCTGGCGGAAGAAAAAGGGGGCATGGCGTCGGATAACGCCATGCCCCGCTCTAAGGAAGCCGATGCGAAAAGGGAGGCTCGGCTCTGGACTAGGGTATTCAGACTGCCGGCAAACAATCTGGGGGCCGGAACCGCCCGCCCTTGCGATGCAAAGGGAAGCTGGGGGCGGACGGTTCCGGTAAGACCGGGATAGTGGCGGGAGGTCGGCGCTGCGTATCCCGATCGTAACGAAAGATTGCCGGGGCAATCCTACGCGGCGAGGCGAGCGAGCCGCCCGTCGGCGCCGAGCAGGGTGACACTGGCCCCGCTCGCGCGCCGCCGCGCCAACCACTCGCGGAACAGTTCCGCGCAACTGTGATCGACTGCGGCCAGATTGCGGACGTCGATCGTCAGCGGCTTGTCGGCAGGCGCCTTATCGAGCGCGTCGCTCAATCGCGGCAGTTGGACGAAGGTCGCGGTGCCCGACAGGCTGATCGCGGCATGCTCGTCCGCTTCGTGGTGATCGACGCCGAGCTTGAGGCGCTTCACATGCGGGATCACCTCGATCAGCGACAGCCCGATCCCGACCAGCACGCCGGTCAACAGGTCTTCGGCGACAACGATCACCAGGGTGGCCGCCCAGATCACCGCGGGCAAGATACCATGATGGCGGAAGAGCTCACGGACATGCGTGACATTGACCAGTTTCCAGCCGGTCACGACCAGCACCGCGCCGAGCGTCGCCATCGGGATCTCGCGCAGCAGCCAGGGCAGCAGGGCGACGAAGCCGAGAATCCACACGCCGTGCAGGATCGCTGACAACCTCGTCACCGCACCGGCCTGGACGTTGGCCGAGCTGCGCACGATCACGCCGGTCATCGGCAGCGCGCCGGCTGCGCCGCATAACAGGTTGCCGATGCCCTGCGCGCGCAATTCCTTGTTATAGTCGGTGCGCACGCCGTCGTGCATCTTGTCGACCGCGGCGGCCGACAATAACGTCTCGGCGCTGGCGATGAACGCGATGGCGAGCGCCGCGACCAGGACCGACGGGTCGAGCCACTTCGCGAAGATCGACGCATCGGGCAGGGCGACGGCGGCGGCGATCGATTCCGGGACGTTGACGCGGGTGACATCGAGGCCGAATAGGAAGGCGACCAACGTACCGGCGACCACGCCGAGCAAAGCACCCGGCACCAGCCGCAGCGCGGCCGGACGAAATTTCTCCCAGGCGATCATCACGCCGATCGTCAGCAGCGCGATGACGAGAGCGAGTTCGGTCGCGGTTGCGTTGCTCGGATCGAGGCCGAGCAGGCGGCCCGGCATCGCGGCGAGATTGTCGAGTCCGCTCGACATCGGCTTGGCGTCGAACAGCACGTGGAACTGGCCGACCACGATCAGCACGCCGATGCCGGCGAGCATGCCGTGGACCACGGCGGGGGAGATCGCGCGGAACCAGCCGCCGAGCTTGAAGATGCCGGCGACGACCTGGATCAGGCCGGCCAGAATCAGGATCGGCCCCAGCGCGGACAGGCCCTGATCGCGGATCAGTTCGAACACGATAACCGCCAGGCCGGCGGCGGGGCCGCTGACCTGGAGGGGGGAGCCCGCCAGCGCACCGACGACGATGCCGCCGATGATACCGGTGATCAGGCCCTTTTCGGGGGGCACGCCGGACGCGATCGCGATGCCCATGCAAAGGGGCATCGCGACCAGGAAAACGACGATCGAGGCGGTGAAGTCGCGGGCGAGAAAACCGCCCGCCGGCTTGGCCATACTCATTCGGCAGCCTCCGCATATTCCTCACCCATCGCCAGGCGCTGGGCGGCGGCGAGCGCCACGGGAAGCGGGCGATCGTCGCGGATCGGCAGGAAACGCCCGGTTTCGCCGTCGAGCCCGAGCATCACGCCCTGATGGATGTCGACGAACCAGCCGTGCAGCGAGATCTCGCCGCGCGCGATCCCCGCGGCGACCGCGGGGTGCGTGCGGAGATGCGCGAGCTGGACGACGACATTCTCCAAGCTGGCGGCGCGAACGCGCTCGTTATTGGCGAGTGGGCCATAGCCGGCGCGCACGACGCCTTCGGCGGCGTGGCTGTGGCGCAGCCAGGCGGCGACATTGGGCATGCCCTCGAGCAATTCGGGGTTCATCAGCGCCTTCATCGCGCCGCAGTCGGAATGGCCGCAGACGATGATGTCGCGCACGCCGAGCGCGAGCACGGCATATTCGACGGTCGACGACACGCCGCCATTCTGCGTCGCGAACGGCGGGACGATGTTGCCCGCATTGCGACAGACGAACAGGTCGCCGGGGTCGGCCTGCATGATCAGCTCGGGGACAACGCGGCTGTCGGCGCAGGAGATGATCAATGCCTTGGGGCTTTGCCCGTCGACCGCGAGCTTGGCGTAGAGGTCGTTGCTGGGAAATACGCGCTTTTCGAAATCGAAGACGCGTCCGATCAGATCGTTCACGGCAGATACTCCTCTTGGCTGGTTGCCGGGAAGAGCTAGGGCCTGCAATTTTCCGCAGTGCAGCGCGGGCGTAAGGAAATGTTGCCGAGGTCGAGGACCCGCGTCCGGGCCCCGCTATTCGGACGGGAGAGCGTTCTTCGGTCTTCGGTCGGGCTTAAGCGAGGGGCCGGCAGGAGAATCGTTGTTCACCTCGCCAAGCGACGAAGGTCACTCCGTCTCCCATTTCTGGTCGGTCGGTTTGAAGACGATCGAGCGGCCGTAGCGCTCGAACGTCAGCGTCTTGCCCGTGATGTGCAGCGGCGTCTTCGCGAAGGCCACTTTGCCGAGGTCATTGGGGTCGAAGCGGACATGGAGGATCGACGCAGCACTGCCGTTGAGATGGAAGCTGTCGCTCGCGATGTCATAGACGTCCAGCCGCACGCGCAGCGACACCGGTTTGTCGTTGGGGGCGAGCTGGATCACGTCGCTATCGTCGGACAATTGACCGCCCGCGACGCGTCCGTCGGCCAGACCGATCTCGGCATCGAGATATTGCCGCGTCCAGCCCCGCGGCAGATCGAGTATGAGGTGCATCTTGCCGTCGCTCGCGGGTTGCTGCCCGAGAAGGGTGAATCGCGGTGGCGTGACGGGATCGCTGGTCAGATAGACGGTATCGTGATCACTGGTCCAACGGCCGCTCGCGCTTTCGTCCAGCGCACCATAGGCCAGCATGTAATCGAACCGGCCATTGGGCTGCAGCCGCAGGCCTACACCCATCTCCATCTGGCCGCCGTCATAGATTCCGACCAATTGCGGGGAGCTCGCCGGCGCGGTTTGTCCGGCTACGCGAGAAGAGGGGATCGCTATGGCGGACAGCGACAGGCAACCGAACACTGCGATCGTGGCGCGAGAGGGCCGGTGGCGGGCGATGAACCCCATTCGGGGATGCTAGGCGCCTTTTCGGCCATGGTATAGCGTCAGATGACGTCCCGCCTGTTTTCGCGCCGCAGCCGACGAAAGAGCAGGACTAGCCCGGCCAGAACGAAACAAAGCCACGGCACCGCCAGCCAGTCGATCCAGTCGGGGCCGGTCGGCGCACTAACCTGGCTGTCGGTATAGACGGCCAGCAGCATCAGCGCGACAGCGTGCGCCAAGACCAGCCACAGGCTATAGGAAGTGATTGTCCAGGAACGCTTGTCTGCGGGTTCGATCATCAATGTCCGGATCGCCGATAAGAGCGCGGCAACGACGAATATCCCGCCGCCTGCGACGAGGACCAGCCCGAACAACAGGCCGTCTAATCGGATCGCGATGTCGCTCAATTGCCCTCCCTGGCGTCGGCCCCGCTCAATGAGCCGGTCGCACGAATATCATCGGTCGAATTCAACCGTCACGTTTCTGGCCGCGCAACGCCTTGAACACCTCAGCCGGCCCGGCTGCGAGGATGGCGGCGATGACGAACGCCGACAAAAACGGCGCCAGGATGATCCCGATATACGTGCTCTTCAGCACGGATTTCTTGATCGGATCCGGCTCCATGGTCGATTCATATCAGTTTCGTCGACCGCTGGGCAGCCCGCTGGGCGCGCTACTCGGCGATCGCCGCCCCGCGCGGCAGCGTGATCCGCGCGCTGAGCCCGCCCGACGGCGCAGCGTCCAGCGCGAACTCGCCGCCATGCGCTGCAACCGCGCGCTGGACGATGGCGAGGCCGAGGCCGAACCCCTGCGTATCGCGGCCGCGCGCGTCGTCGAGGCGGACGAACGGTTCCAGCGCGCGGGCACGATCCTCCGGCGCGATCCCGGGGCCATTGTCCTCGACCGCGATCGTCACCTGATCGGGAGTGGCATCGAGACGGATGTCGACGCGCTCTCCATAGTGAAGCGCGTTCTCGACCAGATTGGTGACCGCACGTTTCAACGCGACGCGGCGGACGATCAGCTCGCAATGATCGGGGCCGTGATATTTCGCCTTGCCGCCGCGATCGACGACGTCGTCGGCAAGCGTCGCGCACATCACCGCGAGGTCGGTCGCGCTCGGCGCTTCGCCATCGGCTTCGTTCTCTCCCGATAGATAAGCGAGCAGTGACGCGACCATCTGATCCATCTCGACCACGTCGTGCTGGATCGCATTGCGCAGATCGTCCTCGTCGATCGCGTCGGCGCGCAGATGGAGGCGAGCGAGTGGCGTGCGGAAATCGTGGCCGACCGCGGCAAGCGCCTGGGTGCGGTCGGCGATCAAGGTGTGGATGCGGGCCTGCATCGCGTTGAACGCGACGATCACGTCGCGCACTTCGCTCGGGCCGCGTTCGGGCACCGCTTCGACGTCGCCATGGCCGACGCGGTCGGCGGCGCGGGCGAGATCGCGCATCGGACGCAGCATCTGGCGCACCAGCAATCCGCCGATCAGGATCAGCGCGACCGCCGGAGTCAGCGCGAGCAGGATGCGGCTGACCGCCATGTCGAGCGCGCGCACCGGCTGGCGCGTGCGAAAGGTGATCCAGCTGGCATCGTCGAGCCGGAACGCGCCGGTGATGAAGCCGTCGCGCCCCGGTGAGGTCAGATTGAGGCGGAGGTCGCGCCCGTCGAGGTCGGGCTCCCAGGCGAGCACCTGCTCGGTCAATTTGTCGAGCGACGGTGCTACCGCCGGCGATTTGGGCAGTACCGCGCGCCAGGCGACCGCATAGCGCGATGTGGTGAGCTCGGACGCCATGGTGGTGCGCTCGCCGATCGGTGCTTCCTCGATCAGCTTGCTGGCGATGACGAGATGTTCGGCGAGCCGATGCGCTTCGTCCTGGCGCACTGAGAACTGGCTGGCGCGCTCGTACAGGAAGGTGCTCGCGCCATATTCGACGAGCACCGCGAGCAGCAGGATCGCGAAGACGCGGCCGATCAGCCCCAAGGTTAGGTGGGGCAGGCGCCTCAACGCCGCTCCACCGCGACGTTGAGCATATAGCCGACGCCGCGCACGGTGATGATCGGAGCGGGCTTGCCCGCGCTCGACAATTTTCGCCGCAATCGGCTGATCAGCACGTCGACGCTGCGGTCCGAACTGTCGCCGAGCCGGGTGCGCGACAGCTCGATCAGCCGTTCGCGCGCGATCACGCGCTGAGCGTTGTCGCACAAGGCGACGAGCAGATCGAACTCGGCGCCGGTCAGCTCGACCGCGGCCCCGGTCGGCGACAGCAATTCGCGGCGTGGCAGATTGACCGTCCAGCCCTCGAAGCTGAGTTCGCCTTTCTCGCGATCGGCGGGGCCGCGCTCGATCGAATGGCGGCGCAGCACCGCGCGGATACGCGCGACCAATTCGCGGGTGCCGAACGGCTTGGCGAGATAATCGTCGGCGCCGAGTTCGAGCCCGACGACGCGATCGGTCTCGCTGCCTTTGGCCGAGATGAAGATGATCGGCACCTCGCTCGTGCGGCGAAGCTCGCGGCACAAATCGATGCCGCTGGTGCCGGGCAGCATGATGTCGAGCAGGACGAGATCGACCGGACCCTGTTCGAACGCACGCCACATTTCGGGCGCGGTCGCGGCGGGCCGGACATTATAGCCATTCTCCTGCAACGCGCGGGTCGTGAGCGTGCGGAGCGGCGGGTCGTCCTCGACCAGGACGATGTTTGGGGCGGTCATCGAACGGCCTCTATCGGTGTCATGCGCTGGACCTAGTCGCGCTGCGCTCCGCCCTCAAGCTTACCGCCCCTGGCCGGCAATGATTTGTTACGGAGCGGCAAGGCGGCGCGACGGGCCGAATGGCAGGAAGCGGGTTCTTCAAAAGGAGTCCGATGTGAAATCCGCCCTGATCGCTGTGGCCGCCGCGCTTGTCCTGCCGCTGCCCGCCGCCGCCCAATCGTTCAATGACACGCACGAAGTTGTCTGGCACCCGGCCGGCAAGACCCCCGCGGCGATCCATCGCATGCGCGATCGTCCGGCGTGCACCCCGAGCGCGGGTCACCACCAGTCGGGCAAGTCGGCTATGCCGTCGAAAAAGGCTTGCGTTGCGCAAGTAGCGAAGGCGCCGGCTGCACCCAAAGGTGGAGAACCAGCGTTCGCGCAATAATTCGGTTCCCCGACCCGCCACGTCCAAAGGCTTTCTCGCTCGCCTGACAGCTTAAGGCGTGGCGAGTTGCGCCTTGGCGACCTGTTGCAGTTGGACGGCGACCCGGGGATCGATGCCAAGATCGTCGGCGGCGCGCTCATTGGCGCCCAGCCTGGTCGGGTCGAGCCCCGTGACGCGGCCGAACACGACCAGCGCTTCCAGGTAATAGCCAAAGATGCTGGCGTGGTAATGGTCGTAGGTCCACAGATCGACTTCGCCGAACGCGACGCCGTTATAGGGATCGGGGTCGGCGATTCCGCTCGCGATCGCACGGTTCCACGCCTCGCCGACGGGGATTACGCCTCGGAATGCGGGCGACAGCGCGCGCACCCCGTCGGCCGCGCGACGCAAATCCTGCGCCATCGCCGTGATCGGCTTGCCCGACCAGGGACTGCCCGGCTGATAGACCAGATCGGCGCGGCTCCAGGTTGCCATCAGATAGACGTCGACCCGCGGATTGTTGCGGGCGAACATCGCGGCGAATTGCGGGGCATAGGTGCGGTAATCGGTCGCATCGCCCGGACGCTCGCGGTCGAGCGTGCTCAGTTCCTGGAGGACGACGACATCCCATTGCCGGGAAACCAATTGGCGGCGCTGGTTCCAGTGGAAGCCCAGCGTCTTCCCGCCATCGGTCTCCAGCGCGACCGTATAATTGAGCCCCGATTCGGCGGCGAACAATTTGAATAGCGCCGGCACGCCGCCATAGCCGTCGCCGTTGAGATCGATGACGGTGTTGTTGCGATAGCGTTTGACCGCCGAATGCGCCCCTTGCGTGAAGCTGTTGCCGATGAACAGGATCGAGCGCGGTCGAGCGGCCGTCGCGGCCTGGGGCGCGGCGACCCTGGCCGGCGGCGGCGAGACCACCTGCGCCGACGCCGGGATGGCAGCAACGGCGGCAATCGCGGAACCTAGCATGGCGCCAAACAGGGCAAGTCGCTTCATCGTCAGAACTTCTTCCCGATCTGCAGTAACGCACCTCTCTCCCGTAAACGGGAGAGGGCTGTAATACCCCCACTCACCAGACGTGAACGCGATCCTCCGGTGCCAGATACAATTTGTCGCCCGACTTGACCCCGAACGCCGCGTACCAGGCGTCCATGTTCCGGACGATGCCGTTGACGCGATATTCTTCCGGGCTGTGCGGGTTGGACAGGAGCTGGGCGCGCAACGCGCCTTCGCGTGCCTTGCCTTGCCAACTCTGCGCATAAGCGATGAAGAAGCGCTGGTCGCCGGAATAGCCGTCGATCACCGGCGGCTCGCCATGGCGTGATACATAGCGGCGATAGGCGGCATAGGCCGCTTCGAGCCCGCCGAGATCGCCGAGATTCTCGCCCAGGGTCAGTTCGCCCTTGATGTGGACCCCGGGGATCGGCTCGTAGCCGTTGAACTGCGCAACCAGCTTTTGCGCGTGCGCGGTGTAGCGGTCGGCGGATTCCTTGGTCCACCAGTCGCGCAGCTTTCCGGTCGCGTCGAACTGGCGGCCTTCGTCGTCGAAACCATGACCCATTTCGTGGCCGATCGTGGCCCCCGTCTCGCCGTAATTGACCGCAGGGTCGGCGGCGGGATCGAAGAAGGGCGGCTGCAGGATCGCCGCCGGGAAGGTCACCTGGTTCATCAGCGGGTTGTAATAAGCGTTCACTTCCTGAACGTTCATGTCCCACAGGCCGCGGTCGACCGGCTTGGGCAGCCGCGATAGCTGCAGCTTCCACTGAAAGTCCTCGGCGGCGATCGCGTTGCCGAGCGGGTCGGTGCGCGACACCGTCATCGCCGAATAGTTGATATATTTGGCCGGGTGCCCGATCCGCGGATCGAATGAGGCGAGCTTGGCGAGCGCTTCCTTGCGGGTCGGCTCGTCCATCCAGGCGGCGTTGTCGATCTTCTCCTTATACGCCGCGCGCAGGTCGCCGATCAGCTCGGTCATCTGCTTGTCGGTATCGGCGGTCCAGTGATGCTGGGCGTAGATCTCACCCACCGCCTCGCCGAGATAGTCGTTGAGCAGACGCACGCCGCGCTTCCAGCGCTCCGGCTGGCTCTGCACGTCCTGCATCGTGCGGCTGTAGAAACCGAACCGCGTATCGTCGAACGCCTTGGGCAGATATTGCGCATGGTCGCTGATGAAGCGGAACGTCATCCAATCCTTCCAGGTGGCGAGCGGCGTGGTTTCGATCGCCTTGCCCGCCGCGGCCACCGCGCTCGGCTCGGCGACGACCACGATCGGCATCTTGCCCAGGCCGATCTTGGCGAGGACGGGAGTCCAGTCGAATTGCGGCGCGAGCTTGGTCAGGCCCGCGCGGTCCATCGGATTGTAGGTCTTGACCGGGTCCCGGCGCGCCTCGGGTGTCCATTGGTCCTGTGCCAGCCTGGTTTCGAGCGCGATGATCGTATCGGCCTTGGCCGCCGCGTCGGAAATGCCGGCGAGTTGCTGGATATGGACGATATAGTCGTGATAGGCCTTGCGATACGCGACATATTTGGCGTCGGGCAGCAGATAGTAATCGCGCGTCGGTAGGCCGAGCCGGGCCTGCCCGGTATCGACCGTATAATGGGTCGGGTCCTTGGAATTGGGGCTCACCCCGATATTGATCGGCGCGGCATAGCCGGGCTCGGCCATCAGCGCGACGAGCTGGTTGGTTGTCTTGACCGCGGCGATCCGCGCGAGCCACGGCTTGAGCGGCTCGGTGCCGCGCGCCTC